>NZ_JAWRCU010000015.1:0-143392 GCF_033542235.1 Mesorhizobium sp. BAC0120 | reverse complement strand
GCTATCCACAATCGCCTGGAAGCGACGGCGATTGATCGGTTCAACCAGCTTGCCAAGAATGCTAGGTGAAAAGCGCATGCCCCGTCCCCTTTCTGAGTCTCGACAACCAGAAGGTAGACGGAAAATCTCCGTCTTGCGGGGCATGCGCCTGCGGCATTTCGATTCACCAGAAATTTTCCCCGGACAGCCCTGCCGCTTGCGGGGAGAGATGCCCGGCAGGGCAGTGAGGGGCAGCGCCAACGGTCAAAATTTACAATGCAGCTGTGAAGCTCAAACCAGAAGGCCCTAAATCCTCGGCCAAGCTAACCGCTTCGAGCCCTTAGCGCCTCGGCTTCCGTGGCGCCGATAATGCCGACACGCGTCCGATAGCTCCGCCTGTCCCCCGGCTGAAGCACGATCAGCTCACCGGCCTCGCGCACCTTCTGCCGGTCGAAGCCGTTGGTGCAGGGCTCGACACCGACGGCGTACTGGCCTTCGCCCATCATGCGCCATTCGATATAGCGCGGCATCACCGCGTGGTCGTAGCGCACGCTGAGGCCGGTACCGCCGAACAGCCGCGGATTATAGATCGCCACTTCCACCTGCCCATCCTCGTCGGGCACCATGGAGTGCTCGAAGGTCTGCTGCACCCAATTCCTTTGCGGTGCAATGAAGCGCGACCAACTGGCCGGATCCGACATTTCAGCCGTTCCGAACAGCAGCTGCGGAGTGCCGGATACCGGGGCGATGAATTCGGCTCCCTCATCGACGAATGGGAAGCCGATGTTCATATGGTAGAGCAACATGTGCTCGGTCGGCAGAAAGCCCCGGTTTTCGACGACGTCCTCCATCGTGAACCAGGATGCTCCGAGCTCGGAGCGATATGTCCGCGTCAAGACCAGGTTCTCCCCATAGGTCTGGGCCTGGGTCACCCGCCCGACGGCCTCCAGCACGAGCCTGCCGTCCTCCCAGCGCTCGCCAAAGGAAACGAGCTCGGCTGGAATGAGGGCCGCACGGTCATGGACGCCATAGCGTTCCGTCGGGCGCGCGGGAAAATTGTAGTGCGCGACAGACGTTTCCTCCGGGTTGCCGATGTGGATGAGCCCGCAGGTGTTGTTGAAGCCCCCCAGGCCTGCGCGCAGCCAGCCGAAGCCGCTCTGATCCTCGAAGAACCATGGCGCAGGCAGCATGGTGGGCGGAATCCAGGCCAGCGAGGCGCCGCGATAGTCGCATCGGCCGACATCGAAACCACGGTCGACCGCAATCTCGAAGGTGAAGCCTGTCCCCGTCCGGAACTCCAGCAGCCGAACGCCACGCGAAGGCCCATTGTCCGAGGTCAACAATCTGACGCCGGCCACTTGCGACATGTGGCCGACGCGACGCCGCAGCTCGTCTTCCCGCCATTCCCGTCCGAACAGTTCCATGCAGGCCTCCGATGTTATCGGTATCATAGCGGTGGGCAAGCTGGACGCAACGGGGCAAGTGCAGTCTAATCGCAGCGAAAGCGAGGGTCGATCTTGCCTGAGAACGATAGATCGAGTCGCCAGGGATTTGGCGCGACCATGGCCGAGGTGGCAGCGCTGGCTGGCGTCACGAAGATGACCGTCTCCCGGGTGCTGAGACACCCCGAGAAAGTAACGCCGGCGACACGCGCCCGCGTCTCGGAGGCGATCGCAGCGATGGGCTATGTGCCCAACCGGCTTGCCGGCAGCCTGACGGCCGGCGTCAGCGGCATGGTGGCGGCAATCGTTCCGACCCTTCGCCATTCGCTTTTTGCCGATACGATGGAGGGACTTTCCGACGTGCTGTCCGAGGCGGGCCTCGATCTGATCGTCTCGTCGAGCTCCTATCGCACCGACGTCGAGGAGAGCCAGATCCGCTCGCTCCTGGAGCGGCGGCCGGACGCGCTGGTGCTGACCGGTCTCACCCACACGCCCGGCGCGCGCGATCTGTTGAGGACGTTCGGCGTCCCGGTCGTGGAAACCTGGGAAACGGGTGACGAGCCCGTCGACATGGTCGTCGGCTACTCGAACCGTGAGGCGGCCCATGCCATGACCTCACAGCTCCTCAAGGCCGGTTACCGCAATGTGGTGTTCGTCAACGGCCCGAGCGAAAACAACGAACGGGCCCGGCATCGCGCCGAAGGCTACAGGACAGCGATGGAGGACGCAGGGCTTGGACCTTTGCCGGTGCATGTGGTCCGTGACGAGGACGCCATCCTTCCGGAGACTGGCGCCAGAGCGTTGCGTGCGGTCCGGGATCAGACGCCTCGCGCTGACGCCCTGTTCTTCACCAGCGACGTGTTTGCCGTGGGCGCGATCCTCGCCTGCCGAGACATGGGCATTGCCGTTCCTGGAGACATCGGTATTGCCGGCTTTCATGACCTCGAGATCGGGCGAGTCGTATCCCCTACGCTGACGACGGTGCATGTGCCCGCACTGGAAATGGGACGACGTGCCGGGGAGATGATCGTCGGGCGGCTCTCCGCCAAGCCCACCGCCGAGCGGCAGGAACTCGGCTTCACCATCATCGAGCGCCAGAGCACCCGAAAATCCGCGTAGTAGCCTGCGCCAGGGCCTACCATCCGACGATTGACACATGAGAATGTTACCGATAACATTCCCATGCTCAACGGTATAAGGGGCGGTTATCGCGCCCTCGTCGGGCGCATTAGGGAGGATAGAATGTTCAAAAAGCTGTTGGCGGCTGCCGCTGCAGTCGCTCTGATGTCCACTGCCGCTCTTGCCCAGGACAAGGTCAAGGTCGGGCTGATCCAGATCGACCTTTCGAACCCCTTCCATCTCGGCGAGGTGGAGGGCGCAAAAGAGGCGGCAAGGCGCGCCGGCTTCGACCTCGTGGTGACCAGCGGCGAAGGGGACGTGACGAAGCAGATCCAGGCCATGGAGAACCTGATCAACGAAGGCGTGAACGTGATCTCGATCAACTTCATCGACGCAGCTGCTTTCGGCCCCACCATGGCCAAGGCGGCGGCCGCACACATCCCCGTGATTTGCCTGCATTCCAAGATCGACGGGTGCGCCGCGACCCTTGGCTTCGACGAGCGCTACACGGGCAAGATCGTCGGCGAATACGCAGCCCAACTCCTGAAGAAGCGCTATAACGGCGAGGTAAAGGGCGAAGTTGCCAACCTGCAGGGACTGCTCGGCCAGGGGCTTAACACGGATCGCTCGGGCGGCTTCACCGACGTGATGGCGCAGTATCCAGGCGTGAAGGTCGTTGCACAGGAGCCGACCAACTGGGATCCGACCAAGGCCGTCTCGATCACCGAAAACTGGATGACCGCCTATCCCAACCTTGATCTGATCTACGGCAATAGCGACAGCCTGACGGTTCCCGCGGCCAAGGTCGTGGAGCGCGCCGGCAAGCAGGACCAGGTCATGATCGTGTCCGTCGACGGGACGCAGCCGGGCCTCGAGGCCGTAAAGAACGGAGCCATGGAGAGCACTGTCCTTCTCGCGCCGCAGTACTCCGGCTTCTGGAAGGCTTATTTCCCCTACATCGTCGCGTCAAAGAAGGACGATCGCAAGGAACTACTGATCAAGGGCGTGCTGGTGACCAAGGACAATGTCGACGCGGCGCTCAAGCTCGCGAACGACCAGGTGGCGAACATCCAGAAATTCCCGTTCGAAAAGCCACTGGTGGACATCGTCGCCAGCTATTGACTTCGACACACAGCAGCCGCCCGCGACGTGCTTTGCGGGCGGCAGCACCTTGAGGGTCCGGCACGATGGCGGCGATCGAGCATTCCTACCCACCGGCGAACACCACGCGCTCGCCTGGCGTCTCGCCGGTCCTGGAGGTGACGGGTCTTACCAAGCGCTTTCCCGGCGTGACCGCACTCGACGACGTCTCGCTCGCGCTCTTGCCGGGCCAGGTGCATGGGCTGATCGGGCAGAACGGCGCCGGCAAGTCGACGCTCATCAATATCCTTTCAGGCATGTACTCGGCCGATGCCGGAACGATCGCCGTCAAGAACAGCCCGGTCGAGATCGCAAGCACGCACCAGGCGCTGTCGCTTGGAATTTCGACTGTCTACCAGGAGCACAGCCTTCTTCTCAATTTGACGGTCGAGCAGAATCTCGCCTTGGGACGCGAACCGCGTCGTTACGGTCTGCTCGATCTCGCCGCCCTCAGAAACGGCAGCATCGGCGTGCTTCAACGTCTTGGCCTTCGCATCGATCCGCGTGCTCGCGTCTCCAATTTGTCGCTGGCCGAGCGTCAGATGGTGGAAATCGCGAAGGCGCTTTCGACCAATCCAAGCATTCTGATCCTCGACGAGCCGACCGCCCCTCTCGGATCGCGCGAAGCCAACCAGCTTTTCGAGGCGATCTCCTGGCTGAAGGCACAGGGCGTGGCCGTCCTTTATGTCTCGCACCGCTTCGCGGAGGTGCTCGATCTCTGCGATACGGCTACCGTGCTGCGCAACGGCAAATGCGTGTTGACCACCGAGCTTTCCGGCTGGTCCGAGGCACGGCTTACCGAAGCCATGATCGGCGGGCAGATGCAGCGCTATGAAGCCAGCCTGCGCACGCCGGGCAAGCCGCTGATGCGCGCGAGCAGGCTTAGCTTCGGCAGAACCGTGCAGGATGTGAGCTTCGAAATCCGCAGCGGCGAAATCGTCGCGCTGACAGGGCTGCTCGGCAGCGGACAAAATGAGATCGCCCGTCTGATCGGCGGCGATCTGCGTGCACAAGACGGGCATGTCGAGATCGGTGGCCGCCGCTTTACTTTCGCTTCGCCCCATGAAGCCGCCGAGGCGGGTATTTGCCTCCTCACCGAGGATCGCAAACAGGAGGGCATCCTTCCAAACCTGTCGCTTCGACAGAACATCGCCATCGCCTCGCTCAATACCCGGACCAGTTGGGCTGGTGTCGTAAGCGGAGGCAAGGAGCGCGAAGCGACGGACCAGGTCGCCAGAACCTACGGGATCGTTGCGGCCTCGCAGCAGGTGCCCGTGCGCACCCTATCGGGCGGCAACCAGCAGAAGGCGCTCCTGGCGCGCTGGCATCTTGCCGACGCCAGCGTTTTCGTCCTGATCGAGCCGACGCGAGGCGTCGATGTCGGAGCCCGGGCCCAGATCTACGGCCGCCTGGATGCGCTCGCCAGGGCGGGCAAGTCCCTCGTCATCATCTCGTCCGACCTGCCGGAGGTGCTTGCATTGGCCGACCGCATCATCATCGTGCGGGAGGGCCGCATCACGTGCGAGACCAGCCCTCAGCAGGTGGATGAAGAGAAGCTCAACATCCTTATCCAGGGCGGACAGCCGGCATGAGCGCGGAGACGAGCTTGCCAGCCCGCTCCCAGCCGCCGCGCTTCGGAGGCCTCATTGCGCGCAACGCGACGCTGGTCGCAGCCGTTGTGCTTTGCCTGGCCTTCGTGGCGACATCGCCGGTCTTCGGTACGCCGGGAAATGCGGCAAATATTCTTCGGCAGTCAGCATCCGTGCTGATGCTTGGTCTTGCGATGATGCTGGTCGTCCTGGTCGGCGGGATCGACCTGTCAGTCGGGTCGGTCGTGATCGCGTCGGCTACCCTGGCCGGTATCGGTCTGGCGGAGGGAATGCATCCGGCGATCGCGGTGCTGATGGGCATCGGGATCGGTGCGGCGGTCGGCGCCTTGAATGCCCTGCTCGTCGAGGGCCTGCGGATCAGCCCGGTCATCGTCACGCTGGGCACCATGATCATGGTCCGGGGCCTCAGCCTGGTCGCCCTCGGCCGCTACAATTCCTGGCTCGAGATAAAGGGGCCGATCTTCGACGATCTCGCGCGGCGGACCATCGCCGGCGTCCCGCTGGACGCACTGGTGACAATCCTGTCTGCGATCCTGGCCTTCCTGGTCCTGCGTTTCACGACCCTGGGCCGACGCCTGCATGCGGTAGGCGACGCGCCGGTCGCGTCGCGCCTGGCGGGCATCCGCGTCAACCGGCTGCGAGCCTTGGCCTATATCGGTTGCGGCGCGCTCGCCGGAGCGGCCGGCGTTCTGGTCGCGGCGCGTACCGGCCTGATCAGCCCCTCGATCGGTGCAGGCCTCGAGTTCTTCGCCATCGCCGTCGTCGCCCTTGGCGCAGGCGGCCTCCCGGCTGGACGCATAACCGTCGGCCAGACGGTGGTCGGCGTGCTCATCCTCATGATGGTCTTCAATTACATGACCATCCGCGGAGTACCGGGAACCTGGCAGACCACGGCAACAGGCCTGCTGTTGCTCGCCGCCATGGTCGGAGGCAGGCTCTTCCAGCAGCGCGAAGGGGCCGATGCCGCCCTGGGCGAGGCCTTCACGGATGAATTCGCCAAACTGTCGCGCACCGGGGCGGCTCTGGTGCACGGTGCACTGGGAGCCGCGACGCTGCTTCTGGCGCTCGTGTTTGCCTTGATGAACCCCAAATTCCTCACCACGGCCAATCTCATTGCACTGGTGGAGCAGAATGCTGCGCTCGCCATCGTGGCCGTCGGCGCGATGATCGGCATCGTGTCTCGTGTCATCGATATTTCCCCGGGATCGGTGGCAGTCCTCGGTGCCGTCGGCGCCGCACTCGCTGCCGCACATGGAGTGCCGGTCCCGCTCGCATTGCTTGCCGGCGTGGCGACCTGCGTGGGTGTCTATGCCCTCAACGGCGCAATCGTCGGTGGGCTCGGCCTCGACCCGCTGATCGTCACCTTGGCCGCATGGATCTGGGCACGAGGCCTCGCCGTGTCGCTCACCAATGCAAGCACGATCGCCTTCCCGATGAGCTTTGTCACGGTCATGAACACGCCTGTCGCGTTCGGCTTCACACCCGCCGTGCTTCTCGTGGCGCTCGCATTCCTCGCCGGCTGGCTGATCCTCTCACGGCTGCCGATTGGCGTGCGTATCTACGCCCTCGGCGGCGATCCGCGCATGCTTCGTCAGGCCGGTGTCAGCGACAAGCGGCTTCGCTTCGCCATCCTGGTGATCATGTCGCTGTTCACATCGGCCGGCATGATCGTCATGCTCGGCAGGCTCGGAGCGGCGGCGCCGACGGCCGGCTTCGGGCTGGAGCTCGATGCGATCGTCGCCGTCATCATTGGCGGAGCGTCGTTCCGCGGCGGAACGGGCCGCCTGCGTGACACGGTTGTCGGCGTTCTCTTCCTCGCCATTCTCAACAACGGGCTTTCGGGCCTTCAGATGGGGGATGCCCAGTTCTTCCTGGTCAAGGGCGCGTGTATCCTGCTTGCGCTGACGCTGCGCGCCCTCGCCCAGCGCGTCCTGGCGCACTCCTCGGTGCAGCCGTGAAAGATCTCCCCTATGTCGACTTCGGCCACACGCCTTATGAGGCAGCCTTCGGTCGTGCCGATGTCTACGGCGTGAATGGAACGCCGGAGCGGGCGGCGAAGCGGCCGCTCAGCATCGCGATCGCCGGTTGCGGGGGAGTCGCACAGGCAAAGTGGGTTCCCGCCATCCGGCGACTGCAAACCATCGGCGAACCTCTTGCTATCGCCGGGGTCGTCGATCCGGACGAAGCACGACGGCAGAAGACTGCTTCTCTGTGCGCAGCACCGGCCTTCGCTACGCTGTCCGAACTTCTCGCTAAGACGCGAGTCGACATCGTGCTCGTGCTTTCCTCCGACAGCTTCCATGTCCCGCTTGCAGAGCAGGCGATCGAGAGGGGCGTCTCGTGTCTGGTCGAGAAGCCGCTGGCGCGGTCCTATCGCGAGGCTTCGTCGCTCGCGCGGCTTGCAGAGGAGCGGGGCGTCCTGCTCGCTGCCGTTGCCAACAAGCGTTTCTCGCCACCCTACGCTCAGGCCAAGGCCTTGATCGACGCCGGTGCCCTGAAAGACCGGCCCACGATTTTCACCGGCAAGTTCACACTGGGCTACCCTTATGTCGACCTGCTGGAGGGCGGTACCGTCCATCTTCTCGATCTGCTCTTGTGGTTCATGGGGCCGGTCGCGCGGCTAAGCGCGCAGGGCACCTTTCAGGACGATGGCCGGCTGGAGAGTGCGGTCGTTTCTTTCGGCTTCGTCTCCGGCGCCATAGGCACGATCATGACCAGCGCAACCGGGCTGAGCTTCGCGCCCTGGGAACGGGTCGAGATCTTCGGCCGCAACGCCTTCCTGGTGGTCGACGACCAGTTCGAGCTGACGCTTCACGACGGCGAGGCCGCTCCCGCCCGGAGCTGGCGGCCATCGGTGCCTAACACGCTGATGTTCGACGAAAGCTTCGGCGGCTATTCAGGCCTTCTGGAGAACGTCCTCGATTCGCTTCGCGGCCTCGCAACCCTCGGATCCAACGGCTGCGACGGCGCCGCCGCGATAGCACTGATCGACGCCATCCGCATGTCGCTGGAGCGGGGTGCGGAGATCGACCTTTCCATTGAAGGGCTCATGCCATGAAGATCGTCAAGCTCGAGACCTTTTGCACGAATGCAGGCCAGCGCAATTATCTCTTCGTAGAGCTGACGACCGACACCGGTTTGAGGGGGATCGGCGAGGCCACGCTCGAATGGCAGGAAAAAGCCGTCGAGCTTCTGCTCAACGAATGGGTCGCCTCTCGCATCATCGGCAAGGACCCCTTCGATATCGAGGCCGTGGTCGGCGACATGGTCCGCGACCAGTATCAGGGCGGCTCGACCGTCATGACCGCCATCTCGGCAACCGAGATCGCCATGTGGGATATCATCGGCAAGTCGACCGGCGAGCCGGTTTATCGACTGATCGGCGGCAGGGCCAAGCCGGAGCTGCTTGCCTATGCCAATGGCTGGTATGGCGGCTGCGAGCAACCGCAGGACTTTGCCCAACGCGCTCGTGAGGTGGCAGCGCTCGGCTACTGCGCGATGAAATTCGACCCCTTCACGACGGCATGGAAGTTCCTCAGCCCGGAGCAGGAGCGGCACGCGCTGGCCGTGATCGATGCAGTCGCCAAGGCGGTCGGGCCGGAGATCGGGCTGATGATCGAGCTGCACGGCCGGCTTGCTGCGGGCGATGCCATCCGGTTCATCCGCAAGCTCGACTGCTACAACATACATTGGTGCGAAGAGCCGGTGGCGCCCGAGAATCTGGATCTGCTCAAGGAGGTCAAAGCCTCCACGAGCCTACCGATCTCGGCAGGCGAGCGGCTGTACACGATCGCCGATTTCGCCCGGCTCGCGGCGCTGCGCGCCTGCGACGTCGTGCAGATGGACGTCGCCCATTGCGGGGGGATCAGTGCGGCCAAGAAAGTTGCGGCGCTCGCCGCAACCCAGGACATGGCAGTCTCGCCGCATTGCTCGATCGGTCCGGTCGCGCTCGCCGCCGCCTTGCATTTCGGCTGGTCCACGCCAAACATGCTCATGCTCGAGAGTTTCGCGGAGTTCGATGTCGATTGGCGCAATGACATGGTCAGCGGGTGGAATCCCTTGCGCAACGGACGCTTCTCGCTCCCGGACAAGCCGGGACTTGGGATCGAGCTGGACGCCGCGACGCTCGCCGCCCACCCCTACAAGCCACTTGCGTTCCCGTCGCTGTGGGACACGACATGGCGGGATGAATTCACCGGCACCTTGAAGCTTGCAAGCAATCGATAACCAAGGCTGAACTATCGTAGGAGCGCGATAGATGCATGCGCCTGGGATAGCGTGACGATGGCCGGCAAAACGCGCAACGGCGACAAAAAAACTGGAGAGCGGCTCGGCGTACGCGAGATCGCAAAGCGCGTCGGCGTCGCACCCATGACGGTTTCACGGGTGCTTTCCAACCCCGACATGGTGTCGGCCGAGACACGCGCCAAGGTCCTGGAGGCGATCGAGAAGGCCGGCTTCGTTCCGAACCGGCTCGCCTCCTCCATGAGGGGCACGGGCCGGATGATCGGGACCGTGGTTCCGCCGCTGATCAACTCCGGCATCGCCGAGCAGGTCCAGGGCATGTCGGATGAATGCCACGAGGGCGGCTATTCGATGCTGCTGGTCCAGGGCGAGTTCACGCCAGGAGCGGAAGAAGAAGCAATCCGGACACTGCTCGGCTGGCGGCCCGCCGGCATGATATTGCAAAGCTTCGTGCAGAGCGAAGCCGCACGCGCGCTGCTGCTCTCCAGCGGCGCTCCGGTCGTGGAAATCTCCGAGATCAAGGGGCGCAAGCCGCTCGACATGGTCGTCGGCGTCTCGAATTTCGAAACGGCCTACGCCATGACCATGCATCTGGCGGCGAAAGGATATCGGCGGATCGGCTTCGTTTCCACGCCGATCCATGGCAATGATCGCCTGCAGCAGCGTCGTACCGGCTATCATGCAGCGCTGGCGGAGCTCGGCTTCGAAAACCACCGCGATATGGAGGTGGAAGTGCCTATCACGGCCAAGGGCGGAGCCGATGCCCTCGCCATCCTGACGGACAGGCACAGCGATATCGATGCGATCTTCTTCTCGAGCGACACGCTGGCGCTTGGCGCCATCCAGGAATGCCACCGTCGCCGCTGGCCGATCCCCGAAAGGATCGCGATCGCCGGCTACGGCGACATGGATATCGCCGCGCAGCTGGTTCCTTCGCTCACCACCGTGAAGGTCAATCGATACGAGATGGGACGCCGTGCGGTCCGACAGTTGCTGGCCCGCCTGCGGGGCGAGACAAAAGTACCGACGATCACCAGCATAGGTTTCGAGATCGTCGACCGCGAAAGCGCCTGAGACCTTTCAGCCCGAGACCCCTCCAACAGCTGGTGACCCGATGATCGAACTTTCCAACGGCCCCTACTCGATCGGTCTCGCGCCTGAGATCGGCGGCAGCCTGGCATGGTTTCGCAAGGACGGCGTCGAGCTCATGCGACCGCTCTCGCATGCCGACCGCGAGGCCGGCAAAGTCGTGGGGGCGGCGATGTTTCCGATGGTGCCCTACGCCAATCGCATCGCCGACAACAGTTTCGAGTTCGGCGGCCGGACATGGCGATTTGAAGCGAACAATCCGCCCGAGCGCTTCAATGTGCATGGCACCGGCTGGCACCTGCCCTGGTGTGCAGAGCAGGACGGTCGAGGCATACTGCTCAGCCTCAGGCACATAGCGCCCGACGAACCCTATTCATATGAGGCAACCCAGCTCTTTTCGCTATCGCCGGAGGGCCTCACCGTCGAGCTCCGGTTGACCAACAGAGGCGAGACGGCAATGCCCTTCGGCTTCGGTCTTCATCCCTGGTTCGAGCGCGACGGAGGAACGACACTTCGGTTCGGAGCCAAGCATTTCTTCATGGAGGGACCGGACCACGTCGCCACGGAGGCCCTGCTGGTTCCGCCGGAACTCGACTTTCGCGAGCGCCGTCCGCTGCCGGATACGTGGCGCAACAACGACTATGGCGGCTGGGACGGAATCGCGGAGCTTCGCTTCACGCAGCGCGGCATCGGCCTGAACATCGAGGCCGATCCGATATTCGGGCACCTGATGCTTTACGCAGATCCGCAAAAGCCCTTCTTCTGCGTCGAGCCCCAGAGCAACGCGCCCTGCGCCTTCAATCGGATGGGCGGGAGGGAGGGCGAACTGTTCGGGGCGCAAATTCTTGCACCGGGAGAGAGCCTGACAGGCTCCGTGCGCTTCCTGCCGTTCGATATCCCGTCTACATGAGCCGGGCGAGCATGCCGCCGTCGACGACGAACTCGCTGCCGGTAACGAAGGAAGCAGCGTCCGAAACTAGGAAGGCGATAGCGGTCGCGATCTCGCGTGGGTTGGCGATGCGGGCTATCTTGTTGTCGTCGAAGGAGAGGCCCAACGACTCGGGTCCGCCGGCCTCCTCGAGCCCGTCAAGCGTCATGCGCGTGGCGACCGATCCGACGATAAGGGAATTCACCCTGATGCGATCGACCGCATAGTCGAGCGCCATCTGGCGCGACAGGCCGGCGACCGCTGCCTTGCTGGCCGCATAGGCGGGCACGCCGGGCACCGTCGCAAGCGCATGCACCGACGCGATGTTGACGACCGAGCCGCCCCCGGCTGCCCTGAGCAGCGGCAGTGTCGCCCGACAGACGCGGAAGATGGATGTGAGATTGACGGCGATCGTCCGCTCCCATTCGGCATCCGAGACGTCCTCCAGACGTTTGCCGGTCATGTAGATTCCCGCGCAATTCACGACCGCGTCGAGCCCGCCGAATGCGGTTGTGGCGTCCTTCACAACGGCCTGCACATGGCGCTCATCCGTCAGGTCGGCGCCTCGGAAATGGAAAGGCAGTTGCTCGGACCGGCAGCGCGCGGCCATTGCTTCGCCCTCGGCTTCATCAAGGCCCGCGCCGAAGACCTTCGCACCGAGGCTGAGCAGATGCTCGGAGGTCGCGCGGCCTATGCCGGTGGCAGCGCCGGTGACAAGTATCCTGCGGTCTGTCAGCATCTTCTCGCTCATGTTCGTGCGCCGGTGAGCGCGGCCTTTTGCCGGGCGGCCTGCGCGGCGGCCACGGCGCGCAGCACGCGCTCCTCGCTGCCCTCCCCTCGGCTGAATTCATCGACGATGCGTCCGTCCGCGATGGTCAGGCAACGGTCGCAGAGGCCGATCACCTCCTCGAGCTCGGATGCGACGACAAGCAGAGCCACGCCCTTGTCGGCGAGTTCGACGATGAGGCGATAGATCTCGTGTCGCGTCGCGGCATCGACGCCCTTGGTCGGTTCGTCGAGCATCAGTATGCGGGGAGCCCGCATCAACACACGAGCGAAAAGGAGCTTCTGCTGATTGCCGCCGGAAAGATGCGCGACGGAAGACTGTGGCGACGACGCCTTCACCCTCAGCGCCCGCATCGCTTCCAGGATGGCGTTACGCTCCCTGCCGCTCCGGACCACGCCACGGCGGGCAAGGCTGCCGAGATTTCCGATCGTTATGTTGGCCCCCGCATCAAGATTGAAAAGCAGGCCATCCCGCTTGCGATCCTCCGTGAGCAGCGCAATCCCGACGCGGCGGGCATCCGCCGGCGTCCGGATCGACACCGGTTTGCCGTCCACTTGAACATCACCGGTGCTCGGGGTCCGCCCATAGATGGCGTGCAGTATCTCGGATCGCCCCGAGCCGAGCAGGCCTGCGAGCCCGACGATCTCGCCCGCTCTGATCTCGAAGCTCACATTGGTCGGATCGCTATGCGCCCCACCTCGCCCTTTTGACGAAAGATTGCGGACGCCAAGCACGACGGCACTGTCTTTCGGTGCTTCATGATCCGGGTAAAGCCGCTGCAGCCGCTGTCCGGACATTGCGTAGATGAACTGCTCCTCGTTGAATTCGTCGCGACCGATCTCCACGGCCACGCGTCCGTCGCGCAGCACGGTGGCACGATCGCAAACAGCCATGACCTCCGGCAGCCTGTGGGTTATGTAGACCATCGTCACGCCCAGCCCCTTCAGTCGGCGCAGCATCGCGAACAGGCGCTCGACCTCGGCGCCCGAGAGCGAGGCGGTCGGCTCGTCGAGCATGAGCACGCGCGGCCTCAATGCAAGCGCGCGTGCAATCATGACCAGGTGCCGCTGGGCGGAGCCCAGCGAGGCGACCAGTGCGGATGGATCGATACTGAGGCCGAGCTCGTCGAACAGCGATCGCGCGCGTTCTTCGAGCTTGCGCTGATTGACCAGCAAGCCCTCGCCCAGATTGGTGCGGCCCGCAAAAATGTTCTCTGCGACCGTGAGCTGCTCGAGCACCTCGATTTCCTGGGGGACGTAGGCAATGCCGGCATTGCGCGCGGCAAGCGGCGACCCGAAATTGGCCTCTGCCCCGTCGAGCGTCACCGTGCCCGAATAGGAGCCGGCCGGATAGACCCCGTTCAGGATCTTCACCAGTGTTGACTTGCCCGCTCCGTTCTGGCCGAGCAGGGCGTGGATTTCGCCGCGCTGCACGAAGAAATCGATGCCGCGCAGCGCCTGGACGCCCGAGAAGCTCTTGACGATACCCCGAGCCTGGATCAGCGCTTGCGATGGATCGGTTGCTGTCACTGATATCCCATTCCTGCACATGAGCGCCGGAGGCGCGCGAGCGCCTCCGGCTGGCAAGCCTTATTGGCCGGCCGAGTCGAGGATCTTGTAATAGGGATCGAGGTCAGCCGCCGTGATCACCTTCGCCGGAAGCGGGTTCAAATAAGGAACCGACTTGCCCTCAGCGAGCGCTGCGCCGATTTCGGCCGTCTTCGCGCCCTCTTCGTAGAGGGGCTGGGCGACGAGACCATAAGCGGCTCCGGACTTGATGATATCGAGGTTCTGGCGGATGTAGTCCATGCCGATGATAACGACGTCGCGGCCGGCCTTGCGGGCTGCGCCCGACCAGGTCTGCACGCCGTTACCGGTGGTCGAGAAGGCTCCCGTCACATCAGGGTTGGCTTGCAGGATGCCGACCGCCTTGCTTTCGGCAGCGGAGGGTTCGAAGCCCTCCATCTGGGTGTCGAGTATCTTGATATGCGGATATTTCGCCTTCATCTCGGCGCGGAATGAATCCGACATCACGTTCTCGGTGTCGTTCGAGCTGCCCTGCGTGAGCGCGATGGTGCCTTTGCCGCCGAGCTTCTGGCCCATCGCATCGGCAGCATTGGCGCCGGCGGCCTTGATATCCTCGCCGGTGGCCGCCTTCAGGCCGGGAACCGAGCCTTCGGCCGGCAGCACGTGCCAGGTGACGACTGGCAGGCCTTCGTTGCCGAGCTTGCCGATATAGGGAAAGATCTCGGGCCCGGGCCCGTAGACTGCGACCGCTCCGAACTGGGTGCGAGCGAGCGCTGCCTCGGCGAGCGGAATGCTGGCCGAGACGTCATAGTTCGTAGCGCTCGGATTGCCGACAACCTCACAGGTATAGCCAAGCTCCTTGCACTTAGCGAGGAAGCCGGCCTGCATCAGGCGGTGAACGGGATGGTCGCGCATCGGCTGCACCCAGAGCAATGCCTTCTCGGCCGCGAATGACGGCACCGTTCCGATGCCGGCAATCACCGCCGCTGCTCCCAGTAACGCCTGGAAAATCCGGCATCTGCTGCTGTTCGAGTTCATTGGGCTTTCTCCTCCTTGTATGGCCGAGCAAACGGCCCCGGGACCAGCGATGGCTGGTTTCCTCCGTGTCTATTCCTTGCCTCGCGCCCCGGCGCCGACAGTGAAGTAGCGGCGGCGGGCGATGTCGAGCCCGACGGCGAGCACCATGATCACGCCGACGGCAATCTGCTGCCAGTTGGAACTCACGCCGATGACCACGAGCCCGCTGCTCACCACTTGCAGCAGCAGAATGCCGATGATGCCGCCGGCCAGGGTTCCGGCGCCCCCGAACAGGCTGACGCCGCCGACCACGACACCTGCGATGACGGTGAGTTCCCAGCCGCTGCCGATCGAGGTCGTGCCGGACGAGAGATCGGCCATCACAAACATGCCCGCCACCGCGGCAAGCATGCCGATCGCGATGAAGGCTCCGACCTTGTAGAGATTGGTGTTGATGCCGACGAGGCGGGCGACCTCGGGATTTCCGCCGGTCGCATACATGTTGCGGCCGAGAACGGTGCGGCGCAGGACGAAGTCGGCCAGCACCGCCGCCACGATGAAGAAGGCAAAGCTCCAGCCGAGCCCGAAGACCAGCGTCTGCATCCCGGCTGCGCCCACTGACGGCGGCAGCGGATAGATCGGCGCGCCGTTGGTGACGACCTGGATGAGCCCCTGCCCTATGAAGAGCATGCCGAGGGTCTGGATGAACGCCGGTATCTTGAGCCTGACAACGACCAGCCCATTGACGAGACCGATCGCGCCGCCGGTTGCCAGCCCACCCAGAAGGGCCACGGGAACTGGGCAGCCGAAGCTGGTCATCAGTTTTGCCGAAACCACGGCCGAGAGCCCGGCCACCGATCCCACGGACAGATCGAATTCACCGCAGACGAGCAGCATCGTCTGGCCGATGGCGATGATACCCACGAACGACACGACCTGCAGGATGGCGCGAATGTTCCTTTCGGAAAGGAACGCCGGCTGCAGGAAATAGAAGAAGGCAACGAGCAGCAGCAACGCCGCAATCACGCCGACCTCGCCGATGGCGATCATCCGGATGGCTCTCGCCCGCCACCAATGCGGCCGGCCCTCGGCCGCGGCGCTCTGCACGACCTTCTCCATCCATTCTCCTCCACGCATGCAGGCTACGGCAGCCTGCCTCCTCCGCCTCCAGATGACATCATGCTATTATAATATGTCAACTGCCTTTGATGATGTCGCGACCGACTAAATGCACTATCCCGGAGAATAGCTGGGCATCGGCTGCGCGACTTGCCAAAGCGGAGGCCGGATGGACCACGTCTGGCGCGCCGTCCGGCGCTGCTACTGAGATCATCAATGCGCGCAGGTCACGTAAAAACGCGCATTAGGCCATGGTCGAAGCAGGGCAAGCGGCCTGCGCCAACATCCCTCCTTGCACCGCGCGACTCTATCTGATTCCCTAGCGTTACGGCGATTCGGGGGCGGGACGCTTTCAGGAACGGATGTCAATGAGCGCAACCCCCAGCAAGTCCGAAATCCAGGAAATGAGGCCGAACCTGACCGTCATTGGCGTTGGCGGGGGCGGAGGCAATGCCGTCAACAACATGATCGCGGAAGGCCTGAAGGGCACAGAGTTCATCGTTGCGAACACGGATGCCCAGGCGCTTGCGATGTCGAAGGCGCCGAGGCTGATCCAGCTGGGCACCCTTGTGACCGAAGGCCTGGGGGCAGGCTCATTGCCTGATATCGGTCAGGCAGCGGCCGAGGAATCGATCGACGAGATCATGGATCACTTGGCCGGCACTCACATGTGCTTCATCACAGCAGGCATGGGCGGCGGCACCGGGACCGGCGCGGCACCAGTGATTGCGAGAGCCGCTCGGGCTGCAGGTATCTTGACGGTCGCGGTCGTCACCAAGCCGTTTGCATTCGAGGGAAACCGTCGGATGCAGACTGCCGCCCGCGGCATCGAACTCCTGCGCGAGGCTGCCGACACCGTGATCGTCATCCCGAACCAGAACCTCTTCAGGATCGCGAGCGCGAACACATCCATCAAGGACGCGTTCGGCATTGCCGACAGGGTGCTCTATTCGGGCGTCAGCTGCATAACGAACCTGATCGTCAAGGAAGGCCTCATCAACCTCGATTTTGCGGACGTAAGGACGGTGATGCGAGACATGGGGCGGGGAATGATGGGAACGGGCATCGGCACCGGAGAGGGCCGCGCCATCAAGGCAGCCGAAGCTTCAATCGCCAATCCATTGCTCGATGAAAATTCCATCAAGGGCGCAAGAGGTGTCTTGATATCGATATCCGGCGGCATCGACATGACGCTGTTCGAAGTCGATGAGGCCGCCACGCGCATCCGCGAAGAGGTTGGCGAAGATGCCGATATCATCGTTGGAGCGGTTTTCGACGAAGCGCTCGAGGGTCAGTTCAAAGTGTCTGTCGTTGCCACAGGATTGGAAGCGCCAGCAGCGGAAGCCGATCTCACCGTCATCATGCGCGACCAGGCGGAGCAAACGCACGTGGTTCACTGAGTGCCGGCCTGTACGCATCTTCGCCTCGGCGAAGACGGCTTTCATGATCGTGTATGGTTCGGCATGGTCATTTTCTCGATTGGCTGAGCGCGACGGCCAGGATGATGATTGCGCCGCGGGCGATCAGCTGCTGGCTGAACTCCAGCCCCATCAGGATCAGCCCGTTATTGATAAGGCCGATCATCAGTGCGCCGACGATGGTGCCGATCACGGTGCCGACACCGCCAAAAAGGCTGGTGCCACCGAGAACGGCCGCCGCGATGACGGAGAGTTCATCGCCCTCGCCGAGCTGGAACCGGCCAGACTGCAAGCGGCCTGCATAGAGCATACCCGCGAGCGCGGCCGCCATCGAGGAGATGACCAACACGCGAAATTTTATGGAACGCGTGTCTATGCCCGAGTAGCGCGCCGCGGTCTCGCCGCCGCCGGTGGCCAATACCCTGCGTCCGAAGCCAGTCTTGCGCAGCACGACATGGCCGATTGCGCCGAGCACCAGCATCCAGACCAGAAGTATCGGAATCGGTCCGATGCTGCCGCCGCCGAATATCCACGAGTAGGTACGAGAGATGATCGGCACGGCGGCGGTGTCGCTGATCCACATGGCAACGCCCCTGGCGATGCCCATCATGGCGAGGGTTGTGAGGAAGGAAGGTATGCCGATGCGCGTCGTGAGCAAGCCATTGAAGGTACCGACCACAATTCCGGTCGCAAGTCCCGCGAGCACACCGGACAAAGGCCCGCCAGCGTCGATTGCCATCGCGGTCGTTACCGAAGCCAAGCCCGCCACGGCTCCGACCGAGAGGTCGATCTCGCCTGCGGACAGCACATAGGTCATGGCGGTCGCCATCACCGCGATCATCGCCGTCTGCCGGAAGATGTTGAGCAGGTTGTTGGGGTTGAGGAATCCCTTGTCGTGCAAAGCGATGGCAAACACCAGGAAAATGACGACAAAGCCAATATAGATGATGTTCTGGCGCCAGTTGGCGAGGCCGAGCCTGGTTGCGACGGAGGGCATGTTGGCGGTCTCGCTACTGGACATGGTGATCTGCCTCGCTCCTGGTCAGAGCCCTCTGTATGACCATCTGCAGCTTCCGCTCGGCGGCCTGGAGGCGCATGACGGGGTCATCGCCGGTCGTCTGCGGATCGTCGAGGTCGGCGCGGGCGATGTCGTCCATGACACGGCCGTCCGAAAGCACCAAGATTCGATCGCAAGCCGACAGCATCTCGGAGAGTTCCGACGAGATCATGAGGATTCCCTTGCCAGCCCTGGCGAGCTCGCGCACGAGATGGATGATCTCCGACTTCGAGCCGATGTCGATCCCCGCGGTCGGCTCGTCGAGGACCAGGATCTCAGGAGCCGTCGCCAGCCATTTGGCAAGCACGACTTTCTGCTGATTGCCGCCGGAGAGCGTGCGCACGGCGTGATCGCGCGACGCCGCCTTGATACGCAAAGCCGCGATCTGCTCGTCGGTGAGCTCGCGTGCCCTCTCAGCCGACAAAAAGGCCCCACTGCTCAGCCGGTCGAGCATGGCAAGGGTGACATTCGACAGCACCGAATGTTGGGCGATCACGCCCTGGCGCAGGCGGTCCTCCGGAATGAGGGCCATCCCGGCATTTATGGCGTCCTTCGGCGACGCGATCATCACGGCTTTGCCCGCGATCGCGATCTCGCCCTCGAAGATAGGATCGATTCCCGAAATCACGCGCGCCAGCGCCGAGCGCCCCGATCCGAGCAGACCGGCCAGGCCGACCACTTCGCCACGATGGACGATGAGATCGACATTGCGGGGCTTGACGGCACCGGAGACGTTCTTCAGCTCGAGCAACGGCTCGCGAACCGCCGTCTCGACGCGGACCACATCGGAGAGACCGCGCGAGCGCCGGCCTACGATATGGCCGATCATTGTCTCGACCGGCAACTCTGACAGCGGTGCGGTGATCACGTGGCGGCCGTCACGCAGGATCGTGGCGCGGTCGGCGATGCGCGCAATCTCATCCATGCGATGCGACACATAGATGATGGCGTGGCCCTCAGCCTTGAGCTTGCGGAGGAAGGCGAACAGCCGCTCCACGTCGGCTACCGACAGCGCCGTCGACGGCTCGTCGAACACGAGCACCTTCGCATCCTGCGAGATGGCCTTGGCGATCTCCGTCAACTGACGCTGGCCCGTGCCGAGATCGCCGACCAGAGCTTTCGGATCGACCTCGACTTCGAGCATGGCGAACAGCGCTTTTGCCCGGCGTTCCGCCGTTCGGTCGTCGATGAAGCCGAAAGAACCTTTTGCCTCGCGGGTCAGGAAGACGTTCTGCGCGACAGTCAACGTCGGAATCAGGCTCATCTCCTGGAAGATCATGGCGATGCCGGCACGGCGCGCCGCCTCCGGCGTGTGCTCCGTAAGCGGCACCCCGTCGACCTCTATGGTGCCGCTGTCCGGCACATAAACGCCGTTCAGAATCTTCAGAATAGTCGATTTGCCAGCGCCGTTGCCGCCGAGCAGAGCATGGATCTCACCCTTCTCGACAGCGAAATCGACGTCGACGAGCGCCTTCACGCCGCCGAAGGATTTCGTCACGCCGCGCATGGCCACGGCATGCGCAGGCGCGACGAAAGTCATGGCTTGACCTTCACCCATCCGCCACTTTCGCCGGATTCTATGAGGGCGTCAGCGACCCGCTCGGTCCGGTAGCCGTCCTCGAAATTAGGCGACGGCTGCTTGCCGGAAACAATCGCTGAAAAGAAGTCGAAACACTCGACGATCTTGGTCTCCGAATAGCCGATCCCTAGCGCGGGGATGGGCCATAGGCCCGACCCGTAGGGGTGCGCCGGTCCACTGTAGACGGTGCGGAAGCCTCGTGCATCGGCAGGATCGTCAGCGAACATCACCTGCAATTCGTCACGACGCTCGTAGTTGAAGGCGATCGAGCCTTTCGTGCCGTGGATCTCGAAGGTGATGAAGTTGTTGCGGCCATATGCGTTACGGGTCGCCTCCAGCGATCCGATCGCGCCGTCGACGAATTTGAGGAGCGTGACGACTTCATCGTCGACATCGACCTCGGCCCGCTCGGCGCTGGCATTCTTCTCAGCTGCGCCCAGCTTGTCGAGACCGCTTTTCTGGACCGGCCGCGTTTTGTTGTAAGTGCGCACCAACGAGCTGACCTCCGCGATCTCGCCAACCAGATAGCGGGCGAGATCGACGACATGGGTGCCGATGTCACCGACCGAGCCAGAGCCTGCGATCTTCTTTTGGAAACGCCAGGACAGCGGCGAGTCCGGATCTGCCGACCAATCCTGCAGATAGGTGCCGCGGAAGTTGCGGATTTTCCCGATGCGGCCTTCCTCGATGTATTTCCTCGCAAGTGCGACTGCCGGTGTGCGGCGGTAGTTGAAGGCGACCATGTGGATCACGCCCGCCTTCTTCACTGCGTCCAGCATTGTTCGCGCCTCGTCGCCGGACCGTGCCAAAGGCTTCTCGCAGATGATGTGCTTGCCGGCCTCCGCCGCTGCGATCGCGATAGGTGCGTGGCTGTCGTTCGGGGTGACGATGTCGACGATATCTATGTCGGGCCGGCTCACTACCGAGCGCCAGTCGGACGAGCTTTCCTCGAAGCCATAACGCCGACGACCTTCTTCAGCGAGCTCGTCGGTGACATCGACCACTATCTTGCGCACGGGAAAAGCCGGTGCCGGCCAGAAGAACATCGGCATCGCCGCATAGGCCATTGCGTGGGCCTTGCCCATGAATCCACCGCCGATCATGGCCACGTTGAGAATACGGGACATCGTGTCACTCCGATCAAAAGAGAAAAGGTGCGGCAGGCAGGGAGGCCACCTGCCGCTAGCGCGCGTGGGAGCGCTCAGCGCCCCTGGGAGCGCCTAGTTCATGCTGCCCTTGATCTTGTCCGTGGCTTCCGCGTGGTAGACAGTCTGCCAGGCATCGAGCAAGTTGGCCTTGGTGACAGGCAATGCCGGCAGCGCGACAAAGGGTGGTGCTTCCTTGCCAAGCAGGCCGTAACCCGCGAGCAACGCCTCGGTGACGCCCTGATCGAACGGCCGCTGCGCGCCGAGCCCCTTCACGAAGCCGTCGCCCGCCATGTTGATGGCGACGTTCTCGCCGAGATCAATGGTGGTGATGATCAGGTCGTCGCGACCAGCGGTGCGGGCCGCCGAGATGACGCCCTCGGCCGGCACGTCCCAAACTGCCCAGATGCCATTGATGCTCGGATTGGAGGTGAGCATCGCCGAAGCCGCTTTCTCGGCATCACCCGAGAAGTCCGGTCCGCCGATGCCCTGCTCGGCGACGATCTTGATGTCGGGATAGTCGTCCGCGATAGTCTTCTTGAAAGCTTCGTAGCGCTGCTTCGTGACGAAGAAGTCTGCCGCATGGAATACCAGGCCAATCTCGCCTTTGCCGCCGAGAGCCTTGGCCATCAGATGCGCCGCCGCGACACCGTTGCCGTAGTTGTCGGCCGAAACAGCGCTCACATAATCCTTACCGGCGACGAAGCCGGCGGGCACATTGTCCATGAAGACAAGCTTCACGCCCTTGTCGGCCGCAGCCTTGTAGGCCGAGGCGGTCGCGGCTGGGTCGGTTGGAATGGAAACGATGATTTTCGGGTTCTGCGCCATCACCGTCTCGATGTCGGCAACCTGCTTCTCGGGCTTGAAGCCCGCGTCGGTGGTCGCGATCACCTTTATGCCCATCTTGTCAAACTGATCTTTCAGGCCGGCGACTTGGGCGCGCGACCAGTCGTTGCCGCCGTAGTGCATGACGATCGCGGCAGTCGCCTTCATATCCTTGATCTTGGCCAGTTCCTCATCGCTCAGCGTGATCGACGAAGCAGGCGCAGGGTTCTCGCCGTTCGGCCCCTTCGAGAGCACCGTCTTCTGCAGTTCGGCGAGTGCCGAGTCCGGATCGGCGAGGGCCGGAGCCGAGTAGAGGCTGGTCGCAAGCAGCGCAGCGGCAAACGCGCCGGTGAGCTTTTCCAGATGTTTCATTGTCTTCCTCCCTAATGCGGGCGTGACGCCCTGTAGTTCACTCGAGTTCCAAGTTTTGCCGCAGGTATTGCAGGCTGAGTTCGGCGCCTTCCTTAGGGTCAGGCCAGGCGTCCAGCTCGTTGGTGATCCAGCCGGAGAAGCGCGTTTCGGCGAGCGCAGCCAGGATTGGCTTCATGTCGAGATCGCCGCGATCGATCGGCGTGAAAGCGAAGGGTTCGCGCTGCCACCCCTTCAGGTGAACGTAGCTGATACGGTCCCTGAGTTCCCGGATCTGCTGGGCGGGATCTCCGCCGGCCGCGGCCAGGTGGGCGGTATCGGGGCAGAAATCGATGGCGGTGTGGCGGAAAATCTCGCGAACCTCGTCGGGGCCTTCCACGATTGTTGATAGATGTGGATGATAATGGGCCGTGAGTCCCGCCTCGCGGGCGATGTCGACGACCTTGTCCAGCGCAGCGCCGAGCCGCTTGAAGTCGTCACCGTCGCGACCAGTTGCGCGCTTGGCGCCGCCGCCAACGACCAGATGTTCCGCCTCCAGTTCGGCCGCGGCGGCAGCCGCTCGCTCGATCCGCGCCAGTTCCTCAACGAGAACGTCGGCGAAGATGAAGTTGGCGCCTGAATAGGCCGCGACGAGCGAGACGTCCGACTGGCTCAGTGTGCTGCGAAGCGCATTGTAGCGTCCCTCGTAGTCGAGCAGGTTGCCGTCGAACAGTTCGACGCCTGTATACCCTGCCTCGCCGATCTCCCGGATGGCCCGCTCCATGTCGCCGAATGTGCGATAGGTGAGCTGGGTTATGGAGGTGACGCCGACGGCATTGCCGCCGAGCGCGCCCCAGCAGTTGGCGTGATAGGCGAACTTCACCGGCATCCGTTTCCTCCATGGCTTCGCAACCGGACCAGGCGCCACTCGCCCGCCGGCGCGGCGCGCCGTCTTCGTTGCTGATCAGGAATATCCGGGCGCCGTCTGACGGACGTGCCGTTCGACTGTCGCGCCTGCATGCCTCCCTGGCTCCTCCGAGCCTGTACGAAGAGCTTATGCGTCGTAAAGCGAGATAGTCAACAACCAAAATGCAGAAGTCGGCTAACTTTCGCTGAAAATCTACATAAGTCTGAGCTTGATCCACAAATCGAGGCGCGCTACGCATCGACTCGGACTAGCGCGGCGCGGGAACAGGCAGACCGACAATCGAAACATGCGTGCGATCGAACAGCCAATGACAGGCGCCAACGCATGAGCCGCGGCGACCGCACGAACGGGGAAACGGCTGCGGAGCAGAGTTCAGGTCGGTCCCGCATCAGCACTTCCAGCCAAAACAGCCTGACGGTCCTGCTCAACCTCGTGCGGACGGGCGCTGCGACGACACGCTTCGAGCTCGAGCGGCAATCCGAGTTGGGACGCGCCATCGTCGCTGACCGGCTCTCCACTTTGATCCGGCTCGGATTGGTCGAGGAGGGCGAACTCGGGCAAGCTGTCGGGGGACGAGCGCCGCGCCATGTTCGCTTCCGCACTGGCGCCGGAGTGATCCTGGTCGCGATGCTCGATCATTCTTCCCTTGCAGTCGGAGTTTCGGATCTCGCCGGCCGCCTGCTTGCCGAGCATCATGAGGCCGTCGAACTGGCGGCGGGGCCCGAACCGGTGGTCGAGCGTCTGTCCACGCTTTTCAATTGGATGCTCGAGGAGCACGGCACCGATGCCGGCGTCTGGGGCGTCGGCTTCGCCGCGCCAGGGCCGGTCCTCAAGCGAGATGATCACCGGCTGTTCGCACCCGTCCTCAGCGCCTTCCAGAACTGGGACAGTTTCCCGTTCGTCGAGGAGCTTGCCTTGCGCGCCGACGCGCCCGTCTGGGTCCGCAGCGGAGTGCAGACGATGACCATGGGCGAATTCAAATCGGGCAGCGGGATCGGGAGCGACGATATGATCTTCGTCAAGCTCGGCCGATCGATCGGCGCCGGTGTAATCTCGCGAGGAGCGCTGCACCAGGGCGCGCATGGCGCTGCAGGGATGATTGGATTCACATCCATCGACGGCGAAATCCTCGAGGCAATCGCCGGAAGTGAAGCTATCGCTCGGGAAGCTCACCAAGCGGCTGCCGCCGGACGCAGCCCTTATCTCGCGGGCGTTCTGGCGCGCACCGGTGAGGTCACCGTGACCGATACCGGCCACGGCGCCCAGCTCGGCGACGGCTTCTGCATCGAGCTCCTGGCGCGTTCGGGCCGCGCCGTCGGCGAGGTGTTGGCGCCGCTCGCAAACCTGCTCAATCCGTCTCTGATCGTGCTTGGGGGCAGCGTCGCCCAGACCGGAGATATCCTGCTCGCAGCCGTCCGCGAGGCGGTCTACCGCCAGTCACATCCCCTGGTGACGCGGGACCTTCGCATTGTCCGTTCGCAAATGAGCGGCTCGGCGGGCCTCGTGGGCGCCGCTCAGGTCGTGGTCGAGGCGTTGTTCGAGCCGAAATTCCTGCAAGGATGGATCATGTCAGGCTCACCGCGCGAGCATCCCGAAAGCAAGGATTTCCTCGCACGCGCCGCCCTGGCGTTGAAAAGCCAGCCGCTGAGGCCCAAGCCGCCCGGACAAGTCGTCGCGTAGATCCATGGAGAGCCTGAGGATGTCGATTACCGGTCTTGGCCCGCATGGCGAGAGGGCGGTTCCGGCTGGCCAGGTGACCGTGTCGGAAGTCGACGCCGATGCCGCGCGCAAGCGCCGGTTTTCCGTCGCTATCGTTCTCCACACGACTGCCAGTGACTGGGCCAAGGAGGAACTCGCAGGGATCGCGATGACGCTCGGCCGCTGCGGAGCAGCGGTTGTCGAGGTAGTCGACTGCGGGTTCGATGCCAACAAGCAGGTCACTGCGCTCGAGCGGTTGGCCCATGAGCCGGTCGACGCGGTGGTGTCGATCCCGATCGGCAGCAACCGCGTCGCCGAGGCACACCGAGCCATTGTCACCGCCCGAAAGAAGCTCGTCCTGCTCGATAATGCGCCGACCGGAATGTTGCCGGGAGCCGACTACGTGAGCGTCGTCTCAACCGACAATTTCGGGCTTGGCGAGATCGGCGCCGACTTGCTTTCTCCGCATGTGCCGCAAGGTGGCACTGTCGGGATCCTGGCCTACGGCATCGACTTCTTTGCCACCCACGAGCGCGAGATCGCCTTCCGCAAATGGATGGGCGCCCATCGTCCCGATCTCGCGCTTGTACGCGGGAAGTTTCCCGACGTCTCGGGAGCCGAAGCGGCGACGGCCGAGCTGCTCCAGAATCATCCGGGGCTGTCGGGATTATTTGTGGTCTGGGATGTTCCCGCGATTGCAGCTGCGTCAGCCATCCGTGCTGCGGGCAGAATAATTCCCATGAGCACTGTCGATCTCGGCAACCATGCAGCAGCCGAACTCGCCGCCGGCAAGCTGATCAAGGGGATTGCGGCCCAGCAGCCCTTCGATCAGGGAATCGCAGCCGGCGTCGCGACGATCCTCGGCCTGCTCGGACGCGAGCCGCCGCCATGGATCGCGCTGCCCGGGCTCGCCGTTACTGCCGACAATGTGGTCGAGGCATACCAGGTCGTCTGGCGCGCCCCGGCTCCCGCTGAGATCATCAATGCGCGCAGGTCGCGCAGCGACGCCCGCTAATTCGCCGGCCTGCCGAAATCGGTGAGATGGCAGGCGGCGACGCGTCTGCTGGACCGGCTGGGGGCGTCGATGCGAGCGGACGGGACGAGGCCCGCGGGATTCTAAGGGATTTGGAAACGGCACGAGCCGGTATCTGATCCAGGGCGAAGCCCTCCGGATCCCAGGCACAGATTTCACGGCTCCTTGCAAATCGGCAATGGCTGTGGCGGTAGGGCCGGATGATCCCTCTCGTATCGGGCGATGATCGGCTCGAGCGTCTTTCTTGACCAGAATTTCGGTGAGCCGATTTGCTTCAGGCAGGATGCGTTCCAATAAAGTCCGGCCTGCGACAAAGGACGTCCGGCCGCCACCGACTGTGCGACGGCGGCGATATCGCTCGATTCAGGATAGATGTAGAGCGTGGTCGGATTGCCCTGCACCATCCGGATGATCTGCCTGGCATCTGAGGGCGACCAACTGGTGCAGCCGTCGCTGCGGCCGCCGGTGTAATCCACCAGCTTCCCGAACGGGACGTACCCGTCCTTGTCTGCATAAGGACTGGTCGCGATTTTCCTGAGACACATTGACTTGAGCACCTCGGCAGCGTGCCCGCCAATGGCGCGCTTTCTGGCGTTTGCGGTCTCGCCTTCGCCGTCGAACTGCACGAAGGTGCGCTGGAAGACCAGGTCCCTTTTCGTGGAGGCGCGGTAAAAGCCCTTGAAGGATTCTTTTGTCTCGCCGGTCACATAATCGCCGCCGGTTGTCAGGTCGGAATCCTGCGCATTGCCGAAGTTCTTCACGCACTGCTTTCCGTTAGCGAAATTCGCGATGCCTTTCAGGCTCCACCCGCTGCCATGGCCTGCCGAAATGGCGCGAAACGACCGATGAGCTTCGCAGATGATATAGAAGCGCCGCCCGAGCTTGCCGCCACCTAGATCGCCGGGGCGCGTCGCGTCCATGGCGAAGTAGCACGGGTTCCTGACCACGCCTTCACTCACTTTCCGGAGATAGAGCGCGCGGGCTCTCTGCAGCACCGGCAGAGCGATCTGGCCGTCGCCTTCGCCAATATGAGAATTCAGCCAGGCCGGAACGCCCGAGGGCTGCCCGGCGGCTGCCGATCGTGGCGACGTTGATAAGATGGCCACAACGGCGAAGAAGCTAAAGATAATTGAAAGCAGGGACACCAACCGCACGGATCAATTCTCCCCTCGAAGCATCTCGGGATTGATTGCACTTGCCCGAGTCGGCGATGGAATTCTTACCATACTTTGCCCGTCGCCGGGCGCCGTTACGTTCAACCGGTCGAACGTCGCACAGCGCCGCTGACAAGATAGCAGCAGCGCCGAAGGAATTTGGCTTCTGGTGACGAGCAAAGGCCGTCCGCCCAGAAGGCGTTCCACACCCCATCGATCTTGCTGCGAAGGTCCCTGTCAGCATCGATTCTCGATTGCCTCTCGCGTTTTGTGAAAGTCCAACCCCATCAAGAAGGAGTATCAAGGGGTAGCACTCGCGTTCGGGTTAAGCCTGGAGGCCGCTTGAGTCCCGGCCGGTCGATTCTTATAACCTAAGGAGACCAACGGCGGCGGAGCGATAAGGCGCGTGCTGAGGGGGTTTGCCTACGCAGTTCTGGCGTTGGTCGCCGTCGCGCTCGGCATCTTCTTCTTCGTGCTGCCGGCTGAAATCGAGAGGAGGCTGAATCGCGTCCGCGAGCCGCCTCCCTACAAAATCTCGCCCGAGGCGGCGAGCCTTCATGCCAAGCTGCTCGTCGCGGACCTTCATGCCGACTCCCTCCTCTGGGGACGCGATCTGCTTCCTCGCTCAGGCCGCGGCCATGTCGACATTCCTCGGCTGAGCGACGGCAATGTCGCCCTTCAGGTCTTTGCCGCCGTCACCAAGAGCCCGCGCGGTCAGAACATCGAGCGGAACACGGGGGACACGGACAACATCACGCTTCTGGCGATTGCGCAGCGCTGGCCGTGGCGGACCTGGTTCAGCCTCAAGGAGCGAGCGCTCTACCAGGCAGGCAGGCTTCGCGCATTTGCAGCCAACAGTGCGGGAAAGTTCGCGCTCATCCGCTCGCAAAGCGACCTCAGGATCTTTCTCGAGCGCCGCCAGGCGGAGCCGGGGATCGTCGCCGGGCTACTTGCGATCGAGGGCGCGCATGCGCTCGAAGGCAACCCGGCCAATATCGACGCCGTATACGAGGCCGGCTATCGCATGATGTCGCTCGCCCATTTCTTCGACACGGAGTTCGGCGGCTCCGCGCATGGCGTCGACAAAGGCGGCCTGACCGAGCTCGGCCGCGACGTCATCCGGCGCATGGAAGCGATGAGGATGATCCTCGATCTGACTCACGCCTCCGAAAGTCAGATCGAGGACGTGCTGAAGATTGCGGCGCGGCCGGTCGTCGTCTCGCATACCGGCGTGAAGGGCACTTGCGACAATCACCGCAACCTTTCCGACGACCACCTCCGCGCGATCGCCCGGAATGGCGGACTGATCGGCATCGGCTACTGGGACACGGCGGTCTGCGGCAAGGACGCGGCGGCGGTCGCCCGCGCGATCCGGTATGCCCGCGACCTGATCGGCATCGACCATCTGGCGCTCGGCTCGGATTTCGACGGCACCATACTGGCGCCGTTCGATACGAGCGGACTCGTGAGGCTCACCGAGGCGTTGCTCACAGCAGGCTTCAGCCCTGACGAAATCGGCAAGGTGATGGGCGGAAACCAGATCCGCTTCTTGCTGGAGAATTTGCCGGCGTGAAAATCTCTGGCCCTGTTTCGGGGCCAGATATCCGCATGGCTCAGTCCAGGCGTCCCAAGGCGCGCCGGATCGCAATCTCGACTGGCGAATATGCACCACCTTCGCGATGAAGCCGATAGGGTTCGGCCAGGCCGAGCGGCGGCTGCGCCATGAAGCGCGGCACCGCGCCGCGATGTCTCTGCGCCGCATGGACCAGGAAGGGATGGCAGAGATAGACCGTGCCTGCCGCTCCCATCGCCAGGGCCTCGGGCCGATCCGAGCCCATGTCCTCGAGCATCATGTGCGACCTGCCCGCTTCTCCGGCCGGTTCGAGGAACCTTGCCATGTCCAGGTGCGAGCCGACCCTTATCCGTGTCGGTGCGTCGTCTTCGGCGACATCCGAGAAGAGAAACAGCATCAGAAGTGCTCGGCCACGAGAGGTCACATTGACCCGCCAGGAAGAGAAATCGCGCTGCTCATTCGAGTCGCAGTCATCGCCGGGAAAGCTGAGGTCGACGTGCCAGCCGGCATCGCCCGGGTCGTCCGGATGGGGGAAACGCACCGGGAAAGTTCCAAGCCCATCGCGCGGAACCCAACATCCCTTGCCAACGAGCTGATCGAAAGCGGAATGGAGAGCAGGTGTGTTTGCCGCTTTCTTGAACGGCCCTCCTCCATATCCCGCAAGCCGGACGACCGGCCTTGTCCATGTCGCGGGGTCGTGCGGATCGAAAGGAATGTCACGCCACATGATGGCCCGAGCCTCCTCCGCAAGCTCGCGAGGAAAGGCCTGATCTATCTGAATGAATCCCTGCTCGATGAATTGCTCAATCTGCGCATCGCTCAGCGCGCGCGAGCGTCCCGTATCGTTCATGAAATCTCTCTATCGCTGAACCACGCGTTACCGGTCCCGCGGAGGTGGGCGGCGTGGTTGTTTCGGCTCTGGCCGTGCCAGCCAACAGGCTGGGGCGCGACCGCATCTCCATCACGGACGGCTGTGCCGTCAGCGGTTTAGGAAGAAGGCCGAAGCGATATTCAGAGTGCGGATCATCATCACTGGAACGTTATATTCGCTCTTCCACGGGGGTCAACGCTCGAGGATAAGGGGCGCGCTGCCGGCTTCGCGCATGCTGAGCCTAGCCAGCGGGCGGATCCGGAAAGCGGCGGCGCTCATCGCGAAGGTATCGAGCACGCCGCCACGGTGTTAGAGCACCGGTTTGGGACTACGCAAAACGTTCCAAGCTGGAGCCGTTTCCAGTGCTGTGAAGTCACCTGTCGCAATCTCCCGACATGCGTTCAACAGCGCTCCGCCGATGGCTCGGGCCAACGAACCGCCGAGGCTTATTCGCCGCACGCCCGCTTGCGCAATCTGCTCAAACGTCAAGCTCGACACGCCTTGCCCGAGCACGTGATTGACTGGAGCGTTGACCGAGCCACAGATTTTCTCGAGAGATGCCAGGTCAGGAACACCCGGCGCGTACAGAACCTCCGCACCGAGAGACTCGAAGACCTGCAGGCGACGGATTGCTTCTTCGAGATCGTATATTCCCTTGCCGAGGCCATCCGCGCGGGCGGTAAGTACGATGTTGTATGTTCGTGCAGCATCCGCTGCTGCCGCCACACGCGCAACTGCTGTGTCGAAATCACGAATTGGATTCCCGGCGTTCGGTTGACGATCCTCGATGGAAAGTCCAGCCAATCCTGCCTCGGCTGCAAGCCGAACGGTCTCTGTCACTCCCGATGGGGTTTCTGCGTAGCCGTCTTCCAAATCCGCCGTGACCGGAACATCGGTGGCAGCCGCTATCTCGGCGGCGTATTTTAGACTTTCATCGCGACTGACTTCGTTGGCGCCGTCTTTCCTTCCTTTTGAGAAGGCATAGCCCGAGGACGTCGTCGCGAGCGCCCTGAACCCTAAGCCAACCATCATCCGAGCGCCGGCTATGTCCCACGGATTTGGAATGACGAAGCAACCGGATTTGTGAAGGGCCCGAAAATGCTCGACCTTGTCGGACCGGGAAATCACAATTCACCTGCTACCGAGCCGGCCGGAAATGCTTCGAGAGCTTCAGACCCTGCGCCTGGTAGTTGGAGCCGAGGTCGGTGCCGTAGAGCGACTTGGGGCGCGAGCGCATTCGCTCATAGACGAGGCGGCCGACGATCTGGCCGTGCTCCAGGATAAAGGGCACTTCATGGCTGCGGACTTCGAGCACCGCGCGGCTGCCGGTGCCGCCTGCGGCCGAATGGCCGAATCCGGGGTCGAAGAAGCCGGCATAATGGACGCGGAACTCCCCGACCAGCGGATCGAAGGGGGTCATTTCGGCCGCATAGAGCGGCGGCACATGCACGGCTTCGCGCGAGACGAGGATGTAGAACTCGTCGGGGTCGAGGATGAGCTCGCGGGCGCCGCGATCGTAGAGCGGCTCCCAGAAATCAAGGACGTCATGCGCCGCACGCCTGTCGACATCGATCAGGCCGGTGTGCCTCTTGCCGCGGTAGCCGACCAGGCGCTCGGCGTCGCCCGAAAGATCGATCGACAGCGCGATGCCGCCGCCAGTGATGTTCGGCGTCTCCGAGGCGACCAGCCCGTCGGCCTGGTGCAGCGCCTGAAGGTCCTGCCCGGAAAGGACCGCGTTGCCGGTGCGAAAGCGTATCTGCGAAAGTCGCGAGCCTGTCCTAACCACGATCGGGAAGGTGCGCGGGCTGACCTCCAGATAGAGCGGTCCCGAATAACCGGCAGGGACTTTGTCGAATTCCTGGCCGTAATCGGTCATCACCCGCGTGAAGATGTCGAGGCGGCCGGTCGAGCTCTTGGGGTTGGTGGAGGCCGACGCCCATTTGGGCAGGGAGAGGCGCTCCAGAAGGGGCACGATGTAGACGCAGCCCGTCTCGAGCACGGCGCCGCCGGCAAGGTCGAACTCATGCAGCTTCAGCCGGTCGAGCTTTTCGACGACGGTGCTGTCCGGACCCGGCAGGAAGCTTGCCCGCACCCGCCATGCCCTGTCGCCGAGGCGCAGGTCGAGGCTCGCCGGCTGGATCTGATCGGGATCGAGCGGCCGCGGCGCGGCGAGCGCGCCTTCGTCGAACAGCGCGGCGATCTCGCGATCGGGCAGAATTCCAGGCTGCTGCAAACTTTCACTCCGGTTTCGATGGCCCGACCTTTAGCCGCGATCCCAATTGACGCAAGCGGGACGGCGGTCTAAAGGGATCGTTATCCCGTGGTGATTTGGCCGGTCGGCTTGCAGCCACGTTAAACAAGTCGCTAAAGGACCGTAAGGCCCAGAGGCCATGAGGACCGGTTGCGACTTTCGCGGCCGGTTTTTTTGTTGTGAGGATACGGACCATGACTTCTCCAGAGAAGCGCAATTGGAAACCACAGACCGCCATGGTCCATTCCGGCACTCTGCGCTCCGGTTTCGCTGAGACATCCGAGGCGATCTACCTCACCCAGGGCTACGTCTATGAGACCGCGGAGGCGGCCGAGGCCCGCTTCAAGGGCGAGGAGCCCGGCTTCATCTATTCGCGCTACGCCAACCCGACCGTCGACATGTTCGAAAAGCGCATGTGCGCTCTGGAAGGCGCGGAGGACGCCCGCGCTACCTCTTCCGGCATGGCTGCCGTCGCAGCGGCGCTGCTCTGTTCAGCGCGCGCGGGCGATCATGTGATCGCGGCCCGCGCCCTTTTCGGCTCGTGCCGCTGGGTGGTCGAGACGCTGATGCCAAAATACGGGATCGAGACGACGCTGGTCGACGGCACGAAGAACGAGGAGTGGGAGAAGGCGGTGAGGCCGAACACCAGGCTCTTCTTCCTGGAGAGCCCGACCAACCCGACACTGGAAGTGATCGACATAGCCTTCGTGGCCCGGCTCGCCAACTCGATCGGCGCGAAGCTCATCGTCGACAATGTCTTTGCGACCCCGCTGCAGCAGAAGCCGCTCGACCTCGGGGCGCATATCGTCGTCTATTCGGCGACCAAGCATATCGACGGCCAGGGCCGCTGTCTCGGCGGCATCATCCTCTCCGACAAGGAATGGATCGACAAGAATCTGCACGACTATTTCCGCCACACCGGCCCGAGCCTGTCGCCGTTCAACGCCTGGACACTGCTCAAGGGCCTCGAAACGCTGCCGATCCGAGTGCGCCAGCAGACCGAGAGTGCGGCAAAGATCGCCGATTTCCTCGCCGAGCAGCCCGGTATCGCGCGCGTGATCTATCCGGGCCGTGCGGACCATCCGCAGGCGGACGTGATCAAGAAGCAGATGACCGGCGGCTCGACGCTGATCTGCTTCGACCTCAAGGGCGGCAAGAGGGCAGCTTTCGATTTCGAGAACGCGCTGCGGGTGGTCCTCATCTCCAATAATCTGGGTGACGCGAAGAGCCTGATCACGCATCCGGCAACGACCACGCACAAGAACGTGAGCGAAGAGGCACGCGCGGAGCTCGGCATCGGTCCGGGAACGCTCAGGATCTCCGTCGGTCTCGAGGACGTCGATGACCTGCTCGAAGATATCAACGCGGCGCTGAAAGCGGCACGATAGGCGGGCGCGCTGTGTTGGCACGGCAGCCCGGAGGGCAGACTTTGCTGCGCATTTCGGAAAAAGGCTGTTGACCGGGGCGCTCTCTCGTCCAGAATTGGCGCGACCGTTCGGATGGAGCCCATGTACCGCGCCATCACGCACAATATCGAAGTGAACGTCGAGCCGTTCTACCTCGCGGACCGCTCGGATCCCGACGAGAGCCGCTATGTCTGGGCGTATCGTGTGACGATCGACAATCAGTCGGACGAGTTCGTCAAACTGCTCTCCCGTTACTGGCATATCACCGATGGTGCGGGCCGGGTCCAGGAAGTGCGTGGGCCTGGCGTAGTGGGCGAGCAACCGGAGCTCAATCCGGGCGACAGCTATCAATACACGTCCGGCTGCCCGCTTTCGACGCCGTCCGGGATCATGGTCGGCACCTACAGGATGCAGAATGGCCGCGGCGAGATCTTCGAGATCGACATCCCCGCCTTCTCGCTCGACATCCCGGACAAGACGCGGACGGTGAACTGAGGCTCAGCGCTGGGGACAGTTTACTTTTTTCCGCTCGTGCCAGCCTTGAAGAGCCGCCGCTTTCTGCGGAAAAAAGTAAACTGTCCCCAGCGCTTCCTCGTTTTAATTCACCGGCTGGAACTCCGCCGGGTCGAACTGATAGGCCTTCGAACAGAACTCGCAGCTCACCCTGATCCGTCCGTCCTCGGTGCTCTCGTCGATCTCCTCGGCCGTGAAGCGGCCGAGGATGCCGCGGATCTTGTCGGGCGAGCAGGAGCATTCGTCGGCTACCCTGACGCCCTCGAAGACACGAACGCCGTGCTCGTGGAAAAGCCGGTAGAGCAGCCGCTCCGCGCCGACGCTCGGATCGATGAGCTCGGTCGGCTCGACCGTGCCAAACAGAAGAAGCAGCTCCTGCCAGGAGTTGTCGATCTGATGGGCCCCGGCATGCGCGCCATTGTCCCCGTCGCCGCCAGGCAGGTCAGGCATGCGCAGCCGCTCCGGCGCTTCCGGCAGGAATTGCGCCAATATGCCGCCTGCCCGCCAATGCTCGCCGTCAGCCATCACCTGCTTGGCGACCGTGAGGCGCACATCGGTCGGGATCTGCTCCGACTGCCGGAAATAGACACGCGCCACCTCTTCTAGGGAAGCCCCGTCGAGCTCGACGATGCCCTGGTAACGCTGCATGTGCGGGCCCTGGTCGATGGTCAGCGCCAGCACGCCCCGCCCGAGCAGATCCTCTGGCCGGTCCTTGCCGTCCGCAACGGAGGCCGCCAGCCGCTCCTCGTCGAAACGCGCATAGGCGCGCAAAGCGCGCGGGCTCGTGAAATCGGCGACCAGCATGTCAACCGGCCCGTCGGAGCGCGTCTGGACGATGAACTTGCCGTCGAACTTCAGCGCCGTACCAAGCAACACGGTCAACACCGCGACCTCGGCAAGCAGGCGCGCGACCGGCTCCGGATAAGCATGGCGCGCAAGCATGGTGTCGAGCGCCGGCCCGAGCTGGACGATACGGCCACGCACGTCGAGCGGTCCGACCTCGAAGGGCACGACGTGGTCGTCGCCGGCAAAGCCGAAATCTCCGAGTTTGAGTTCGCTGCGATCAGTCACTGGACACATTCCCTTCCACAAAACTCCGGCGCGCGGCTTTGCAGGCCGTTCGGCGCAGTTTTGCAGCACAGTTCGAGGAGATTGATCCGCAGCAGATAGGTGCTGATCACACGCCGATCAAGCGCCGAGACACCAGGCGAGCACAGCCTTCTGGGCATGCAGGCGGTTCTCGGCCTCATCGAAGACCACCGAGTGCTTGCCGTCGATCACCTCGTCGGTCACCTCCTCGCCGCGATGCGCCGGCAGGCAGTGCATGAACAACGCATCGGGCTTGGCGAGCTTCATCAGCTCGCCATTGACCTGATAGGGCATGAAGACGTTGTGGCCGCGGGCGCGGTGCTCCTGTCCCATGGACACCCAGGTATCGGTCATCACACAATCGGCGCCACGGACCGCTTCCTCGGCCGTGCGGGTAAATTCGATACGCCCGCCATTGCGCTTTGCCCACTCGACATAGTTCTCGCCAGGCTCGCTGCCTTCGGGCACCGCGACGCGCAGACCGAACGAGAAGCGTGCCGACGCCTCGAGCAGCGAATGGAGCACGTTGTTGCCGTCGCCGGTCCAGGCGAAGGTGCGGCCAGCTACGCTGCCGCGATGCTCCTCATAGGTCATCACGTCGGCCATGAGCTGGCAGGGATGCGTCTCGTCGGTCAGGCCGTTGATCACCGGCACGGTCGCGTTCTCGGCAAGCTCGAGAAGCCGCTCATGCGTGGTGGTGCGGATCATGATGATATCGACATAACGCGACAGCACCTTGGCGGTGTCGGCAATGGTCTCGCTTCGGCCGAGCTGCATCTCGGTTCCGGTCAGCATGATCGTTTCGCCGCCGAGCTGGCGCATCGCGACATCGAAGGAGACACGCGTGCGCGTCGACGGCTTGTCGAAAATCATCGCCAGCACCTTGCCTTCGAGCGGGCGGCTCCGCTCGCCGGCCTTCAGCCGCGATTTGCGGACCACGGCGTCGTCGAGGATGAACCGAAGATCGGCGGCCGAAACAGTCGAAAGATCGACGAAATGACGGGGGGAACTGCCCATGGCGCGGCTCGTCACTTGGCTGCTGCGGCCGTTGCCGGCGCCAGGCTCTTCACGCCCTCGCGAATGCGGTCGAGGCCAATGCGGATCTCGTCCTCGGAGATGACGAGAGGCGGCAGAAGCCGCACCACATTGTCCCCAGCCGGCACGCCGAGCACCTTCTGATCGCGCAGCGCAGCGTTCACCTTGCCGTTCGGCATCGCGCATTTCAGTCCGAGCATCAGCCCCATGCCGCGGATGTCGTCGACCACGGTCGGGAACTCGTCGGCAATCGCCGCAAGGCCTTGCTTGAAGAACAGCCCCTTGCGCTTGACCTCATCGAGGAAGCCGTCGGCGAGCACCACGTCGAGCACCGCATTGCCGACCGCCATCGCCAGCGGGTTGCCGCCGAAAGTGGTGCCGTGGACGCCGGCCGTCATGCCGCTGGCGGCCTCGTCGGTCGCAAGGCACGCGCCCATCGGAAAGCCGCCGCCGATACCCTTGGCGATCGCCATGACGTCAGGTGCCACGCCGGACCATTCATAGGCGAACAGCTTGCCGGTGCGGCCGATGCCGCACTGGACTTCATCGAACATCAGCAGCAGGTCGTTCTTGTCGCAGAGCTCGCGCAGCCGCTTCAGCGACTGCGTGGGGAACGAGCGGATGCCGCCCTCGCCCTGCATGGGCTCGACGAGGATCGCAGCGGTTTCCGGCGTGATCGCCTTGGCCGCAGCGTCGATGTCGTCGAAGGGAACCTGATCGAAGCCCTCGACCTTGGGACCGAAGCCTTCCAGATATTTGTGCTGGCCGCCGGCGGCGATCGTCGCCAGTGTGCGGCCGTGAAAGGCACCCTCGAAGGTGATCGTGCGGTAGCGCTCCGGGTGTCCATTGACGTAATGGTAGCGGCGCGCGGTCTTGATCGCGCATTCCAGCGCCTCGGCGCCTGAATTGGTGAAGAACACCTTGTCGGCGAAGGTGTGCTCGACAAGCCGTTCGGCGAGCCGGCGCTGTCCTGGAATCTCGTAAAGATTCGAAATGTGCCAGAGCTTGCCTGCCTGCTCGGTCAGTGCAGCAACGAGATGCGGATGGCTGTGGCCGAGCGAATTGACGGCTATGCCGCCCGCGAGGTCGAGATATCGCTCGCCGTTCTCCTCGATCAGCCAGACACCCTCACCCCGCTCGAAGGACAGGGGCGCACGCGCGAAGGTCTCGTAAAGCGCGGAACCGCTCATCACTCATCCCCGGGTTTGGACCCGGGCCTTTCAGCACACACCGACGGACAGCGTCGGGACAGAAAAAATCAAAAAGCCGCCAGAGCGGCGGCCTCGGCACATATTTCAGGTTTTTCCGGATTCATGTCAATGCGAAGGCGAGAAATTACTCCGTTATGCGCTTGAGGACAGGGAGCGAAGAGCTGGTGATCCCTTTTGCCCATCCGGCGTCAGGACCTCGGATCAGCGCATGGCAGACCCGCGTTGTTTCGAGTGGTTATCGACGCAGTGCAACCTACATATGGTGGTGTACGCTTCCGCGGGTCGGACGCGGGACGTAGAATAGACGCCCCACCGGCCTCCGGAATGGCAGTACACCTCCAGTTGCAGGTGAGCAGCCGCCATGACCGGCTGCTAAACGGCAAGTTGGGGAAAACCGAAAAAACAGATTCAGGCCGCCCGGCCGGACTCTTGTCACGGAGTCAGCCGTTAAGGTAGTCTGAAGCCAACGAAAAACTACATTTCGTGCGGCGGACCAACTCACCGGTGTATTAGTGGTGTCGCCCCGGCGATCGTCGGGCCGGTGAGGGATTCCGATTCCCGCACTGTGATGCAGGAGCAGTTGCCAATGAACTGGACTGACGAGCGGGTTGAACTCTTGAGGAAGCTTTGGGCAGACGGTTTGAGCGCCAGTCAGATCGCTGCGCAGCTCGGCGGCGTCAGCCGCAATGCCGTGATCGGCAAGGTTCACCGACTGAAGCTCTCGGCGCGCGGCAGGGCAACCGCCGCTCCGGTGCGCCAGAAGAAGGCAGCGCCGGCCTCGACCGGCACCAAGGTGGCGGCACGCGCCGCCCCGGCGTCGCGACCGATGCCCGCCACGATCGGCGCCACGGCGCTGCAGGCCATGTTCGAGGTGGAGCCGGTTGTCCGGCAGGTGGTTCGTCCGGTCGAAAATGTCGTGGTGCCCATCAGCCGCCGGCTGTCGCTGATCCAGCTCAACGAACGGACCTGCAAGTGGCCGAACGGCGACCCGCTGACGGAGGATTTCAACTTCTGCGGAAACGACTCCCTGGAGAGCGGCCCTTACTGCTCCTACCACGCCCGTATCGCGTTCCAGCCTGCCGCCGAGCGCAGGCGGCATCGGTGATTTCTTGATTCAACGACGGTAAGTCAGCGACACGAGTCCGCTATCCGACTCGCCTTCTGGAGCACCCCTCATCCGTCTCGGCGCAAGCGCCGAGCCACCTTCTCCCACAAGGGGAGAAGGGGGGAGCTTGGCATTTGGGCTCGCGCCAAATCGCCGAAGTTGGAGATTGGCAGAGAAGCAAAATGCAGCGCGTTCCCTTCTCCCCCTGTGGGAGAAGGTGGCTCGGCGCGCAGCGCCGAGACGGATGAGGGGTCTGCAGGGCGCGACGTTGCCGGAAGAGTCGCTTTTGCGCGCCAAAGTCAGTTGCGCGCCGCCGCTACCGGCTCGCCTTCTGCGCCGCCGCAAGCGTCACGTGGTGACTTTTGTCCTCCTTGGGACGCTCCGCAGGCATCTGCTGGCCGGTGACGATGTAGTAGACCGTCTCGGCGATGTTGGTCGCATGGTCGCCGATCCGTTCGATGTTCTTGGCGCAGAACAGAAGATGGGTGCAGGCCGTAATGTTGCGCGGGTCTTCCATCATATAGGTCAGAAGTTCTCGGAACAGGGACGTGTACATGGCGTCGATCTGCTCGTCCCGATCGCGCACAAAGCCGATGCGATCGACAGCGCGTGAGGCGTAGACATCGAGCACTTCCTTCAGCTGCGTCAAGGCCAGATCGGCAAGCGCCTGCAGCCCGCGAAAAAGGCTCGGCGGCTGGCGCACTTCGGTGACCGCGACAACGCGCTTGGCGATGTTCTTGCCGAGATCGCCCACCCGCTCCAGATCGGCGGAAATGCGGATCGCGCCGATGATCTCACGCAGATCGTCTGCCATGGGCTGCCGCCTGGCTATGACCAGGATCGCCTTGTCATCGATCTCGCGCTGGCCTTCGTCAAGCGCGAGGTCGTCGGCAATGACCTTTCGGGCCAGGCCGTCGTCAGAATTCACGAGTGCTGTGACGGCCTCATCGACCATGCGCTCCGCATGACCGCCCATGCCGGCGATGCGGTTGGCAAGGTACTTCAGTTCCTCGTCATAAGCGCGGGAGATATGCTGCGTGGTCATCGGCCTTTGTCCGCATTAGAGCAGGACTAATTTAGAGTGGAGTCATTCATCCTGCTCTAACGCTTTGTTTTCGTGCATGATCTTATCCGAAAAGTCTGCAACTTTTTGCTGCGCTGACCTTCGGTTCGGGATCGTGCTCTAGCGACTCAGCGCTTTCAACCGGTGTACGCCTGCTAAATGACGAATAAAAGAAAGGAGTCAGATCTTTCCAATCCGTCATTTTTCAAGCTGTCCGCCCACGTGGCGAGAAGTGCACGCTGAAATCAGAACCTTTGCCGACTTCCGATTTTATCGACAGCCGCGCATTATGCCTGGTCAGGATATGCTTGACGATCGCCAGACCCAGGCCGGTGCCTTTCTGCCCGCGGCTCGCCTCCACGTCGACACGGTAGAAGCGCTCGGTGATGCGCGGAATGTGTTCAGCAGCGATGCCCGGGCCGAAGTCGCGGAAGCTGACAACGGTCTCGCCATCGGAACCTTGCTCGGAGCGACTGATCGAGACGATGACGCGGCCTCCCGACTGGCCGTATTTGCAGGCGTTCTCCAGCAGGTTCTCGAAGACCTGGAACAGCTCGTCGCGGCTGCCGTAGACAATGACCGGCCCCTCGGGAAATTCGCGAATGATCTCGACGCCAGCGTGGCGCGCCGTCGGTCCGAGCGAATCGATCACGCTTTCAATGGTCTGGTGAAGGTCCACCTCGCTGCCGGGCGCAAGAAGGGGCTTCATCTCCAGCCGTGAGAGCGAAAGCAGATCGTCGATCAACCGCGCCATGCGGCTGGTCTGCTCCTGCATGATCCTGAGGAAGTGGTCACGCGCCTTGGCGTCGTCACGGGCCGGCCCGCGAAGCGTCTCGACGAAGCCTGCGATCGATGCCAGCGGCGTGCGCAGCTCATGGCTGGCATTTGCGATGAAATCCGCCCGCATGCGATCAATGCGTCGTGTCTCGCTCTGGTCCTTGAACACCATGACGAAGAGCTCGTCATCGCCCCGGATGCGGGTCGCCACCACGCGATAGGCGCGCTCGATCGGCACGCGCTCGGCATAGTCGACCGTGTCGCTCTCCGCCTCGCCTGCAAGCAGCGTGTTGATGAGTTCCTGCATTTCCGGCGCACGGAACTTCCTCTGCAGCGGGACGCCGGGGACGAACGCGCCAAAGGCCATTGTGGCCGCCCGATTGGCGTGAACGGTCGCGCCATCCCTGTCAAAGATGACCATCGCGTCCGGGACGGCGGCCGCCAGTGCGACCGCGGACAGGCTTTCGAGGTGCAGTCCCGGTTCGCCGGCCCCCTCGGCTGCGTCGATCGCCCCCGCCGATCGTCGTGGTGCGAGCGCAGCCGCCAACAGGACGAAAACGAACACTGCTGCTGCAAACCCCGGGGAAAGGCTGCCAATTCCCCAACCGGCCAACAGTGCGCCGGCCAACGCCGCCAGCAGCCACTTTGCGCTGAACAGCCGGTCGACGACGACCGGGCCGAACGCGCGATCTTCGTGCTGGCCTGGAGGTTCCGTCATATGGAAATTCAGACAATGCCTCGCCAATGTGCCGACCGGCGGGCAAACAACTTCCCGCTGGACCGGTACGCTGCCACCCAATAGCATGCCCGCCGGTTCAGGAAAGGGCTCGCGGCGATGAAAAAGACTGACGATTCAGCGGGGGCGGCAGGAAGCAACGCAATCAAGCTCAAGGTCAACGGCACCGCGCGGGTTTTCGATATCGACAACACCAAATTGCCGGACTGGATCGAAAAGCTGGCGCTCAAATCCGACCGCTATCCCTACGACAAGAAGCTGCCGCAACAGGAATATGAGAAGACGCTGGAAACGTTGCAGGCCGAGCTCGTGAAGCTGCAGGCCTGGATGCAGAAGACCGGCGGCCGGGTTCTCGCGCTTTTCGAGGGGCGGGATGCGGCCGGCAAGGGCGGCACGATCAATGCGGTGCGCCAGAACATGAATCCGCGCTCCGCCCGCAACGTGGCCCTTACCAAGCCGACCGAGACCGAGAGCGGCCAGTGGTATTTCCAGCGCTATGTCAGCCAGTTCCCCACCTCGGGCGAGTTCGTCACCTTCGACCGCTCCTGGTACAATCGCGCCGGCGTCGAGCCTGTCATGGGCTTCTGCACGCCGGAGCAGCACGCGCATTTCCTTAGGGAAGTGCCGCGCTTCGAGAAGCTGATCGTCAGGGAAGGCATCCATTTTTTCAAGTTCTGGCTCGAGCTCGGGCAGGAAATGCAGCTCAAGCGCTTCCACGAGCGGCGGCACAGCCCATTGAGGAATTGGAAGTTCTCGCCAATCGACGTGGCCGGCGTGACCAAATGGGACGACTATACCGAAAAGCGTGATCAGATGTTCGAGCGTACCCATACTGAGCATGCGCCGTGGATCATCGTGCGCAGCAACGACAAGCGCCGGGCCCGGCTCGCCGTCATCAGGCACGTGCTGTTGAATGTGCCCTATCCCGACCGGGACCTTGACGCGATCGGCAAGCAGGACAAGCTCATCATCGGCGAAGGACCGCGGTTTCTCGCTGGATAAGCGCGTCGCCCGCCTCCGCAGTGCATCGGCACCCGAAGCCGGGCAAAATCATCCGTTAGAAACAACAGTAGCTGAACCGCAAATATCTCCGTGTTCCGTTCCTTCCGATTTTTCTGCCTCGTCGCGCTAGCGATTGTCGGGTCACCGGCGTATCCGGCCGAGCCTTCGATCCCCAATTTCTGGGATGCCAAGGAACGGCTTGTGAAGCCGGACATTTCCGACATGCAGCGCGTCCGGTTTCTCACCACGGTCGATTTTCCGCCGTTCAACTTCCTCGACTCCTCGGGACGGCTGAGCGGCTTCCACATCGACCTCGCTCGCGCGATCTGTCGCGAGCTCGAAATGATCGCCAAATGCCAGATCCAGGCACTCCCCTGGGGGGAACTCGAAGGCGCGCTGCAAAAGAAGGAGGGCGAAGCGATCATTGCCGGCCTCTCCGTCACCGAGGCAAGTAGGGCCAAATATGCCTTTACTCGCTCTTATCTGCAGTTCCCGGCTCGCTTCGTCACGACCAAGGCGAAGGCGCTCGCCGAGCCGCTCTCTGAAAAGCTCAGAGGTGAACCGGTCGGCGTTCTCCTGGGCTCGGCCCATGAAAGGATGCTGCGCGAATACTTCCCCGACCTGAAGGTCGTCACCTTCGACAAGCAGGAGGAAATGCTCGGCGATCTGAAGACCGGCAAGGTCGTTGCGGCCTTCGGAGACGGCATGCGGCTCGGCTTCTGGCTCGCGGGGTCGGATTCGGCCGACTGCTGCCGCTTTTCCGGCGGCCCATATCTCGCGCCCGAATATCTCGGATCAGGGTTGGCGATCGCGGTGACACCTGAGAACGCCAAGCTCGCGGCCGCTTTTGACTACGCGCTGCATGAGATCAACGTGAAGGGCATCTTTGCGGAACTCTATCTCCGCTATTTCCCGGTGAGCTTCTACTGAATTTGGAGCTGTCTGGTCACGTCAAGGTGCGGTGACGCGCCTTGGTCGATCGTTCGATGGCGTCGATGACATCGGGCTCGACTGCAAGTACGTCCCGGATGAGCTCGAGGACGCGGACTTCCTCCATCCGCATTTCGAGATCTACTGCCGCTACCTCGAAGGCGGCGGCATAGGCCGTGTCGTGGAGGCGCTCCGGCAGGACGCTGCTCACTTCGACGAGAATCGATCGCAGTCCATCCTTGGCCTGCAGGCGCTCCTGGCATTCCTGTGCCACGCGGATCAGCTTCCACTCGTCGAAATCCTGGAAGACCGGCCACGTCTTGAGCACATTGCCGATGCGCGCCAGCTCGACATCCGTCATCTCGCGGTCGGCGGCGGAGGTGATCACCATCAGATAAATCAAGGCATCGTGCGGATTGAGCTTGGACATAGGAAACCTCGCAAGCGGGGACTCGTTAGCTATGCGAGCCCTGAGAGCCGTGCAAGGAAGAATTGACGCACTGCCAATGCCCGAATAGAGCAGGCCCCGAAACCGGCCCGGCCGGGAGAATGACAGGATCGCCGAAATGGCCTCGCTTCCCGAAATCGACCTCAACCCGGAGCTTCTGGCGGCTGCAGCCGAAAGCAAGGCTTGGCCGTTCGAGGAAGCAAAGAAAATCATCGATCGCTACCGGAAGTCCGATTTCCCCGAAACAGTGCTCTTCGAGACTGGCTACGGTCCCTCTGGCCTGCCGCATATCGGCACGTTCGGCGAGGTCGCTCGCACGACCATGGTTCGGCATGCCTTCCACGTCCTGACCGAAGACAAGGTCAAGACCAAGCTTCTCTGCTTTTCGGACGATATGGATGGCATGCGCAAGATTCCGGACAACGTGCCGGATCGCGCATTCCTCGAGCCGCACCTGCACAAGCCCTTGTCCTCGGTTCCCAATCCGTTCGGTGGCGACTACGCCAGCTTTGCCGACCACAATAACGCGATGCTGTGCCGATTCCTCGACACGTTCGGTTTCGACTACGAATTCGCAAGCGCTACGCAATACTACAAGTCCGGACGTTTCGACGAAATGTTGCTTCGCGCAGCGGAGCGCTACGACCAGATCATGGCGGTGATGCTGCCGACGCTCGGCGAGGAGCGGCAGGCGACATACAGCCCATTCTTGCCGATCTCGCCGAAGAGCGGCCGCGTGCTCTACGTGCCCATGAAGCGCGTGGACGCGAAGGCCGGCACGATAACCTTCGACGACGAGGATGGCGAGGAGACCACGCTGCCGGTCACCGGCGGCAAGGTGAAGCTGCAATGGAAGCCTGATTTCGGCATGCGCTGGGCAGCGCTCGGCGTCGACTTCGAAATGTTCGGCAAGGACCACCAGACGAATGCGGTCATCTATGATCGCATCTGCAGCATCCTGGGTGCCCGGCCGCCGGAGCACTTCGTCTACGAGCTGTTCCTCGACGAGCACGGCCAGAAGATCTCGAAATCGAAGGGCAACGGCCTTACCATCGATGAATGGTTGACCTACGCGCCTACCGAAAGCCTCGGGCTCTACATGTATCAACGGCCACGGCAGGCCAAGAAGCTCTACTTCGACGTGATCCCGAGGGCGGTCGACGAGTATTACCAGTTCCTGTCGGCCTATCCGCGCCAAGAATGGAAGGAGCGGCTCGGCAATCCGGTCTGGCATATGCACAACGGAAATCCGCCGCGTATCGACTTGCCAGTGTCGTTCGGGCTGCTCCTCAACCTGGTGAGCGCCTCGAATGCGCAGAACAAGAACGTTCTGTGGGGCTTTATTTCGCGCCATGCGGCCGGCGTGACGCCTGAGACGCACCCCGAGCTCGATCGGCTCGCCGAATATGCGATCCGCTACTTCGAGGATTTCGTGAGGCCCACCAAGGTCTATCGCGCGCCGGACGAGGTCGAGCGGGAGGCCCTGGCGAAGCTTGCAGAAACGCTGGCGGCACTGCCCTCAGGGGCGGATGGCGAGATGATCCAGCATGCGGCGCTCAACGTCGCCCGCAAGATCGAGCGCTATCAAGATCACTCGAAGCAGGCCCCGGAAGGCGGGCCGGGCGTCTCGGTCGCCTTCTTCCAGATGATCTACCAGGTGCTGATCGGCCAGGAGCGAGGGCCGCGCTTCGGCTCCTTCACCGCGCTCTACGGCGTCACCGAGACAAGGGCGCTCATCGAGAAAGCCCTGGCCGGCGAACTCGTGGCCTGAACGAGATCGGTCAATCGGCCGAATTCGGTCCCGCCTCGATCGGCATCGACTGGTCGGACGGCAAAGCCTCGGGTGCAGGCTCCTCAGCGGGAAGCGCTGGCGGCGGAGGGCCGAAAATCCCCATGCCTGTCTGACGGGCCGTGGCCTCGGCTTTCACATAGGGCCCGCCAGGCGTAGCGCGCGCCCAGCCGTTCGAGACGAGCCAGGCACCGACGTCCTGTTTGCCAAGGAGGCAGCCGACGACCTGGATCCCACTGCCGGCGTCCGGCGGCAGCTCGCAGGAAAGTGCCCTTCCCCGCAGCCATGCGCGGACGGCAGCTTGCGCGCGCGCACCGCACGCCCATTCGACGCCAGCATGCATGCAGGTCTCATCAGGACCGACGCTCTCGGTCCCGGCAATGACAATCTTGTGGCCCATGGCCTCGAATTCTGCGGAGCCGATCGCGACAGGCAGATAAAGAAGCCCGCCGTTCTTTTCTTTGGGCGGCGGCGGCAGTGCCTGGCTGAGCGGGCTCAGCGGCGCCCGCGGCTCGGCACGCACCAAGTCCTGGCCCTTCAACGGGGGTTCCGCGACAACATCTTGGCCGATCGGCCGCGCGAACTGGCTGGGTGGCCCGAGCGGCACGGGTCGCGCAAGCTGGCTGGGCGGGCTGAGGGGCGCACGGGGCTCGGCACGCGCAAGTTCCTGGGGCTTCACCGGAGGTTCCGCGACAATATCCTGGCCGATCGGCCGCGCGGGCTGGCTGGGAGGCGCGGACTGCTCCAGCAATTCCATGTCGGAAGGCTCGGGCGGAGCGTAGGTCTCCGCTGCAGCTTGCGTCGTTGCAGTGGATGGATCGGCTTCGCGACCCACGTGCCTGCCCGCCAGGATGACGAGCAGGCTAAGCCCCACCAGACCTGCCGCCGCAGCGCCGGCTACCGGAAAACGCATAACCCTACTGGCTCGCCCAGACGATGCGGGCGAGCCACTCGACCTCCCTCGCCGGGAGCGTTCGCGGCGGATGCGCCTCGTTGAGCGACAGAAGCTCGATCTTCTCGGCCGTGCGGCGCGACAGCACCTTGGCCATGACCTCGCCAGCAGTGGTCTTCACCACAACCCGGTCGCCACGGTGGACAGGCGCCGCTGGCTCCACGATCAGCATATCGCCGTCGCGATAGAGTGGCAGCATCGAGTCGCCCTGCACCTGCAAGGCATAGGCGCCCTCGCGCGCATTGGCGGGCAACTCGATCAGATCCCAGCCATGGCCGACCGGAAAACCGGCGTCGTCGAAAAAGCCGCCGGCGCCAGCCTGAGCGAAGCCGAGCATCGGCACTGACGATGCTCGAGCGAAGTGCCGTCCAGGCTGCCCGTTCTGCATGCCTTCGATGAGCGCAAGAAACTCGTCGAGCGAGGAGCCGGTCGCTTCGATGATCTTGGCGATCGACTCGGTCGAGGGCCAGCGCGGCCGGCCGTCGGCCGAAAGACGCTTCGACTTGTTGAAGGCAGTCGAATCGAGGCCGGCGCGTTTTGCAAGGCCCGACGCCGAGAGCGAGTAGCGATCGGCCAGGGCATCGATCGCGGCCCAGACGGAAGCGTGCGAGAGCATGGCGGCCCTGCGAAAGAGGAAAATATACCTTGGCCTTGTAGTCCGCCTGCACCCTGTTGTCCAGCCGGTCAGCGGCGGCCCGCGGACAAGCAAGCTTGCCGCGGCGCCTCGGCAGCATTCCTCAAGTGAGCCGCCGGCTGGCTATGCCGCCTCCTTGGCGCGCGCCTTCGCGTAAGGATCGAAGCGCTGGTAGAAGGTTTCGCCTTTCTCGGCCATGTCGATGATGAGCTTCGGCGACTTGAACTGGGCCCCGTATTTCTTCTGCAGTTCCCTCGCGCGCCTGACGAATTCGTTCTCGCCGATGCCGTCGATGTAGGACAGCGCCCCACCCGTGTAGGGCGCGAAGCCGAAGGCAAGGATAGAACCGACATCGGCCTCGCGCGGATCGGTGACGATGCCTTCCTCCATGACGCGTGCCGCTTCGAGCGCAATCACATAAAGGAAGCGCTGCTTCAGCTCCTCGACGTCGATCTGGTCGGGATCCCGTTGCGGATAGAGATCCTTCAGGCCAGGCCATAGCTTCTTTTTCGCAGGCTTCGGCGGGTAGTCGTAGAAGCCCTTGCCGTTCTTGCGGCCGAAGCGGCCGTGCTTGTCGACCATCGTGTTGATCAAGGTGAACTGATCCTTGTCCACGGCTTTTTCGCCCGCGTCCCGGATCGTCTGCTTCATGATCTTCTGGGCGAGGTCGATCGCTATCTCGTCGGTGAGCGCCAGCGGGCCGACCGGCATGCCTGCCATCTTCGCCGCATTCTCGATCATTGCCGCTGGCACGCCCTCGATCAGCATCTGGAAGGCTTCGGACATGTAGCGCAACACGCACCGGTTCACATAGAAGCCACGCGTGTCGTTGACGACGATCGGGGTCTTCCTGATCGCACGGGCATAGTCCAGCGCCACCGCAAGCGCCCTCTCGCTCGTCTTCTTGCCGAGGATCACTTCGACCAGCATCATGCGGTCGACCGGCGAGAAGAAGTGGATGCCGATGAAGTTCTCCGGCCGTGCCGAGTTCTTGGCGAGGCTGCTGATGGGAATGGTCGAGGTGTTCGACGCCAAGACCGCGAATGGGTCGAGCACAGCGTCGACTCTCTTCGTGGCGTCCTTCTTCACTTCGGAATCCTCGAACACGGCCTCGATGACAAGTTCGCAGCCGGCAAGATCGGCATAGTCGGCGGTCGGCTTGATGAAGGACAGCAGCCGCTCCTTGTCCTCGGGCTTGGCGCGGCCCTTCTTGATCTGCTCGGAGATCAGCGTCTCGGAATGCGCCTTGCCCCTCTCGGCCGTCGGCTGGTCGCGGTCGAGCAGCACGACGGGGATGCCGGCCTGTGCCGTCACATAGGCGATGCCCGCCCCCATGAAGCCGGCGCCCAGAACGCCGATCTTGGTGAATTTCGTCGCCGGCACGCCGGCCGGGCGGCGGGCGCCCTTGTTGAGCTCCTGCAAGGAGACGAACAGCGAGCGGATCATCATCGCCGCTTGAGTACTTTGCAGGATCTCGGTGAAGTAGCGCTGCTCGATCCTCAGCGCCGTTTCGAACGGGACCAGCAGGCCTTCATAGACGCATTTCATGATCGCCGTGGCGGCCGGATAGTTGCCGTAGGTCTCGCGCCGCAGGATGGCAATCGCCGGCGGCCAGAGGTTCGCACCGGCAACCGAATAGACCGGCCCACCGGGAATTTTGAAACCCTTCTCATCCCAGGGCGCCACCGGCTTCAGGCCATTCTTGATCATCGCCTTGGCAGCCTCGATCAGCTTGTCCGGCGCTGCGATCTCGTGGATCAGCCCCATGGCTTTCGCCTTCTGCGGCGTCAGGCTTTTGCCGGAGGTCAGCATCTGCAGGGCTTCCTGCGTGTTGGCGAGCCGCGGGACGCGCTGCGTGCCGCCGGCGCCCGGGAAAATGCCGACCTTCACCTCCGGCAACGCCATCTTGACCTTGTCCGAGTCGGCCGCGACGCGGCCATGGCAGGCGAGCGAAAGCTCGAAGGCGCCGCCCATGCAGGTGCCGTTGATCGCCGAGACCCACGGCTTGCCGGAGGTCTCCAGCTTGCGCCAGAGCCAACTCATGCGGCCGGCGCCATCGAAAAGCAGCTTGATCGCCTTGTCGTGATCCCTGGCCTTTTCCTTATGGAACAGTTCGAGCATGCCCTTCAGCATGTTGAGGTCGGCGCCACCGGAGAAGCTCTCCTTACCGGAGGTAATCACCGCGCCCTTGATGGAACCGTCGCCCTTCACCTGATCGATGATCTTCTCGAGCTCGTCCATCGCCTCCTCGGTGAAGACGTTCATCGAACGGTCGGGCATGTCCCAGGTGACGAGCGCGATGCCGTCGGTGTCGGTTTCGACGGTGAAATTCCTGTAGGTCATCTGATCCCTCCTCAGGCCGCTGCGCTGTTGCTAAGCGCCGCCACTACCGTGTCGGTCGTCTCGATCCTTGCGAATTCGCCGTCGAGATTGGACAAAGTCATCTCGTGGATCGCTTCGGCGCTTTCGGTCCTGCCGCCATAACCGATGCGGTCGAACGCATAGCAGGCGTCGCTTGCCGGTCGTGCGTCGAAGCCCAGATTGCCGGCCATCCGCGTGGTCGTCTCGACGCAATGGTTGGTGGTGATACCGGCGATCACGAGCGTGTCGTGACCGCCTTCACGCAGTCGTTTTTCCAGGTCGGTGCCGATGAAAGCGGAGTTCACGTGCTTGACGACAACAGGCTCGCCGGGCCGCTCGCGCGCCTCTTCGATCGGCTGATAGCCGCTCCGCTCTGGACGCAACAGAGAGTCAGGCTCCCTGGAGGCGTGGCGGATATGGAAAACTGCCATGCCGTGCCCCCTGAATGCGCCGAGAAGGCGAGCGATGTTGCGCAGAGCCAGCGGGTTGTTGCGCCGGCGCCCCGCTTTCTCCATCTCCAAGAAGGCCTGCTGCACATCGACGAGCAGCAAGGCTGTCCTTGCGGGAAGGACCGTCATCGTTACACTCTCTCGATGATGGTCGCGGTGCCCATGCCGGCACCGATGCAGAGCGTCACCAGCGCGGTGTTGAGGTTGCGCCGCTCAAGCTCGTCGAGCACCGTGCCGAAGATCATCGCGCCCGTCGCGCCGAGCGGGTGGCCCATCGCGATCGCGCCGCCATTGACGTTGATCTTCTCGGGATCGATCTCGAAAGCCTGGATATAGCGCAGCACCACCGCGGCGAAGGCCTCGTTGAGCTCGAAGAGATCGATGTCCTCCAGCTTCATTTTCGCCCGTTTGAGCAGCTTTTCCGTCACGTCGACCGGACCGGTCAGCATGATCGCCGGCTCCGAGCCGACATTGGCGAAGGCTTTTATGCGGGCGCGCGGTTTCAGCCCCATCGCCTTGCCGCCCTTCTTCGAGCCGAGCAGCACGGCCGCCGCCCCGTCGACAATGCCAGACGAATTGCCGGCATGATGGACGTGGTTGACCTCCTCGATCTCGGGATAGCGCTGCACGGCGACAGCGTCGAACCCCCCCATCTCGCCCGGAATCACGAAGGAAGGGTTCAGTGAGGCGAGCGCCTGCATGTCCGTCGAGGGCCGCATATGCTCATCGCGGTCGAGGATGGTGAGACCGTTCTGGTCCTTCACCGGGATCACGGAATCCTTGAACCAGCCTTTCTCCCAGGCCCTGGCCGCGCGCTTCTGGCTCTCGACCGCATAGGCGTCGACATCGTCGCGACTGAAGCCATATTTCGTTGCGATGAGATCGGCCGACACGCCCTGCGGCATGAAGTAGGACGGCAGCCCGACCGATGGATCCATGAACCAGGCTCCGCCGGACATGCCCATGCCGACGCGCGACATGGATTCGACGCCGCCGGCGATCACGATCTCATCCGCACCTTGCGCTATCTTCGCCGCGCCGAGATTGATGGCATCGAGACCCGAGGCGCAGAAGCGCGAGATCTGCATGCCCGGTGCGGAGGTCGCATAACCTGCCTCAAAGGCCGCGGCACGCGGTATCACCGAGCCCGCTTCGCCGACCGGATCGACGCAGCCGAAGATGATGTCGTCCACCGGAGAGGTGTCCAGGCCATTGCGGTCGCGGACCGCTTCAAGCGTCTTGGCAGCAAGCCTGACTGCCGGCACCTCATGCAGGGAGCCATCCTTCTTGCCGCGGCCGCGGGGGGTGCGCACGGCGTCGTAGACAAAGGCTTCAGCCATCTTCGTTCTCCCTTCGGCCGATCGCAGTCAGAGGCTGCGGGCGATCAGCAGCTTCATGATCTCATTGGTGCCGCCATAGATGCGCTGGACCCGCGCATCACGATACATGCGGGCGATAGGATATTCGTTCATGTAGCCATAGCCTCCATGCAGTTGAAGGCATTCGTCCACCACTTTTCCTTGAAGGTCGGAAAGCCAGTATTTGGCCATCGACGCGGTAACCGTATCGAGGCCCGATGCGATGTGGCGGGCGACGCAGTCATTATAGAAGACCCGGGCGATCGTGGCCTCTGTCTTCAGCTCGGCGAGCTTGAACTGCGTGTTCTGGAAGTCGATGACGGCCTTGCCGAACGCCTTGCGCTCCTTGACGTAGTCGAGGGTGACGGCAAGCGCCCGCTCGATCATGCCGATGGCGCCGGTACCGATCTGCAGGCGCTCCTGCGGCAATTGCTGCATGAGCTGTACGAAGCCCTGCCCTTCCTCGTGGCCGAGCAGGTTCGAGGTCGGTACGCGCACGTCGTTGAAGAAAAGCTCGGACGTATCGTTCGACTTCATGCCGATCTTGTCGAGGTTGCGGCCTCGCTCGAAACCCTCCACCTCGTCAGTCTCGACAACGATCAGCGAGATGCCCTTGGCGCCCTGGCTCGGATCCGTCTTGGTGACCACGATGATCAGATTGGCGAGCTGACCGTTGGTGATGAAGGTCTTCGAACCGCTGATGCGGTAATGGTTGCCGTCCCGGTCGGCGCGGGTCTTGATCCCTTGCAGGTCGGAGCCGGCGCCAGGCTCGGTCATGGCGATGGCGCCGATCAGCTCGCCGGTCGCCATCTTCGGCAGCCATTTTCTTTTCTGCTCCTCCGAGCCGTAGTGGAGGATATACGGCGCCACGATGGAATTATGCAGGCCGAGGCCGAAGCCGTCGACACCGACATGTGAGAGCGCCTCAATGATTGCGCTTTCATGCGCGAAACTGCCGCCGGCGCCGCCATATTCCTCCGGCATCGAAGCGCAGAGCAGACCCGCCGCGCCCGCCTTTGTCCAGCTCTCCCGATCGAAGCTCTCGGCCTTCTCGAATTCGTCGTAGCGCGGCGCGATCTCCTCGCTCAGGAAGCGGGTCGCCATGTCATAGAGGATGGCGACATCCTCTGTGACCCATGCGGGCTTCGGCAGGCCGAGGACTTCGGCGGGATTGGTGGTCATGTCGCGGCTCCAGCCGAGGCAGGTTGCGCCCTGTCGCGCCCCCCTCTGTCCTGCCGGACATCTCCCCCGCGAGGGGGGAGATTGGCTGTCGTCGATGGTTTCGCCAACCTTCGACGTTGCAGAACAGGCGCCGTCAGAGATGAAGGCCAATCTCCCCCCTTGTGGGGGAGATGTCCGGCAGGACAGAGGGGGGCAACGTAGAGCATCGACGTCTCACGCCCTATCTTGACTTCACGCCAATACTTAGAACGCCTCCGCCGGGAGCGCCATCATCGTATCTGCGCCGCTCGAAATGCGGGCCAGCCGAACGGCGGTCTCGGGCATGACGCGCTCCATGAAGAAGCGGCCCGTCGTGAGCTTGTTCTCGTAAAAGGCCGCAGCATCGCCGGCACCGTTGGCGAGCTTGGCCTGCGCCGTCTTCACCATCTGCCCCCACATGTAGCCCAGCGCCACCAGCCCGAAGAGATGCAGATAGTCAGTCGAGGCAGCACCTGCATTGTCGGGCTTCTGCATGGCATTCTGCACCAGCCACATGGTCGCCGCCTGCAGGTCGTTGAGCCCCTTCTTCAACGCCTTGGTGAAGGGCGCCATCTTGTCGTCGCCACGGTGCTCCTCACAGAAGTCGCCGACCTCCTTGAAGAATGCCTGGACTGCGCGCCCCCCATTCATGCCAAGTTTGCGGCCGACGAGGTCCAGCGCCTGGATCCCGTTGGCCCCCTCGTAGATCTGGGTGATGCGGGCATCGCGCACGAACTGGCTCATTCCGTGTTCTTCGATATAGCCATGGCCGCCGAATATCTGCTGCGCCATCACCGCATGCTCGAAGCCCTTGTCGGTGAGCACGCCTTTGATAACGGGCGTCATCAGACCCATGTGATCGTCGGCCGTCTGACGCTGCTTGTCGTCGCCAGAACGGTGGGCGACGTCAGACTTGAGCGCCGTCCACAAAACCAGCGCGCGCCCGGCCTCGTTGAAGGCCCTCATCGTCATTAGGGCGCGGCGGACATCGGGATGGACGATGATCGGATCCGCCCTCTGCTCCGGCGCCTTCGGACCGGAGAGCGAACGGCCCTGGATGCGCTCGCGCGCGTAGATCGCGGCGTTCTGGTAGGCGACCTCGGCGACCGACAGGCCCTGCATGCCGACAGACAGGCGCGCCTCGTTCATCATGGTGAACATGGCGCGCAATCCGCCATTCTCCTCGCCGAGCAGATAGCCTGTCGCCTCGTCGTAATTCATCACGCAGGTCGCGTTGCCGTGAATCCCCATCTTCTCTTCGATGGAGCCGCAGAAGACCGCGTTGCGGGCGCCGGGAGTGCCATCGGCCCCGAGTAGGAATTTCGGCACGATGAAGAGCGAGATACCCTTGGTGCCCTCAGGCGCGCCCTCGATGCGGGCGAGAACCAGATGCACGATATTCTCGGCGAGATCGTGCTCGCCCGACGAGATGAAGATCTTCTGACCCGAAATCCGGTAGGTGCCGTCGCCGTTCCGAACTGCCTTGGTGCGCAGCATGCCGAGATCGGTGCCGGCATGCGGTTCCGTCAGGTTCATGGTGCCTGTCCAGGCACCCTGGGTCATTTTCGGCAGCCAGGTGTTTTTCTGGTCGTCTGTGCCATGTGCGATAATCGCCGCAATCGCGCCCTGTGTTAGGCCGGCATACATCATGAAGGCCATGTTGGCCGACGAGAAATATTCGCCGACCGCCGAATGCACCGCGTGGGGCAGGCCCTGACCGCCATATTCGACCGGCACGGCAAGACCGAGCCACCCGCCCTCGCGATATTGCCGATAGGCCTCCTTGAAGACGGCCGGAGTCGTCACGGAGCCGTCGGGATGGTGCACGCATCCTTCGATGTCGCCGGCGCGGTTGGTCGGCTGGATGACGTTTTCGGCAAGCCTGGCACCTTCGGCAAGGATTGCCTCGAGGATCTCGGGCGTGGCGTCGGAGAAGCCCGGAAGGTTGCTGTAGCGCTCGTAACCGAGCACGTCCGTCAGGACGAAGAGCGTGTCATTGACCGGCGCCTTGTAGATCGGCATTAACTGTCCTCCGAAGTCTTTCCGGCCGATGCGACCGCTCCGCCGCTGGCCGTGCAAATCGTCGGGACCAGACCTACCAAACTTTGACGTTTGCGTAAACGTCAAAAGTTTCTCGCAGCTGAGCGCTCGTTGCGCACATGGCCAAAACGAAATCCGCCCGGAGAGGTCTCCGAGCGGATTGGGTCATGCTGACAATGAAGTCCGGCGTCGCTGCCGCCCTATCGCTTGTTTGCGATCGGCGGGTTGCCTGAAGCCGCTGCGCAATCTCCGCCTCAGCGGTACCCCATGCCCCGGACAGGACGTAGATTCAGGAGGAGGCGGCGCGAGCCGGCTGACGCTCGGCCAGCATGGAACGGACGGTGCCGATCATGTCGGTGAGTTCGACAATCGCCTCATCGATGGCAGTCCGCTGCTTTTCCAGACGCACGAGCTGCTTTTCGGATTTCTCCAGCGTCAGCTTCAGCTGCTTTGTGTTGGAGCCCGTCGGGTCGTAAAGATCCAGCATCTGCTTCACTTCGCGAAGCGAGAAACCGACCTTGCGGCCCAACAGGATGAGCTTGAGACGGGCAACGTCGCGGCGCGTGTAGAGCCGGGTGGTGCCGTCGCGATGCGGGCTCAACAGCCCCTTGTCCTCATAGAAACGCAACGTGCGAAGGGTTACGCCATACTTCTTGGCCAGTTCACCGATGCGAGCATAGCCATCGGGGGCCAAAACATTGTCGTTATTGGCCGCGTCGATGTCGGCCTTCACTATCTTCATCATTTTTCGCTTTCCCCGGCAATGGCACATGGGCTGCGCCAGACGGAAGCCTTCGGGGCTTTGGCTTCTCATTGTGGTTTCAACGGATGCACGAAAAGCGAGGCAAATGCTTCGCTCTTACGTTTACGTCAATCATATACCTGCCGAAGCTGCCTACCGCAAGGGCCGCATCCGCGCAAAGTGTCGCGGTTTCCCGCCTTCTCAGAGGGCCGGTAACTTCGGTTAACGCGTTGTTTACCACGATTGGGGAAATGTGCGCATGTCGGTCACCCGTGTCTATCCTGTATCGGAATTGGTTCACGGCTTTCGGACGTGGGGTGAAGATCGCACCGCAGGAAGCCATCCGTCCGGGCGATCTCGCCGGGTGCCGTTCGGCCCCGGCAGTGAATTTGAGAATGGGCTGGCCACAAGCCAGTCGCACTCGGCAAGCGGGCGTTTCGATGAACAGCAGGCGGTCCTATCTCGAAACACTGAATGCGGGCAGGCAGCGCAGGGCGCATAGCCCCATCGAGCAGCTCAACCGCTCGCTGGAAACGCTCGAAGAGCGTATCGGCCGCACGCCCGACAGGTGGAGCGGCGAGCGCGATGAAGCGGCGCGCGCGTCTCTTCCGCCGATCGAGGCCGGCCGCTGGGAGCCGCGCAGCAGCGAGGCTTCGCCCCATGCACGCGCCGAACGGACCGCCTCCCGTTTCGGCGAAAACGAACAATCCTCCTACCGCACCCTTGCCAGCGATCTCGAGCGCCTGCGCGACCAGGAAGACAGCGTCGCCGCCGTCGGCCGGATCGCGGGCGAGCTGAAGGGGCTGCGTGAAGAGCTGCGGCAGCAGATGACCACTGGGCTCAGGCGCGAGTTCGACGCGCTTCGCAAGGACATCGCGCGCGCCTACAGCGCGCCGGCAAAGGCGGTAAACGGCGCAGAGCTTACCGCGGAGTTCGACCGTCTTTCCGATGCCATCCATTCACTGTCGGAAAAGACCGACGACAAAGCCATCAAGCTGTTGCGCCTAGAACTGGAGCAGGTTCGCGGCGCGCTCGATTCGCTGGCACGCGAGGACACCGTCCGCTCGGTCGATCGCCGTTGGGAGGAGCTCGGCCGTCGCTTCGCCAAATTCGAGGATCGCTTCGACGCCCGGTCACGGGAAGACGCAGCCGATCCGGCGATCGCGGCGCTCAACGACCGCCTGGAACAGATCAATCAGGCCGTGAACAACCTTCCTGAATCACTGTCGCTCCGCTCCCTGGAGGAAAAGGTGCGCACGCTCGCCGGCGCAGTCGATCACTTCGCCCACCAGCAGGACAGCCTGCGCAGCGCTCCCCTCGATCTTATCGAGGAGCGGCTCGACGAGATCTCGCGGGCGATCGTCGCATCCGCGGCGACGGCAAGCGCTCCGCATTTCGACCCACAACCCTTCGAGCGCGTCGAGGCCCGCATCAGTTCCCTCGCCCGGCAGATCGAGGAGCTGATCGAAGACCGCCCGTCGGTCGAGGTGATCGACCGCCTGAACCTGCTGTCGCGCCGCGTCGACGAGATCGCAGCAGCCGGCCGCATGCCCGAAGAGTCGATCGAACGGCTTGCAAGGCAAGTCAGCATCATCTCCGACAAGCTCGATCGGGCGCCGGCGGCGCCGGATGCCGACCGTATCTTTCGCGGCATAGAGCAGCGCTTCGACATGCTCTCGGAGCTGCTGGACCGCAAGCAGGACGACGCGATCGAGCACAGCCAGACGGTGTTCCGCGACCTGGAGCGCCGGCTGGAAGTGCTTTCGGGGCGCCTCGATGATCGCGATGCCAGCCCCACCTTCGACAGCAGCGGCATCATGCATGCCATCGACGCTCGTTTCGAGGAACTGGCACGTCGTCTTGACACGCGCGGCTCTTCCGACCGAGCAATCTCCGGTCTCGAAGCGCGGCTCGAAGACATCTCGGCGCGGCTCGAAAGCTCGGCCGCCCCGGTCGCGGCGGTCGACCCCGGGATCATCCACAATCTCGAAGCCCAGGTCGCCGAGCTATCCCGGCATCTTGCGGGACCGAGCATGGCCTTCAGCGAATTCGACGACATCGCGCCGAGGCTCGACGAAATCGAGAAATCGCTGACCAGCACCCGTGAATCAATCGTGGAAGCGGCACGCCAGGCGGCAGAAAATGCCGTTCGCTCCTTGTCCGGCTCGAAGACGGAGACCGCCGCCGTCGCTGCGCTGGCGGACGACCTGAAATCCCTGGAAGATCTCGCCCGACGCTCGGACGAGCGCAATACCAAAACGTTCGAAGCAATCCACGACACGCTGCTCAAGATCGTCGAGCGACTGGGATCCCTCGAGGATACGACTGCAGCTGCGACGGACATTTCACGCAAGATCGCGCTGACCGACGCGCCCTCCATCGAGCCCGACGAGGACATGCATTTGGCCGGTGATCCGAGGCAGCTTGGCGGCGAAAGGCACGAAATGCCGCTGCCCAGGCGTTCGCCGGCTGAAGCCGCAGCAGAAGCAGCCGTCGCTGCGCTCGGAAGCGATGCGACCTCCGAGGCCGGAACCAATCGCGTCCGCTCCATGCTCGGCGGTATCTCGCGGGCCTTCTCCAAGAAGGAGCAAGAGCCAGCCAAGGCCGAACCGTCGCTGTCCGATTTCGAGAGCGACGCGGGCAGGTTCGAGCTCGACCAGCCGCTCGACCCTAAAATTGCCAACCGGCCACTCGAGCCGGGCTCCGGAGCGCCGGACCTCGGCGCAATCATGCGCCGGGTGCGCGACGAGCGAGGCCAGCCGCAACGCAACAGCGACAGCGATGCCGCGAAATCCGACTTCATCGCCGCGGCACGCCGCGCCGCGCAAGCCGCTGCGGCGGAAGCGGACATGATGAAGCGGAATCCTGAGCTTGGCGGGGCGGCCCGCAACGTGAAGATCGGCAAGCTGTTCCGTTCCAAGCGCAAGCCGATCCTGATGGCCACGACTGCGATACTGATCGCACTTGCCGGCCTGCAGCTCGGCAAGGCCTTCTTCAACAGCGATGCCAATCTCGCAAGCAGCCAGCGGGCGTCGCTGGCCGAGCAACCCGATCCGGATGCCGTCACGGCCGATAACTTGCCGCCTGCCGAAGAGATGCAGGCTCCGGCGTCGAGCGCGCTGCAGCCTTACGAGGCCCAAAGCGAAGCGCCTGCGGCGGAAAATCCCGTCGCGGTCGAAGCCGACGCCATTCCCGAGACGCCGATGGATTCGGAGGCTGGAGCACAGGCCGCCGACAAGGGCGCACAAACCGCTGCCGTTACGCCAGGCCAGACCGACGTTGCGCAGGCCGCAGCCCCTGCAGCGCCGGCGCGTGCAGCCGAGGCATCGCGTCGGCCCGAGACGGCCTCCAGGCCGGGCGATCAGGGAGCGCAGCCCGTACCGGCTGCGGCGTCAGCGGAGCCAGTGCCGGTCGATGCCGGCCCGGTTCCTCTGCGCGAAGCCGCCGAAGCCGGTGACCCCAAGGCGATGTTCGAAATAGGCTCGCGTTATGCCGACGGGCGCGGCACCAAGCAGGACATGAAGACCGCGGCGAAGTGGTACGAGAAGGCTGCCGAGCTCGGCCTCGTGCCCGCCCAATATCGCATCGGCAATTTCTACGAGAAGGGCATCGGCGTCGAGCGCGACATCGCAAAGGCCAAGACCTGGTACCAGATGGCGGCCGAGCAGGGCAACGCCAGCGCCATGCACAACCTCGCCGTGCTCTTTGCCATGGGCGCGGACGGTTCCGCCGACAACGACTCGGCCGCACGCTGGTTCGAGAAGGCGGCGGAGCTCGGCGTCAAGGACAGCCAGTTCAATCTGGGCATATTGTCGGCCAAGGGTGTCGGCGTGCCGCAGAACCTCGAAGAATCGTACAAATGGTTCGCGCTGGTCGCCAAGACCGGCGATCGCGACGCCGCCGCCAAGCGCGATGAGATAGCCAATGCGCTGAGGCCCGAGCAGCTGCAACGCGCCCGCGCCGCCACCGAGCTGTGGAAGGCGAAGCCGGTCGACGCCGAGACCAACACGGTATCGATCCCCGACGCCTGGCGCGAGAGCGACACAAAGACGGCGGGCATCGACATGAAGAAGGCTGTCCGCAACATCCAGGTGATCCTCAACAAGAACGGCTACGATGCCGGCTCCGCCGACGGCGTCATGGGGGCAAAGACCAAGCTCGCGATTGCTGCTTTCCAAAAAGCCAACGGCATGGAAGCGACCGGTGAAGTCAACGAGACGCTGGTGCGCAAGCTGCTCGAGAAAAAGTAGGCAGGACAGGCCCCAGCAGGCCGATCAAGCTGCTTAATCATGTTGCGAAATTCCTTGGAATTCCGGACATTTATCAGCTGCGGCGTTTGACTTCGCCCAAATGTCGGCGCAAGACCAGCTTACTTTTCTGAAACGTGTTCAGGTTTGGGGACGGGTCCGCGGGGGGACGCCTTGTTCGATCGGATTTGACGGGTGGGCATCTATCTCCCGATCGCCGAAATGTCGGTCAATTTCCTGGTGCTGCTCGCCATGGGCGCAGCGGTCGGGTTTCTTTCCGGCATGTTCGGGGTCGGAGGCGGCTTTCTCATCACGCCGCTCCTGATCTTCTACAACATACCGCCGGCGATCGCCGTGGCGACGGGTGCCAATCAGGTGATCGCGTCGTCTTTCTCGGGCTCGCTCGTGCATTTCAAGCGCGGCACTCTCGATCTCAAGCTAGGCACGATCCTGCTTCTCGGCGGTATCCTCGGCTCCTCGTTCGGCGCGCTCGTCTTCGCGCTCCTGCGCCGCGTCGGCCAGCTCGATCTTGTCGTGTCGCTGATCTACGTCGTCTTTCTCGGCTCGATCGGCGGGCTGATGCTCGTGGAAAGCGTGCGCGCCATCCAGAGGACGCGCTCCGGCGGGATTCCGCCGAGCCTCAAGAGATCAGGCCAGCATAACTGGATCCATCGGCTGCCGCTGAAGATGCGGTTCCGTACCTCCAAGCTGTTCGTCAGCGTGATCCCGGTGCTGGGGTTGGGCGCCGCGATCGGGTTTCTCGCCGCGATCATGGGCGTTGGCGGAGGCATCATCATGGTGCCGGCGCTGATCTACCTGCTCAAGGTGCCGACCAATGTCGTCGTCGGCACGTCGCTATTCCAGATCATCTTTGTCGCTGCCTACACGACCATCATCCAGGCGACCGCCAACCAGTCGGTCGACATCATGCTGGCGATTGCGCTGATGATCGGCGGCGTCGCCGGCGCGCAATACGGCGCGAAGGCAGGCCAGAAGCTGCGCGGCGAACAACTGCGTGCCTTGCTCGCAATCCTGGTTCTTGCCGTAGCGCTCCGTCTCGCCTTCGACCTGTTCGCGACGCCAGTCAGCCGCTATTCGCTGACGGGCCTGGAGCAACTCTAGGGATGCGCATCGCCTTCGCATCCCTCGCGCTGGTTCTGGTGGCCTGGTGTGCGCCGGCGCTCGCGCAGAAGCCAGTCAATCCGGAAAACCTCCAGATCGGGCTTTCCACAGACGTCGTCTATATCAGGGCCGATTTCACGGGCGCGGACCTCACCATCTTCGGCGCGCTCGAGAACGTGGATCCGCTCGTCGCACGGCAGGGCCGCTACGATGTCATCGTGGTGCTCGAAGGGCCGGCGCGACCGGTCGTGGTGCGACGCAAGGATCGCATACTCGGCATGTGGATCAACACACAGTCCGAGACCTTCGTGAACGTGCCGGTCTCCTATTCGATCGCCACGACACGCATGCTGCAGGACATTGCCGAGCCGAAGACCTTCCGCCAGCTCTCGCTCGGCGCCGACAGCATCTATCTACAGCCGGAGGAGCAGGACGATCCGGTCACGCTCGACGAATTCACCGATGCGCTCCGAGAACGTAAGAAGGCGACGGGTCTCTGGAATCTGCGCGCCGGCGGGGTACAGTTCCTGTCGCAGAACCTGTTCAGGGCAAGCGTGAGACTGGCGCGCGACGTGCCTGTCGGCACCCATAAGGCAAGAGCCTTTCTCTTCAAGAACGGCGTCTTCATCAAAGAAACGTCGGCGCCGCTCGCCATCGTGAAATCCGGCTTCGAGCAGTCGATTTCCAACTTCTCGCGCGAATACAGCTTCTTGTATGGCGTGGCAGCCGTGCTGATCGCCATCCTGATCGGCTGGGGTGGCAGTCTGGTCTTCCGGCGCGAGTGATGGCCCAGGATCAAGGTCGCAGAAGTGAACCTGCAATCGCAAAGACGCGGTCAGTCCCGATCATGTAGGCCATCAGCATTTCATGGCGGAACAGCCCGGCATAGGCTCGGTCGAGCACGTTGAGGGAGCCGGTGTAGGCGCCGAAGGCCGGCATGATCATGCGGCTGCCATCCGTCGCGAAGCAGCGGCGACGCACCGAACGGCCGCGCTGGACGATGCGCGCGCAAGGATGCAGGTGGCCGGCCACTTCCCCCGGCGCTGCGCCGCGTGCCGGCTCGTGCCGGAAAACGAGTTGCCCCATGGCAAGCTCGCGCACGGCATTTCCCGGCAGGTTCACCGGCAGATCGGGATCGTGGTTGCCGGCGATCCAGAACCACTCGCGCCCAGACATCAGCATTTCGAGCTGGTGGCGGAAGGAAGAATGCAGTCGGTTGACGCCATCGGTATCGTGGAAGCTGTCACCGAGGCTGACGACAATGGCGGGCTCATATTCGGCAATCACCGCAGAAAGCAGCGCCAGCGTCGCGGCAGTGTCGTATGGCGGGATCAGCCTGCCGCGGCGGGCGAAGGAGGAGCCCTTCTCGAGGTGGAGGTCGGAGACGACGAGCAGTCGGTTCGTCGGGAAGAACAATGCGCCCCGCCGGTCGGCAAAAGCCGGCTCGCCGGCGATACGGATCGTCGCCTCGCTCTCCTCCACCCGCCGCGCCAACGCCGTCATGCAGTCCCCATCGCTTCCTTCACCAGCTCGGCTTCGCTCAGCAGCATCTCGTTCGCCTCGCCGGCCACCGATTCCTTGCCGATCTCGACCATGACCGGAACGGCGAGCGGCGAGATCTGTTCGAGCCTCTTATGCACGATTCGCCCGCGGACACGGGAGAGCATGTCGCTCAGCCTCCTGACGTCCAGCAAGACGGTCGCAGCATCGGCCCTCGTCGCCTGTAGGAGGATGTGATCGGGCTCGTGCGTGCGCAGCACGTCATAGATCAGATCCGAGGAGACCGTCACCTGCTTGCCGCTCTTCTCCTGGCCGGGATGGCGGCGCTCGATCAGCCCCGAGATGATGGCGCAATTGCGGAAGGTGCGCTTCAAGAGATAGCTTTCCGCGAGCCAGACCTCGAGATCGTCGCCCAGCATGTCCTCGGCGAACAGCTCGGCGAGCGTCGGCTTGCCCCGCTTGAACAGGTGGCCGAGATCGCCGAAAGCCCAGACGGCCAGCGAATAATCAGTGGCGACGAAGCCGAGCGGCCGGGCGCCGGCGCGCTCCAGACGTCGCGTGAGCAGCATGCCGAGCGTCTGGTGCGCCAACCGCCCCTCGAAGGGGTAGCAGACCATGTAATGTCGGTGACCGCGCGGAAAGGTCTCGACCAGGAGATCGCGGCGCCCGGGCAGCACCGATTTTTCCTTCTGCAGGCGCAGCCAGTCGGAAACCTGTTCCGGCAGCATCTTCCAACGTTCCGGATCGGCAAGCATGCCGCGCACCGTGTCGGCGAGGTAGGTCGAGAGGGGGAACTTGCCGCCCGCATACATGGGGATCTTGGCGTCGTCGCCGGACGCATTGGAGACGAAGCACTCATTATCGCGGATGCCTTCGAAGCGCAGCGTCTTGCCGGCGAACATGAATGTATCGCCGCGCGCCAGCGACTCGATGAAATATTCCTCGATTTTGCCGAGCACCGGACCGCCACGGGCCGCCGCACCCGCGCCCTTGCGCGCGTAGCGGACATTAAGCATGGGCGCCTCGACGATGGTGCCGACGTTGAGCCTGTATTGCTGCGCGACGAAAGGATTGGCGATGCGCCACTTGCCGTCCTTCGTGAGCCGGATACGCGCGTAGCGCTCGTAGGTCTTCAGCGCATAGCCGCCTGTCGCGACGAAATCGACGACACGATCGAAAGTCGCACGATCAAGCGTCGCATAGGGCGCAGCGCAGCGGATTTCGCCATAGAGCTCGTCGGAAGAGAACGCCCCGCCGCATGCCACGCCCAGCACATGCTGCGAGAGCACGTCGAGCGCGCCGTCGAGCAGCGCCGGAGTATCCTGTGCGCCGATGGTGCTCGCTTCGAGCGCGGCACGACATTCGAGCACCTCGAAACGGTTGGACGGCACGAGAATGGCCTTGCTCGGCTCGTCCATGCGGTGGTTGGCGCGGCCGATGCGTTGGGCGAGCCTGCTTGCGCCCTTGGGCGCCCCGACATGGATGACGAGATCGACATCGCCCCAGTCGATGCCGAGGTCGAGCGTCGAGGTGGCGACCACGGCGCGTAGGCTGTTGGTCTCCATCGCTTTCTCGACGCGCCGGCGCTGGCCGACATCGAGCGAGCCGTGGTGCAACGCGATCGGCAGCGAATCCTCGTTGATGCGCCACAGTTCCTGGAACAGCATCTCGGCCTGGCTGCGCGTGTTGACGAAGAGCAGCGTCGTGCGGTGCCGCTTGATCTCGCGGTAGATCTCGGGAACGGCGTAGCGGGTCATGTGGCCGGCCCAGGGCACGTGCTGCTCCGAATCGAGGATGGTGATCTCGGGCTTGGCGCCGCCGGAGACGGTGATCAGCTCCGACATGTCGCCCGGAGGGTTCTGGCTCACCAACCAGCGGCGCAGCTCATCGGGATCGGAAACGGTCGCGGAAAGGCCGATCGTCTGGACATTGGGTCGCAGTTTGCGCAGCCGGGCGAGACCGAGCGCAAGCAGATGGCCGCGCTTGGAGGTGACCAGCGAGTGCAGCTCGTCGAAGATCACATAGCGCAGGCCCGAGAAGAACCGGCCGGCATCCGTCGTCGCGATCAGCAGCGCGAGTTGCTCGGGAGTCGTCAGCAATATGTCCGGCGGCGCCAGCTTCTGGCGCTGGCGCTTGTGCATGGGCGTGTCGCCGGTGCGGGTCTCCATCGTGATCGGCAGCCCCATCTCGCCGACCGGCTTGCCGAGATTGCGCTCGATGTCGACGGCGAGCGCCTTGAGCGGCGAGATGTAGAGCGTATGAATGCCACGATAGGCCTCGCCGGGCTTGCGCTTCGGACGGGTGGCAAGCTCGGTCAGGCTCGGCAGGAAGCCGGCCAGCGTCTTGCCCGCGCCGGTCGGCGCAATGAGCAGCGCCGATTTGCCGGCCTGCGCCTTCGCCAGGAGTTCGATCTGATGCGCCCGCGGCGACCAGCCGCGATCCGCGAACCATTTCAGGAAGGGTTCGGGGAGGTGGGCGGACTGACTCCCGACTTCGGAGGGAACCTTCACTGTCATGAAGCAGGTCCAGCCGGGTTGCTCGCGCCCGGTCGCGCCCCCCTCTGTCCTGCCGGACATCTCCCCCACAAGGGGGGAGATTGGCTATCGTCGAGGGTTTCGCCAATCTCCGAGGCTGCGGATTGGCGAAACCAAAACGGCCGTCCAATCTCCCCCCTTGTGGGGGAGATGTCCGGCAGGACAGAGGGGGGCAACGTAGAGTGCAAAGGTCGACGAGCTCTGTTCGTGTCGCAGAAAAGCTAGCGCGCCAGCTTCCTGTCGCCAAGCGAATTTCAGAACAAAACGTGATCGCCCGTGCTCGTCAGTGCTTCACGGCAACGACAATCAGCCCTTCGACGGGTGCATTCCGGTCTTGCCGGATCGTGGCGCTGCCCAGCCAGAGAAGGTCAAAGCCCGAGCTGTTCAGCAGCCCTCGGACGTACTCCTCCGAATGCGCGTAGCGCCGCGTCTCCCTCAGACGCATAGGCTCCGGCCCGTCGTACTTTTCGACCGAGAAGGCGAAGAGCCCGCCTTTCGACAACCCCACCGCGACCTTCGCGAAAACACGCTCCAGTGCCCCGACATACAGGAAGACGTCGGCGGCCGTGACGAGATCGGCCTTCCCTTCCGGCATGTCGAAGGTCTGCAGATCGGCTTTGACCAAGTGGTCGTAGACGCCCCTCGCCTCGGCCTTCTTGAGCATTGCTGCCGAGATGTCGCAGCCCTCGAGGAAATCGCAGACCGGGTGAAGCCTTTGGCCCATCAGACCGGTGCCGCAGCCGAGATCGACGGCATGGCCGAAGCGCGGGTGGCCTGTGCCGGCGATCGCTTCGCACAGCAGTTCGGGCACGCGATAGCCCAGCTTCTCGACCAGCGATTTGTCGAAGGTCGGGGCATACTGGTCGAACAGCGCTTCGACGAAGGCCGGAGGCGGCGCGCTCACGGCCGGCGCGCGACCGACAAGCTGCAGCTTCAACGATGCGCCGGCGCGGTCGGCCGGATCGAGCTTCAACGCGGTTGACCAGGCTTCAGCCGCGGCATCGAGAGCACCGGCCGCCTCATGCATCTCGCCCATGCGGAACCAGCCCAGCACCCAGCCGGGCGCGAGGTCCAGCGCGCCGAGCATCAGCTCGGCGGCCGCCGCATGCTCGCCATTGGCGAACAGCAATTCCGCATAATCGGCCCGGCGATCGGCAAGAAGATCGCCGGAGGAACGCTTGATTGATGTCAGGTGTCGTTTTCCCGCCCCGAATGACGGCCTGACATATCAACGAGTCAGGAGCCTGATTCAATAGGCTTTTCCCGGTGCGCCAAACGATTATCTTGGTAAGCATGCGTGCACGGGACCTGCTGAAGCCGAGGCCGGAAGGGCTCTATTGTCCGCCGGGCGACTTCTATATCGACCCGGTGAGGCAGGTCGGCCGCGCGCTGATCACTCACGGCCACTCCGACCACGCCCGACCGGGTCATCGTGCCGTGCTGGCCACCAGGCAAACGCTGGACATCATGGCCCTGCGTTATGGCGAAGAGTTCGCGGGAACGACGCAAGCGGTTGCCTATGGCGAGCCGATCGAAATGAACGGCGTGCGCGTGGTCTTTCATCCGGCAGGCCATGTGCTGGGCTCGGCGCAGATCGCCGTCGAGTTCAACGGCCTGCGCATCGTCGCCTCCGGCGACTACAAGCGCGCGCCCGACCCAACCTGCGTCGCCTTCGAGCCGGTCAAATGTGATGTCTTCATCACCGAGGCGACGTTCGGTCTGCCAGTCTTCCGCCATCCGAACGGGCTCGATGAGATCGGCCGCCTGCTGCGCTCGGTCGCGCAATTCCCGGAGAGATCCCACGTGGTCGGCGCCTATGCACTTGGCAAGGCGCAGCGCGTCATGCGGCTCCTGCGCGACGCCGGCTACGAACAGCCGATCTACATCCATGGCGCGCTGGCTGATATCAGCGAGTACTACCAGAGCCAGGGTATCGACCTCGGCCGGCTCGAGCCGGCGACGGTCGAGAAGGGCAGCAAGCGTGATTTCGCCGGCGCCGTCATCGTCGGCCCGCCGACTGCCTTCGCCGACCGCTGGGCGCGGCGCTTCCCCGACCCCATCTCCTGCTTTGCCTCGGGCTGGATGCGCATCCGCCAGCGCGCCAGGCAGGGCGGCGTCGAGCTGCCGCTCATCATCTCCGACCATTCGGACTGGGACGAGCTCATCGACACGATCAAGGAAACGGGCGCATCTGAGATCTGGGTCACGCATGGCCGTGAGGAGGCCCTGGTGCGCTGGTGCGAGCTCGAAGGCATCGCCGCGCAGCCCCTGCATCTCGTCGGCTATGAGGACGAGGGGGATTGAGAATGACTGACAAAGCCGCGTTCCGTCGCGCCCCCCTCTATCCTGAGCTTGTCGAAGGTGCCGGACATCTCCCCCACAAGGGGCAGGTCAATTGCATATGGCGCAGCAGACCCCCACTCCGCCTCGCTTTGCTCGGCACCTCTCCCCCTCAAAAGGGGAGAGGAAGGGCACCTGGCATTGCGGCCGGCGCTTCCTCTCCCCCGTCGACCGGGGGAGTGGTGGTTCGCGAAGCGAACCGGAGTGGGGGTCGATCTCATCGGCGATTACCCTGCCCACAAGACAGAGAATTCCGGCCCCTTCGACAAGCTCAGGCCAGAGGGGGCCAATGTAGGGCGCCAACCCTTTTGCGTTCAATCCAACATGAATCGCTTCGCAGAGCTGCTTGACCGCCTCGTGCTGACGCCGTCGCGCAACGGCAAGCTGAGGCTGCTGACCGACTATTTCCGCACAGTCGAGGATCCCGACCGGGGGCTCGCGCTGGCGGCGATCACCGGCGATCTGTCGATCGCTGCGGTGAAGCCGGCCATGCTGCGTGCGCTGGTCGTCGAGCGCGTCGATCCCGTCCTGTTCGGCTATTCCTATGACTATGTGGGCGACCTCGCGGAAACGGTATCGCTGATCTGGCCCGAGCCACAGGAACGCATCCAGGAGAAGCGGTCGGCGGATCACCGTCCCGTTGCGCGACTGAACAAGGACCAGCCGCCAGTGGTCGGGCATTCGCTGACGCTTGGCGAGGTGGTGGGCCGGCTGCAGGGCGCCAGCCGCTCCGACGGACCGAAGATCGTCGCCAATCTGCTCGACAGCGTCGACATCCCGGCACGTTTCGCACTTATCAAGCTCGTCACCGGCGGCTTGCGCATCGGCGTGTCGGCGCGTCTTGCCAAGCAGGCGGTGGCCGATCTCGGCGGTGTCGATGTCGGTGAGATCGAGGAGCTCTGGCACGGACTTCAGCCGCCCTACACCAGCCTTTTCCAGTGGCTCGAAGGCAAAGGGCCAAAGCCGGAAAAACGCGCCGCCGCACTTTTCCGGCCGGTCATGCTTTCCAACGCCGTCGAGGAGGCCGACCTCGAAAAGCTCGACCCTGCCGACTATGCCGCGGAGTGGAAATGGGACGGCATTCGCGTCCAGGTCGTCAGCGAAGGCGGCGTGCGCCGGGTCTATTCGCGCACGGGTGACGACACTTCGGGCGCATTCCCGGATCTCGTCGAGGCCATGAACTTCGAAGCCGTGCTCGATGGAGAACTGCTGGTCGGCCGGCCACCTGAATGGACGGGGACATTCTCGGACCTGCAGCAACGGCTGAATCGCAAGAGCGTGTCGCCCAAGATGCGCGAGCAATATCCAGCCTTCGTGCGCTGCTATGACATCCTGCAGATCGGGGAAGAGGACGCGCGCGCCCTGCCCTATACGGAACGACGTATGCGGCTGGAAGCATTCCTGGCCACCCTCGACCCGGCGCGCTTTGACCTTTCGCCCGAAGTTCCCTTTTCAGACTGGGCAACGCTCGACGAGCTGCGCAAGAGCCCACCGCACCCGGTGATCGAGGGCATGATGCTCAAGCGGCGCGACTCCGCCTATCTCGCCGGCCGGCCCAAAGGCCCATGGTTCAAGTGGAAACGCGACCCGCACACGGTCGATGCCGTGCTTATGTATGCGCAGCGCGGCCACGGCAAGCGGTCGAGCTACTATTCCGACTTCACCTTCGGCGTATGGGACGGCCCGGTCGGGCAAGCCTCGCTGGTTCCGGTCGGCAAGGCCTATTTCGGCTTCACCGACGAGGAACTCCGGCAGCTCGACAAATATGTGCGCGACAACACGGTCGAGCGCTTCGGTCCGGTGCGCTCGGTGCGCGCGGAACCTGCCCACGGCCTCGTTCTGGAGGTGGCGTTCGAGGGCCTCCAGAAATCGCCGCGGCATCGCTCGGGCGTGGCGATGCGCTTTCCGCGAATCTCGCGCATCAGATGGGACAAGCCGGCGTCGGAAGCCGACCGCATCGACTATCTGCAGACTATGCTCGAAGTCGGGACGCGATCGGCTCCTACTCGGAAACCGAAACCTTGATCTCGTAGATGTCGATCGACTTGCCGCCATTATCGATGTCGGAATTTATGGCGATCGTGCCTTCGGAGCCCGGCGGCTTGGCAGGCATGTCCATCTCGAACAGGAAATCGGCTTTCTGATAGGATGCGCGATAGCGCTTGCGGCCGCAGTCCCCGAGCTCGCCGAAATTGCAGTCGACCGAGAATTGCGTCTCCTTGCCCTCCTCCGACCGCGCGACGATGTCGAAGACCGCATGCTTACCCGATATCTGTTCCAGCAGGCCCTTTGGAACGTCGAAAACGACTGCCGATCCCGAAGCGCTGGAGCGTATGCGCGCGAAGCCGCCGGTGTCGTCTTTCATCACGTCGGCCTTGGTGTTGCCCGGCGCATTGACCGTCGTCGGATCGGACGGCGAGAAGACAAGCGTCCAGTCGCGCCCTGTGTCCGCCTGACCGGGTCTTGCCGGCGCCCCTTCTTCGCCCGGCGTGAAGTTCTCGTCATCGGGCGGAACTTGCGTGATTCCGTCCATATCGGACGGCCCCGGAATCTTGATCAGGCCTGTGGATATCGCCCACCAGACTCCGATTGCGGCAAGCGCAAGCAGCGTTACGCCGAGGAAGATTGCGGCAAACGGCCGGCGTCGCTCGATCGCGACATTGGGGCCGTCGGCAGCGATAATCTGGTCGCTCGCGAACTCAGGCTCGGCGGAGGGCAACGGCTCGAAGTCGCTCGCATCGGGAAAGAAGACCTCGGGAACCGGCCGCCTTGTATCGGCATCCCGTTCAGGCGCAGCCTGCACCTCAGGGGCGCGAGGCTCGGACGGCGGCTGGGGCCGGCGTCCATTGGCGGCCGGCGAAACTGGATTCGGGATTTCGGCCATCCTCGGTTCGATCCGCTCTGCGGAAGGACGCCGCGTCGCCGCATCTCGTGGAGGCGCGGCGCGGACTTCCGGCGCCCGCGGCTCGATTCGCCCCGGCGTCGAGCCAGGTCGGGATTGCGGGACCAGCGGCTCGATCCGCTCCACGACCGGGCCACGGACTGCAGCGCCTCGCAAGGGCGCGGGTTGGACTTCCGGCGGTCGCGGCTCTGGCCGCTCCGGAGCAGGACGCCGGGCAGCGGTGTCTCGCAAGGGTGCAGGTTGGACGTCCGGAACCAGCGGCTCTATCCGCTCCAGAACCGGGCTGCGAGCATCGGCGTCCCGCAAGGAAGCGGGTTGGAGTTCGGGCGCTCGCGGCTCGATCCGCTCGGGACTCGAGCCAACGGCCGCGGGGTCCCGCGAAGGTACGGCCGGGATTTCCGGAGCGCGAGGCTCTGTCCTCTCGGAGATGGGTTGCCTCGCGTCGGGTTCCCGCGGCGCCGCGGCTGGGGGCGTGGGCGCCCGCGGCTCTGTCGGCTCGGGGATCGGCACGATCGGATCCGAGGCGCGCGACATTGCCGCTGCAACCGGGTCGACCGCAGGTGCCGCTCGCGGCGCGGCAGGAGTGCCAGGCTTGCCTTCCGGCTCTACCGGCGGCGCGATGAAGGACCAGTCGGAATCGGGGTGCGGCTGCACCGGCTTCGTCACCGGTGGTTCGACGGCTGGAACGGCCGGGATGAATTCCGTCTCGATCTCGATGATCTTGGCCTGGAGGTCGTTGCGGCGTTTTTCAACGATCTCAGGAGCAAGGTGCGGGTTGACCTGCAGTGCCCTATCGAGCGCCGCGAATGCCGAACGGTAGACCTTTTCCCGAAAGGCGCGATCATCGACGTCGCCCTTTTCGAAGGCGGTGCGGATCGCCTTTTCTATCGCATCCAATCGAGAATCCTCGCCAAACAGACCGCCTTTCTCATTAGTCGGCACTCGCGGGCGGTCCCGCAAACGCCTGTCAGGTTCCTCTGTTTGCTGCAGGTCCCTGTCGCAAACACATTTTGCGGAACCAGCTCAGATGGTTAGCCGCAACGCGGCCATCGCGCAACGTGCCGCTAATATGCAGCGTCGCACCAAAAAGTCCAATCGGCGCGCGAATTCGCGCCTGCTTGCAATTGATTGAATCAGCCGGACGGCCGGAGGCCTCGCTAAGCAAGCGTGACCGGCCGTCCGTTCGCAGCACTTTCGAAGACTGCGTCGATGACGCGCTGTATCTCGGCGGCCCGGCGGAAGGACGGATCACCGTTCTTGCCGGCGACAAGCGCATCGGCGAAGCGGCGCGCGTTGCGGCGCACAGGATCGAACTCGATCTCCTTCCAGCGGCTCCCGTCGATATCCTTGCCGAAACAGCCCTTCAGGCTCGATGTCTTGCCGTCGGTCTCCACGCGGAGCGCACCCTTGGTGCCGTGCAGCGAGAGCGTCAGATCGTTGAGGTGGCCGGTGGCGTAGCGCGTCGCAAGAATCGTCGCGAGCGCGCCCGAGCCGAGGCGCGCCGTCATCGCGACGCTGTCATTGGCGTCGAGCACATAGTCACCGATGCGGTCGCCTTTCGCCTTCGGGAAGGTGACCAGCGTGCCCTGCACGCTGACGATATCGTCAGCAGCGCCATAGGTCGCGAAATCGAGGATGTGGATGCCGACATCGCCGAGCACACCTGTCGAGCCGTGGTTCTTGGAGAGCCGCCACAGCCACTTGTCCTCGGTGCGCCAGTCGCCCCAGGCCTTGCTCACCAGCCAACTCTGGCGATAGCTCGCCTCGACATGGCGCAGCGCGCCGATGTCGCCGGCCTCCACCATCGCCCGCGCCTTCTGCAAGGCAGGCGAGTTACGGTAGGTGAGATTCACCATGTTGACCAGGCCGGCATCCTCGGCTGCTTCCGTCATGGCAAGGGCCTCGGCATGGTTCGGGGCGAGCGGTTTCTCGCAGAACACGTCCTTGCCGGCCGCAACCAGCGCCAGTGTCGTCGCCATATGCGCGCCGTCCGGCGTGCAGTTGATCGCGGCGTCGAAGCCGTCCCAGTCGATGGCCTTCTCGAGTGCCTCGAAGGAACGGCCGATGTCGTTCGCGTCTGCGAAAGCCTTGGCGCGGCCCGGGATGCGGTCCACGCAAGCGACGATCTTGCATTCCGGAATAGCAGCGAACTCAGCGATATGGTGGCCGGCGATGCCGCCGGTCCCAAGCAGAAGAAGCTTGCGCATGTCTCAGCCCGCGGGCTTCTTGGCATGCGAGTTCAGCTTGGGTCCCTTCTCGACCAGGGGTTCTTTCGTCTTTCCGACGGGCACGTTGATGCCGTCGGCGACCGTCGTCCACGGTTTGGCCGGGTTATACGCCCAGCGCACCGCATTGCGAAGCACCTTCTGCACGTCGGCATTGTGGTAGGTCGGGTAGGTCTCGTGGCCCGGCCGGAAATAGAAGATACGGCCGGCGCCGCGCTGGTAGGTCAGGCCGGAGCGGAACACCTCGCCGCCCTCGAACCAGGATATGAACACCGTCTCCATCGGCTCCGGCACGGTGAAGGGCTCGCCATACATCTCCTCGTGCTCGAGCTCGATGCATTCACCCAGGCCTTCGGCGATCGGGTGATTGCGATTGACCACCCAGATGCGCTCCCGCTCGCCGGCTTCGCGCCACTTCAAGGCGCAGGGCGTGCCCGTCAGGCGGCGCAAGATCTTGGAGAAGTGGCCGGAGTGGAGCACGATAAGGCCCATGCCCTCCCAGACCCGGCGCTGCACGCGCTCGACGATCGCGTCGTCGACTGCATCGTGCGCGGCATGGCCCCACCAGAGGAGCACGTCCGTCGCGGCAAGCCGCTTCTCTGTCAGCCCGTGCTCGGGCTCCTGAAGGGTGGCGGTGGTCGCCTCGATCGCCTTGTCCTGATTGAGGGCAGCCGCGATCGTCGCGTGCATCCCATCGGGATAGATCTCGCGCACCACCTCGTCGGTCTGCTCATGGACGTTCTCGCCCCAGACCACCGCCTTAATCGGCATAAACCCCCTCCAAAGCGCTTTGAAGCGCTGCAAAACTAATCCGTGGTCCGCCCAATGCAATATGCGTGGATTGGAAATTCACAACTGCACCAGCGAAAAGGCGCGGGCTGGCCGCCTGACGACCGATCATGCCCCGGGAATTTCGTTCGCCGCTTGAAATCGCCGCGCAATGCAGTTATCAGGCCTCACCTTCGACGGGCGAGATCGCCCGACCGGACTGCCGCTTTAGCTCAGTTGGTAGAGCACGTCATTCGTAATGATGGGGTCAGGTGTTCGAGTCACCTAAGCGGCACCAGTTCTTTATCGCTTGGCTTTGTTGACGAAATCGCCACAGCCCGAAGGTCCCGGGCTGGATGTAGGAGCCGATCGTCGTGGCCTGCCCGCAACGGCTGCGGGCAGGCTCGAGACGTCGACAGCGCGTTCTTCGACGCGGCGGAGAATGTCGTCAGACGATGACGAAATCCGCCGCCGATATCCAGGCGCGATTTGTCAGATCGGCGAAGTGGACCGCGGGGGTGGGACCAGAGCCGTCAGCATCATAGTACAGCTTGCCGGTATCGGTCTCATACATGATGCGATCGTTAGCGTCATGGGCGACGCCGCTCGTGTCGTACACGAAGGCAGATTTCGCGAGCTTGCCGGTATTCCCCAGAGCCTTGAAAACCGTGTGATCAAGCACAATCGTGTCGTCGTGGGCCCAGAAATCCGTGATCCGATCGACGTTACCGTTGCCAAGGGCGGTGGAGAACACGAAGTGGTCCGCACCGCGGCCCCCGGTGAGGACATCGCTGCCACCTTTGCCATCAATATAATTGGCGCCGAGATTGCCAATGATTTGCTGGCTCAGCTCGTTGCCGGTCAGGTCGATTTTTGTGGTGCCCTTCGCGTTCTCGGTCGCAAGCACCTCGACGTGCGAACCCGGAGTGAGCTTCCAGCTCACTGACGACAGCACCTTGTCGGTGCCGCCTCCGGCGGCCTCAACCACCTTATCCCCTGCATGATTGACATGATAGGTGTCGTTGCCGCCAAGGCCCTTCATCACATCCGCGCCAGCGGTGCCCCACAGGATGTCCGCGCCATTGGTCGCACCGGTCGGGGTCGGGTCTATAGCGCCCGAGCCTGCCCCGTCCGAGCCATTGTGCTGAAGGAACAAGTCCATCAGAGCCTGTGAATCGGGCAGCGTGGTCGATCCACGCTGCGATCCCCAGACATAGGCGTAGTCGAAGCCCGGCGAGGGAACATTGGCCTGCCAATGATCCAGCATCGTCTGCATCTGAGCGGCCGTCGGCAGGACGTACTGCCCGCCCGTATCGGTGTGCCACTCGCCGCCTCCGAAAGTCTGGTAGACGGGAACGATCTTGCTGATCGGAATGCCCGACGCAACGGCAGCATCGACCGTCCTGTCGATCATGTCGTAGTCGACCGGGGCTCCTCCCGTGCGGATGGGGTAAGGGTCCAAGCCGTAGTAGTCGATGCCGGTATTGGCAGGATTGAAGGTGCCCTCAAAGCTCGGATGAGCCGAGGAACCCATGTTCATCATCGTGATGAAGGTCTTGGCGCCTGACAGATTGGCGTGGATGTAGTCGGATTCGGCCTTGAGGTTGGCCGCGGTGGCAAAGGTGCCCCACTTTCCCGTGGGATCGGGCTCGTCGACCAGGAAGAAGCCGAACAGCTTGTCATTCCCTTTGAAGGCATCGACCTTTGCCTTGAAGGAGGACGTGGCCCCGTCGACCGCGTTCAGCCAGACCAGCCCCTTCATGCCGTCAGGCAGAGCGTTCAGTTGCGCGACGCTTTGAACGTCGGCCAGATTGAACCCTGCTCTCGCGATGTCCTCGCCAGAGCCCCCCGATGTGTAATGTAGAGTTGTCATCAATATCCCTTGTTCAATTCACCCACCCGTGGGCGGCGACCATAGAGACGCGCGGCCTCTCAACAAGAAAAATTTCTCACAGACAAAATACAACCGTCGGTTTATTCGCGACATTGCAACCGATGAGTTGTAGAATTCATGAATGTTGTTAGTTGTAATCTTTTTGCCGAATTCAAAAGGAATACACTATATTTATTCTTGTTATTCCAGTATTTTTCCAGGTACGAAAATCAATTCTGGCTGGCATCTTGAAGATTCCCGGTCCTGGGCGTCATGGCTCTTTGGATGTTACCTCGGGAGGGAGCGCACCGACCAAGTCAGATTCTAACCTCAGAAGATGAGCAGCGACCTTCACAAAGATGCGCGCATCAAGCCGATGGTAAGAGGCGGCCGAGGCGCTTGACCTGGCGTCTTCATCCGGATTCAACGGAAGGTCGCAAAGATAGCTGTGGACAACTCAGGCGCACACTATCTGCTCGGCAACCTGCTGCGGCGGCAAGGCATAGCTGCCTTTTCCAACTCCGCGTAACCGATGGCGCCCCCCAAACCGCTCAGAATTTCGCAAGGTTACGGAGTGGGCGCTACCTTCGGCTTTTTTCGTCAAAATGGGGTCGCGTGTACGCGTTGGGCAAGCGCTGGTGGGCTAAGCTTGCTCAACGGAACTGCGACAACAACGTCCTTCGGACAGACTGAGCGACGACAGTGGCCCAACCTTCAACGCCGATGCTAGCAGTGACGCAAAGGTGGCCAGGCCGCCGATTTGATGGCTGAGTCAGGTGGCGCCGCCCTCCACCCTGATCGGCCTTTTCAGCAGCGCGCCGCGCGAGCAGCGGCTGCGCCGCAGACGTGATGGCCAACGGCTGAGTCGAAGCGGTGACGAAGTCGAGCTCCGCACAAATCGCTTGATACCCTGCGGAGGACACTAGCCTCGCAGGCCCGTATTCTTGTCCGGGATTGCTTTTGCAAAGTCCCTTGCGTCGAGGACGCTATAGGCGATCGAGCATCCTGCTATTTGGCGTCAGCAGTTGAGCAGCTGTTGTCGTGGGAGTGGCCTTGCTCTGAAGATAGTACCAATCGACTCGGCCGGGGATGAAGTGCCTGGCTTCCGCGCGTGACCACATAGGAGTGTTGTGGTCGCCGACGACCAGGATATCGACAGGCGGCATGGTTGGATCGGCCGCGATCGCCGCGACTTTATCGAACACGCCCATCCAGATTTCGGTTAGTTCACAGGTCATGGGCGAGTCGATGACCGTGTCTGTCTGCCGACACTTCAACGGGCGATCCTTGCGCGCCTCATAAGGGAGGTGACTGTTCAAGGTCAGCCAATAGACGAATTTGCGTTTGGTCGAGCTCTGGGCCAGCTCCCGCTTGACCACCTCGCCCACATCGTCGTCGCACAATCCCCGTATCACGGTGCCACAGTGCTTTTGCGCAAGCTCAGGATGCGCTTGCTCGATATCCTCGCCGAAATTCATCCTTTGAATGCCTATTCGTGGATACCAGTCGCGCAAAGCGAACAGGTCGCTGTCATAGGCATCGTAGTTGATCGTCTCGAAATTCGCCTGGGCGAGCCTTGCCGGAAGACAGTCGTGAGGCTTGTGGTCGAGATAGTCGAGAAATGTACCCCACTTTCCGCAGAGTTCCCGCGACATTGCTCCGGTTGTTGACCCGTAATGCGTGTTGGTGCCGGACTTGAATATGAAGCGATCTCCAGCCGCAGAACGCAGCCTGCCAGCGAGAATCTCACGCTCGTTTGGATCGGCATAGGCACCGAGGCCTTCGACCAGAACAAAGAGGACGTTTCGATCTCTGGCGACGATATTTTCCGAGGTCAGGCCCGCCTGTTGCATGGCGCTCTGAAACTCGTCCGGCTTTGACTTGTATTGGTTGGTGCTGATGTCGACCCAGTAGAGGAAGAGTGCCGCGAGAATTGCCGGAATCAACGAAGAGGCCCGCAGGCGCCGGCGATTTGTGTCGACAAGGTGAGCAACGATACAGGCGGCTATCGCGAGATAGGCGGTTGCCCCGACATAGAGCAGCGAGGTGGAAACATTCAGACCAGGCACAAACCGCAAGGAGGCAAAGGCAACATCGAAGGGCATGTCGAAAGCCAATGCCACTATGATGAATCCATCGATAGCTGCCGCGACCAAATAACATAAATAGTTCAATGGCTTGGGCAGAAACAATGATAGGAGTCCGGCCGCCAGGTATAAAAACGGTCCGACTATGCGGCGGACCATCAGCCATGGCGATACCACAAGGAACAGGAGGTTGGGTAACAAGACCAGAATTGCGAGGCTGTACAGCGCGTCGCGGCTGAACATACGCCTTACGAGACTTCTGTCTGCCTGCCTCGCGTCTAGACGCACGCTGTCGGTCAAGGGTCGATCTCCGAGAGAAACCTTAACCAATACAGTTGAGTCGTTAACGTACAGTTGTCCTTATATTAGAAAAATATACATTAGTCTTGGGGCGCGCACCCGGGTCAGGAGGAGTTCGAGTTATTCATCCGCTTAATCTTTATGTTCTTCGAGCATGATCTAGCCGGGCTCCTGGTCGAATTCACCGATGCCGCGTCCGGACGGGCCTTAGGCTTCGCCCCTGGATGATCGCATCCAACTCGGCGCAACATCTCTTTCGGCTGCCCGGTAGATCAAGCCGGGCATGCCGCAGCTATCGACAGTTGCCGCTTCAGAACCGCTAAGTCGGCGGGGAGGCGCCTCGCCGGCTGGCGAAAAAGCCCCATACCAGCAACACGATCACTGCACCCACCACGGCGCCGATCAGGCCCGCCCCCTGGCCAGGGCCATACCAACCCAATGCGCGACCGAGATAGGTGGCGACCATGGCCCCGACTATTCCCAGAATTGCGGTCAGTACCCAGCCGCTAGGTTCGTTCCTCGAGCCAGGAACAAGGAATTTGGCAATGATTCCAGCGATCAACCCGATGATTATCGTCCAAATGACACTCATGGGACTTCCTCGAATCTCGACTAATTTGACCAGTTCGATGTCTCTTGCTCCGTCGGCAGCCGCCCTTGAGGGGTCAACTTGTCAACGGCTGTGGGCAGAACGGTCTTGAGACGGGAAAGCAGCTCGTCTCGGGACAGTCCAGTCTGCTTGGCGAGCTGGTCCAGCGTGTCGCTGCCAAGCGCATTGGCAAGCTGAGGCTCTTCAATCTCCTTGTTGGGACCAGACTGGACCCAGGAGTTTGCGACGTCACCCTGTCCGCTTCCTGTCAGGCTGCCCAGCAGGTCGCCCAATGCACCGGAGAGCCCCTGGCCGGAGAGCCCCTGCGTAGCGCCGGCGCCAAGCAATCCGCCCAGCAGACCACCCAATCCCCCGGCACCCGATGCTTGAGCACCAGTACTTGTTTGACCAGCTCCCGTACCTGTTTGTCCTGAAGGAGTTGTCGGGTTCTGCCCCGTGGCCATGCCGAGCAATTCGCCCAGGCGGTCTCGATTCTGCCAACCGGCCAGAGCCAGCATGGCCAGCAGAGCTGTCATGTTGCGGGATGCCATTTGGTCCTCCCATTGAGAGAGGCCCCGCCGCCTTGCGCGAGATTTGCGACGCTATCACCGTACGGCTAAGTTGTGAACCGTTGACGAGCACCTCAGGGCTGGCTGTAGACGCGACGCCATCACAAATTTGCGCGTCCGCGATCTACTCGACCTCTTGCCTCTACGCGTTGATGGCTCGGCGCGAGCATCGCGGGGAACTCAGACAAGTCGCTGAAGGCAATCGTGCCGATGCTCAGGGCTTCGGCCCCTCGAGCAAGTTTCAGCTCAGCGCTTCTCCCTGAGATATCTGAACAAGGTGTGCTTCCACCATTCCCCGTCGATCATCTCGAGCATCGCGAGGTCGATGGCTCTGCGGTAGCGACTCCCTACCGGCATGGCGATGCCATAGCCTTGTTGGTCGAACATATTGTCGAGGATTTCGACCTGGCCCGACAGTTCGCCGGCAGCGATCCAGGACAGGAGCGGCTTGTCGTAGACGAAGGCGTCAATGGAACCGGTGCTCAGGGCCGTGAGCCCGTCCTTCGCGTTCTGGAAACTGCGGTACCTGATACGCTCGGCATCGAGAAAGCCGATGGATGATGTGCCTCCGACCGCGCCCACGCGAACCCTAGGCAAGTCATCAAGACCGTTCACCAGCCCGCGAATCTCCCGAGTGGTAAGGGCCGAGGTCACACTGGCGGTGAACACCGCGATGGTAATGATTGACCCGATCATCCAGATGATCGCAAGGGCGCGGCCGGCCATGGTCTTTGGACCGCGAAGGCCAGTACTTGCTTGCGTCATTGCTTCAGCGGACCACCAGATGCTGGCGCCGAGCCCCTGGGCTGCACCGCCGCCAAAATCCTCGTTATGTCTGTGCTCAAACAGCCAGATCAGCGCTCCCATGAAGAGCGCGAGACCAATGAGCACGCCCGCGGCTTGAAAGAAGCCGGAAGATGTCAAGGTGCGGCTGATCTCAGGCCAGAGCAATGCGCGCCTCACGGGAACTGCGATGCCAAGGCCGGCGCTATAGAAGGGCTGGGAGAAATCGACCATGCGCTCGCGATCGGGAGCAATTGTGATCGCCGCGATGGAAAGGTCATAGGAACCGCGCGCCGTTTTATCGACCAGGCTTTGCACAGACGTTTCCTCGACGAAGCGAAACCTGACGCCAAGCTTCTCAGCGATGTGCTGCCAGAGCTCGATGGATATGCCCGTCCACGCGCCTTTAGAGTCCTTCATTGCGAATGGCGGCGCCTCCTTCGTTCCGACAAGGAGTTCCCGATTGGGGAAATCGTCCGCGCCGGCTTGCGGCGATGCTGGGCTCGGTGGAGCCGGCGTGACAGCGATGGCTTGGGCAGAGCAGGCTCTGTCCTGAGTGGCGGCAATTCCCAGCATCATTGCCACGGCGAGAAAAGCCAGGAAATAACGCCTCAGCTTTGCCGCCGAGGGACCGATCACGATCCTTTCCTTCCATTCAACCGTCTCAGTCATGGCGTCCCCGACAGTATCAAGGATAGGACGAGAGCTTGCCGAGCCCGATATCATATTGGCCAAACTTCGAAATCACTATACTGGCGGTCCGATTCATCTTGCTTCATGGCGGGATAAGGTCGGTTTGGCCGTCGGTGCTGACATACTGGGCGTCAGCGTCGTATGATCTGCGGCACGGCCCGAAATGTCTGGAGCGGCGAGATCGAAATGAGCCTCGTGCAGACCGGAACGCGGTCACCGGAAACAGGAACCGCACCGTCCCTCCGACCACGTGTGGTCATCATCGGAGCCGGCTTCGGCGGCATTAATGCGGCAATGGGGCTGCGCCACACCGATGTCGACGTGACGGTGATCGACCGGCGCAACTATCATCTGTTCCAGCCGCTTCTCTACCAGGTGGCGACCGCCGGCCTCTCGCCGGCGCAGGTGGCTATGCCCATCCGCCATATTCTCCGGCGCCAGAAGAACGCGACCGTACTCATGGAGAAGGTCGAGGATGTCGACAAAGAAGCCCGGCTCGTGATCACTTCGACGCGCCGCATCCCTTACGACTATCTCGTCATCGCAACCGGGGCGCAGCATGCCTATTTCGGCCATGACGACTGGGAGGAGATCGCGCCGGGGCTGAAGACGATCGGTGACGCCACCGAGATCCGCGCCCGCATCCTCACCGCCTTCGAGAAGGCCGAGGTGTCCGACGATGCGGCCGAGCGGGCGAGGCTGCTCACCTTCGTCGTCGTCGGCGGCGGCCCAACCGGCGTCGAGCTTGCCGGCGCCATCGTCGAATTGGCGCGAAAAGCGATCGTGAGTGATTTTCGTCACATCGATTCCTCGGCAGCGCGCGTAATTTTGGTCGAGGCGGGTCCAAGGCTGCTCCCCGCATTCCCCGAGGACCTTTCCGCCTCGGCCAGGCGGCAGCTCGAGAAGTTGGGAGTAGAAGTGAGGCTCGGGCAGGCTGTCACGCAATGCGACGCGGCTGGCGTCACGCTTGCCGACGGCGAGACGATCGCCTCGGCCTGCCTGCTGTGGGCGGCCGGCGTCACGGCCTCGCGCGCGGCGAAATGGCTGGAGGCCGAAGCGGATCGCGCCGGCCGCGTGGTCGTCAGCGGCGACCTCAGCCTGCCGAACCATCCAGAGGTCTTCGTCATCGGCGATACTGCCCTAGTCAAGGGAACGGACGGCCAGTTCGTTCCCGGCGTGGCTGCCGCGGCCAAGCAGATGGGCAAGTATGCTGCCGATGTGATCAAGGCCCGGCTCGCCGGCAAGCCGGCCAAGCCCTTCCGCTATATCAACTACGGCAATCTCGCCACGATCGGCCGCAAGGCGGCGGTCGCCGATTTCGGATGGATCAGGCTCTCCGGTTTTCCAGCCTGGCTGCTATGGACCTTCGCCCACCTCTGGTTCCTGGTCGGCTTCCGCAACCGCGTCATCGTCTTTCTCGATTGGGCGTGGGCCTATGTGACCTATGACCGCGGAGCCCGCCTCATCACCGAGCGGCGCAGCACTTAAGCTGTCCCCTGCTCCAGAAATTCGTGGATTTTCGAGAGGCGGAACAAAGCGTAAATTCAATCAGCCGAATATGGGAAGCGCAGTGACATCACATGGAGACCGACACCTGAATTTCGGCACAGCTTCGGCCGCACCTGGAGTATGCTCATGCAACCGGTGACAGTGATGATCGCGATGCTCATCTGGCTGCAGGTGAAGCACTACGTCGCAGACTATGTGCTGCAGCCCGGCTGGATGATTGCGGCCAAGGGCAATCTGCGCAAGCAAGGCGGCTATGTCCATGCCGGCATCCATGCACTCGGCTCGGTTCCCGCCTATCTGATGGTCGGGCTCGGCGCCCTCCCGATTGTCGTCCTCATGGTGATCGAATTCGTCATCCATTACCTGATCGACTTTACCAAGGCGGGACTTTCCGGCCGCAGCGACGCCGGTCCGAGCACGCAAAGCTTCTGGGCGCTTCACGGTGCCGACCAGCTCGCGCACCAGCTCACCTATGCCGGGCTGATCTATGCGGCGTTGGTGATGGCGGTGTCCTAACAGTCATCCGGACAACGCCGCGCCCTGCAGACCCCTCATCCGTCTCGGCACTTCGCGCCGAGCCACCTTCTCCCACAAGGGGAGAAGGGGGAGTGCTGCATAGGCGTCTCTGCCAATCTTCGACGTTCGAGATTTGCGGCGAGCTCAAATGCCAGGCTCCCCCTTCTCCCCTTGTGGGAGAAGGTGTCGCCGAAGGCGACGGATGAGGGGTCCTCCAGCTTGACGCTGCCGCCGGAGCAAGCGCCCGCTCACGCCGCCTTCTTCTTGGCCAGCCTCGCGCGGATGCTTTCGACATCGGCGCGCGGCGTCGCGGCAAACAGCACCTTGGTGTAGGGGTGCTGAGGGTTGGTGAAGACCGCGTCGCGCGTGCCGTATTCGACGGCTTCGCCGTAATACATGACCATCACATGGTCGGCGATGTAGCGGACCACAGAGAGGTCGTGGCTGATGAAGATGTAAGTGAGCTGGAACTCGTCCTGCAGATCGGCAAGCAGGTTGAGCACCTGCGCCTGGACGGACAGGTCGAGCGCCGAGACAGGTTCATCGAGCACCAGCAGGCTTGGCCGCAGCATCAGGGCACGCGCGATCGCGATGCGCTGGCGCTGGCCGCCGGAGAACATATGCGGGTAGCGGTTGAAATGCTCCGGTCCGAGACCGACCTTGGTCAACATTTCGACCGCTAGGTCGCGCCGTTCGGCGGCAGGCGTGTCGGTGTTGATCACCAGCGGCTCCATCAGAACGTCGCCGATCTTCTGGCGCGGGTTGAGTGAGCCGTAGGGGTTCTGGAAAACGATCTGCACCTTGCGGCGCAGGTCGGGCGTCATCCGTTCGCGCGCGATATCGACCTTGCGGCCATCGAGGAAGAGCTCGCCCGAGGTCGCCGCATCGATCAATGTGATGATGCGGGCGAGAGTCGATTTCCCGCAGCCCGATTCTCCAACGATCGCCAGCGTTTCGCCTTTCTCGACCGTGAAGCTGACGCCTTTGACGGCATGCACCGTGCGGGCCTTCGTGAAGAGGCCGCCCTGGACGTGATAGTCGCGGACTATGTTGCGGCCTTCGACGACGATCTCGCTCATTCGGCTGCCCCCGGTATCGCCGCCTCGTCGTCGAGCACGAAACCTTTCATCGTCGGCAGGCGGTCGCCGACCGCATTCTCGGGCAGCGCCGAGAGAAGCATCTTCGTATAGGGATGCTTCGGCGCCTCGAACAGCGAGAGCACGTCGGCCTCCTCCATCTTGCGGCCCTTGTACTGGACGATGACGCGATCGGCCGTCTCGGCGACCACGCCCATATTGTGCGTGATCATGATCAGCCCCATGCCGTGCTTGGCCTGCAGGCTGACCAGAAGATCGAGGATCTGTTTCTGTATGGTGACATCGAGCGCGGTGGTCGGCTCGTCGGCGATCAAAAGCTTCGGATTGCAGGCGATCGCGATCGCGATCATAACGCGCTGACACTGCCCGCCGGACATCTGGTGCGGATAAGAGTCGAGGCGCTCGGCAGGTTCGGGAATACCTACCGACTTCAGCAGCTCGATCGCGCGCTCACGGCGCGCCGTGCGGTCGAGACCGAGATGATAGCGGAGTGTCTCCTCGATCTGGAAGCCTACCGTGAAGCAGGGATTGAGGCTCGCCATCGGCTCCTGGAAGATCATGGCGATGTCCTTGCCGATGATCCTGCGGCGCTCGGCGTTGCTCATCGCCAGCAGGTCGCGGCCGGCGAAAGTCATCCGGTCCGCTTTAATGGTCGCGGTCCACGGCAAAAGACCCATGACCGCCAGCATCGACACCGATTTGCCGGAGCCGGATTCTCCGACGATCGCCAGCACCTCGCGCGCGTCGACCGAAAGCGACACGCCGTTCACGGCGCGGAAAGGCCCGGCAGCAGTCTCGAACTCGACGACGAGGTTCTGGATCTCGAGCAGAGCCATCGTCACGACCTCTTCATCTTCGGGTCGAGCGCGTCGCGAAGCCCGTCGCCCATCAGATTGATGGCGAGCACCGTGATCAGGATCGCAAGACCCGGGAAAGTGACCACCCACCAGGCACGCAGGATGAACTCGCGGGATTCGGCGAGCATGGTGCCCCATTCGGGGGTCGGCGGCTGTGCGCCCATGCCCAGGAAGCCGAGAGCGGCCGCGCTGAGAATTGCCTCGGAGAAGGCGAGCGCCGCCTGCACGATCAGCGGCGCCATGCAGTTGGGCAGGATGGTGCGGAACATGAGGCGCAGCGGCCCTGCCCCGGCGACCCGCGCGGCCGTCACATAGTCACGCGTTTTCTCGCTGATCACGGCAGCTCGGGTGAGGCGCACGAAATGCGGCTGCATGACGAGCGCGATCGCGATCATGGCATTGACAAGACCCGGCCCGAGCACGGCAACCAGGACCAGTGCCAGCAGCAACGAGGGAAAGGCGAGAATGACGTCCATCACCCGCATGATGACGGTATCGACCCAGCCGCGAAAATAGCCGGCCACCAATCCGATCACGATGCCGCCGACCAGCGCCACCAGCGTTACGACGACACCGATGAAAAGCGAAAAGCGGGCGCCATAGATCAGGCGTGAAAGGATGTCGCGACCGACCGGGTCGGTGCCCAGCAGATAGGCGGCGCGGCCGCCCGCCTGCCATGCCGGCGGCACGAGCACAGCGTCGCGATATTGCAAATAGGGTTCATGTGGCGCGATCAGCGGCGCCAGCAGCGCGACAAGAACCGTCAGTAGGAACACAACCAGCCCCATCACCGCGCCGCGGTTCTCGGAGAAGTAGTACCAGAACTCGGCAAGCATCCGCCAGCGTGGCGAAATCTTTTCCTGATTGGTTGCTATGGTGGCCATTCCGTTCCCTAGTGCCGGATTCGCGGATTGACCAGGCCGTAAAGCAGGTCGACGGTCAGGTTGACGACCATGATGACGGCCGCGATCAGCAGCAGGCCGCCCTGGATCACCGGATAGTCGCGCTTGAAGACGGAATCGACCATCCACTTGCCGATCCCGGGCCATGAGAAAATAGTCTCGGTCAGGATCGCTCCGGCCAGCATAACGCCGACCTGCAGCCCGATCGTCGTGATGACCGGGATCATGGCATTGCGCAAGGCATGGATGCCGATCACGCGGAAGGGCGGCAATCCTTTGGCGCGAGCCGTTCGAACGTAGTCCTCCGACAGTACCTCCAGCATGGCAGAGCGGGTCTGTCGCGCGATGACGGCAAGCGGGATGGTTCCGAGCACGATCGAGGGAAGGATCAGGTGGCTCACGGCGGAACCGAATGCGCCTTTCTGACCCGACAGCAAGGAATCGATCAGCATGAAGCCGGTGACCGGCGGAAAGAAGTAAAGGAGATCTATGCGCCCGGAAACCGGCGTCCAATGCAGGGTGCCTGAAAACAGGATGATCAGAAGCAGACCCCACCAGAAGATCGGCATGGAATAGCCGACAAGAGCGGTGCCCATCAGCGCCTGATCATACACGGAACCGCGTTTGATGGCCGCGAGTACGCCGGCCGGGATGCCCAGCACGATGGCGAAAACGATGGCGCAGAACGACAGCTCCAGGGTGGCTGGGAAAAGCGTGAAGAATTGCTGGGCGATGGGCCGCTTGGTGACGATCGAGGTGCCGAAGTCACCTGTCACGATGCCCCCGAGATAGGAGAGATATTGGACAATGATCGGCCGGTCCATGCCAAGTTCGTGAATGATCTGGGCGTGGCGCGCAGGGTCCATCACCCGCTCGCCCGAGAGCAGCATGACGGGATCGCCTGGCAGAAGGCGGATGAAGGAAAAGGCGATGATCGAGACCCCAATGAACGTCGGGATCAGGACCAGAAGGCGCCCGATGAAAAATCTAAGCATTGATGTCCCGTGACATCTCGAGCCGTCCCGACAGCCCCCGTGCCGGGCAAGGAGGTCGCCCGGCCGGGGCCGGGCGACCGCTTAAAGCTTACTCGGCGATATCGACGTTGTCGAAGCGGTGGATACCGAGCGGATCCTGGGTATAGCCCTGGACTGCCTTCGACATCGGCATGAAGGTCGTCGAATGGTCAAGCGTGGCCCAGGGCGCCTCCTTCTTGAAGACTGCCTGTGCCTGTTTGTAGAGCTTGGTGCGCTCGCCCTGGTCGGCCGTCTGCTTGGCCTTCTTGACCAGAGCGTCATACTCCTTGTTGCACCACTGGGCGCGGTTGTTGCCGCCGACGGCATCGCAACCGAGCAGCGTGTCGAGGAAGTTGTCCGGATCGCCGTTGTCGCCGGTCCAGCCCATGATGACCGCGCCGTCGCGATCCTTCTCTTTCGAGCGCTTCAGATACTCGGCCCACTCATAAGTGACGATCTCCGCATTGACGCCAACCTTGGCGAAATCTGCCTGGATCAGCTCGGCCGTGCGGCGCGCGTTCAGCATGTAGGGACGCGACACAGGCATGGCCCACACCTTCATCGACAGATCCTTCACGCCGGCCTCTTCGAGCATCTTCTTGGCGGCATCCGGATCGTAGGTGTCGTCCTTGGTCGAATCGTCATAGGACCACATGGTCGGCGGGATCGGGTTCTTGGCCACCTGGGCCTGCCCTTCGAACACGGCGTCGACGATCGCCTGCTTGTTGATCGCCATATTCAGCGCCCGGCGCACCTCGACCTTGTCGAACGGCGGAACCAACGCGTTGTAGGCGAGATAGGCTACGTTGAGGCCGGCCTGCTCCTGCACCGTCAGGTTCGGATTGGTCTTGAGCGCCTCGATGTCGGCAGCGTTCGGATAGGGGAAGATCTGGCATTCGCCCGCTTCCAGCTTCTGCCGGCGAACGGACGCGTCCGTGGTGATCGCAAAAACCAGGTCGTCGATCTTGGGCTTGCCGTTCCAGTAGTCCGGGTTGGCCTTGTAGCGGATCACGGCATCCTGTTGATAGGCGACGAAGGTGAACGGACCCGTGCCGAGCGGCATCTGGTTCATCTGCTCCATCTTGCCGTCCGCCTGCAGCTTGTCGGCATATTCCTTGGACAGGATCGATGCGAAATCCATGCCGAGATCGGCCATGAACGGCGCTTCCGGATGGTTGAGCACGAACTTGACCGTCAGGTCATCGACCTTCTCGATGGATTTGATGAGCTCCGGGAAGCCCATGCCGGCAGCATACTCCCAGTTGATACCGGCAATATATTTGTTCCAGGGATTATCCGCCTTGAGCTGACGATCGAAGGAGTAAATGACGTCATCTGCATTGAGTTCGCGTGTCGGAGTGAAGAAGTCGGTGGTCTGAAACTTCACGCCCGGACGCAGCTTGAAGGTGTATTCGAGGCCGTCGTCGGACACGGTCCAGCTTTCGGCAAGCCCCGGCTCGAGTTCGGTAGAGCCATGCTTGAACTCGACAAGCCGGTTGTAGGCCGTGCGCGAGGAAGCGTCGAAAGTGGTGCCAGCCGTATAGGGACCTGGGTCGAATCCTTCCGGAGACCCTTCCGAGCAGTAGACGAGCGTCTTGGCGCTTGCGACCCCGCTCAGCAGCGTTGCAGCCAGCAACGCCGCCGCGAAACTAGTTTTTTTCATTTGCACTCCCCTTTTAGTTTGCTGCGGGCCCCCAAAACCAGGCCAGCGAAGCTCGCATATAAGCACCGAATCCGAACCATTGGAACACCCCGCTTGTCTGCCGCATGGTAAGCGGAATGGCTTTATCCAAAGACTTGTGAAATTGAAGAAACATTCCAATTTCCTCATGGACAGGTTTCATTCCTTGCCGTGAACCGGAATTGGATAGGATCGTTGAGTTGCGTGGAGATAGAGCTTTGATGCGAAAGAATTGGGTCGAAGACGTACTTGCCTTCTGGTTCGGAGAGCTCAAGCCCGAGGATTGGTTCGAGCAGAAGGACACCACGGACGAGGCGATCCGTACGCGTTTCGCAGGACTGCACGCATCGCTCTTCGAGGCAGCGCCGTCCATGTCGTTCGACGATCCGGACACGGCACTCGCCGCGATCCTCGTCTTCGACCAGTTCCCGCGAAACATGTTCCGTGGCCAGGCGCAAGCCTTCGCGACCGACGATCTCGCGATCGCGATCGCGCGCAAGTCGATCGATCGCGACTTCGATTCGAAAGTTTCCGAAGAACGAAGAATGTTCTTCTACTTGCCGCTCATGCATTCGGAAAACGTCGCCGACCAGGAGCACTGCGTCTCGCTGTTCGCTGCGCTGACGGGCGACGCGCTCAAACACGCGATCGAACACCGAGACATTATTGTACGCTTCGGGCGCTTCCCGCACCGCAATCGCGTGCTCGGCCGGCCAAGCACCACGGACGAACGGGCATTCCTGACCGAGCACAAGGGCTTTGGCCAGTGAATCGGCGGGGCTGGAGTAGATCTGGCTGCCGGTCGGCGCGAGGCTTGCGCAGGCTTTCGCCGACACCGTAGATAGGAGAACAAAAGACCATTTGATGACGCGCGGACCAGCGCAATGCTGCACCGCTCGCAAAGGAGCCCTATCGATCGGTTACTGGGAGGCAAGCTTGGCGAAGGCAAAGAGGGGAACAGCGGAAGGCGGAGCCGGAACGACAAAGTCTCGTAAGTCCGCGGCTGCTCAGCCGGTCGAGGAGGCCGCCCGGCCGAACGGCCAAGCGTCCGCCGCGCCGAACGGAATGGGCGCGGCTGCCGCCCCGAAAACGGCCAAGCCGGCTGCTCTCAAGAGATCGGGGAAGAAGCAGGCAGCAGCCAAGCAGCCGGCCTCGTCGCCCTCACCGTCCGCCGGCAAATCGGAGGCTTCGCCCATCGAAAGCACCGACAAGCCTTGGCTGAAGAGCTATCCCGAAGTGGTGCCGGCCGAAATCGGACCGCTCGCGGCCGCATCTATCGGCGATTTCCTGGTCGAGGCCTGCAAGCGATATGCTGGACGTCCGGCCTTCACCTGCATGGGCAAGTCGCTCACCTTCACCGAGTTGGAGCGGCTTTCGTCGCAGCTTGGCGGTTATCTGCAGTCGACCGGCCTCAGGGAAGGCGCCCGGGTCGCGCTGATGATGCCGAACATCCTGCAAAACCCCGTCTCGATGATGGCAGTCCTCCGGGGCGGCTTCACCGTGGTAAACGTCAATCCGCTGTACACGCCCCGCGAGCTCGAGCACCAGCTCAGGGATTCCGGCGCCGAGGCGATCATCATATTGGAGAATTTCGCCAAGACCTTGAAAGCGGCGATCTCCAACACGTCGGTCAAGCATGTGATCGTGGCCTCGATGGGCGACCTGCTCGGCCTCAAGGGCCTCGTCGTCAATCTGGTGGTGCGGCACGTCAAAAAGATGGTGCCGGAGTGGTCGCTGCCCGGGCACATCAAGTTCAACGAGGCGCTGAAGATCGGCGCCCGGAAAACGTTCCGGCCCGCCAGGGTCGACGGCGACGACATCGCCTTCCTGCAATATACGGGGGGTACGACGGGCGTCGCCAAAGGCGCCATCCTGCTCCACCGCAACGTCCTCGCCAATGTCGCGCAAAACGCCGCCTGGGTAGAGGACGCCTATGCGGTGAAACCGATGCCGGCAAACCTCACCTATGTCTGCGCGCTGCCGCTCTACCATATCTTCGCGCTTACCGTGAATGCGCTGATGGGAATGCAGCAAGGCGCCAACAACGTCATGATCCCCAATCCGCGCGACATTCCGGGCTTCGTGAAGGAACTGGGAAAGCGGCCGTTCCACATCTTCGTCGGGCTCAACACTCTCTTCAACGCGCTCCTCAACAATGAGGAGTTCCACAAGCTGGATTTCAAGCCGCTGGTGTTGACGCTCGCCGGCGGCATGGCTGTGCAGCGTGCCGTAGCCAAGCGCTGGCTTGAGCTCACCGGCTGCCCGATCACCGAAGGCTACGGCCTGTCGGAGACCTCGCCGGTCGCAACCGCCAACCGGTTCAGCGTGTCGGAATTCACCGGCACGATCGGCCTGCCGCTCCCGTCCACAGAGATCGCCATCCGCGACGACAAGGGCAAGGACCTACCGCTTGGCCAGGTCGGCGAGATCTGCATACGCGGCCCGCAGGTGATGGCGGGCTACTGGAACCGCCCCGACGAGACCGTGAAAGTCATGACCCGGGACGGTTTCTTCGCCACCGGCGACATGGGGTTCATGGACGAGCGCGGCTTCATCACCATCGTCGACCGCAAGAAGGACATGATCCTCGTCTCAGGTTTCAACGTCTATCCGAACGAGTTGGAGGACGTGGTCGCGCGCCATCCAGGCGTGCTCGAGGTGGCAGCCATCGGCGTGCCCGACGAGCGTTCCGGGGAGGTGCCGAAGCTGTTCGTCGTCAAGAAAGACCCGAACCTGACAGTCGAGGACCTTGTCGCCTATTGCAGGGAAAATCTCACCGGCTACAAGCGGCCGAAATATATCGAATTCCGCACCGAACTGCCGAAGAGCAATGTGGGCAAGATCCTGAGAAGGGAGCTTAAGGGCTGACTTCTATCAATGGTACCCGATGTCGGCCCTCACCTTGCCGCGAAACACCCAATAGGACCACGCCGTGTAGACCAGGACGATCGGCAGCAGGAAGAGCGTGCCTATCAGAAGGAACGCCTGCGTACTCGGCGAGGCCGCAGCCTGATCGAGCGTGTAGTGCCTCGGCACGATCATCGGCCACAGGCTGATGGCGATGCCGATATAGGACATGGCGAAGAGGGCCAACGAGCCGACAAACGGACCGAAATCCGAGGTGCTGTTGAGGGCACGCCAGACATACCAGACCAGCGCCGCGGTGATGATAGGCACCGGCGCGAGATAGAGGATGTTCGGCCAGCTGAACCACCGCGCCGCGATGGCCGCATCGGAAAGCGGAGTCCAAACACTCACAATGACGATCGCGGCGGTCGTCGCGACAAAGCTGCCGCGCCCGAGCCTGCGTGCCCAGGCCTGCAGTTCTCCCTCGGTCTTGATGATCAGCCAGCCGGCCCCGAGCAGCGAATAGCCAGCCACCAGGCACAGGCCGACAACCACGGAAAACGGCGTCAAAAAATCGAATGAGCCGCCGGCAAAGTGCCTGCCGTCGACCTGGAACCCTTGTATGAACGCGCCGAGAACCAGACCCTGTGCAAAGGCGGCCAGCGCCGAGCCCCAGGCAAAGCCGTGATCCCAGAACGTCCGGTGCTCTGCGTCGCGATAACGGAACTCGAACGCAAGCCCTCTGAAGATCAAGGCAAGCAGCATGAGCAGCACTGGGAAGTAGACCGCCGGAATGATGATCGCGAACGCCAGCGGAAATGCGGCGTAGAGGCCGACGCTCCCGAGGATCAGCCATGTCTCGTTGCCGTCCCAGATCGGCGCGATCGAGTTCATGATCAGGTTGCGATCCTCGCGGCTGCCGGCGAAGTTGTAGAGCATGCCGACGCCGAGATCGAAACCGTCGAGGGCAACGTAGAGGAACACGCCTACGCCAAGGATTACGGTCCAGACCGGAACGAGGTCGAGGGCCATCACGGAACAGCCTCCGGCGCGGGTTGCAGGGCTTCGATCGGCCCTTTCGGATGACCTGCTTCGATTGGCTCCGCCTCCTCCTCGGTCACGGCAGGTCCCTTCCAGACCAGTCTCAGCATGAGGAAAAGGCCGACCGGATAGACGATGAGATAGACGAGTACATAAAGCAGGAGCGAAATGAGCACGTCCGAGCCGGTCAGCGACGGCGAGACCGACTCTGCCGTGCGCATCAGCCCGTAGATGGTCCAGGGCTGTCGCCCGACCTCGGTGGTCGTCCAACCGGCTATGACGGCGACGAAACCGGCTCCGGCCATCACCTGGCAGACGCGCAGATACCACCTCGTCTCATCGAGGCGGTTGCGCACCATCAATACGAAACCAGTCGCGACCGTAAGCAGCATCAGCACGGCAATGCCGACCATGATACGGAACGCGAAATACACGATCGCGACCGGCGGGCGCTGATCGGGCGGGAAATCCTTGAGCCCCTTGACTTCGCCGTCCCATGAATGCGTGAGGTAGAGACTTCCGAGCTTAGGAATGGCGATCTCGCCGATGTTGCGCTCCTGAGCCTGATCCGGCCAGGCGACTATCGAGGCAGGCACGCCTCGTCCGGTTTCCCAAAGGCCTTCGATGGCGGCGAGCTTGGCCGGCTGGTGCTCGAGGGTATTCACCCCATGCAAGTCCCCGAGGATGGCCTGCAATGGAACGAAGATCGCGAGAAACCATAGAGCGAGCAGCAGCATCGTCCGGCCGTGCATGATGGCCCGACCTGCGCGCATCGTATAAGCGCCGACGCCAAGCACCACGAAAGCGGTCGTTACATAGAAGGCGCTGACTGTGTGGGCGAGCCGGTAGGGGAAGGATGGATTGAAGATTGCCTCGATCCAGTCCTTCGGAAAATAACGGCCATCGATCACCTCGTAGCCTGATGGCGTCTGCATCCAGCTGTTGGTAGCCAGTATCCAGAACGACGAGAACAGCGTGCCGGCTGCGACCAGCAGCGCCGCCACGAAGTGCATCGGCGTCGAAACCAGCTTGCGCCCGAACAGCAGCACCCCGAGGAAGGTCGCCTCCAGGAAGAAGGCCGTCAGGCCCTCATAAGCCAGCAGCGGCGAAATGATGTTGGCGGAAGCGTCGGAGAACCGGCTCCAGTTGGTTCCGAACTGGAACGGCATGACGATGCCGCTGACCACACCCATGCCGAAGGAGATTGCAAAAATCTTGAGCCAGAAGGTGGAAAGGTCGATGAAGACGGAGCGCTGCGTGAAAAGATATGCGCCCTCGAGAAAGGCTATGAACGATGCCAGCCCGACCGTGAATGCAGGCAGGAGAATGTGCCAGCCGACAACCCAAGCAAACTGCAGCCGTGACAGCATGACTGGATCAAGATCCATGATCCCGATCTCCTTCGCGTTCGATAGGCCGCGCCAGTGAGCACCCTACAACTCCGTCCGTCAACATAAACTTGGACTAAGCTCAACCTATCCATAAGCTCAGCCTATCGAGAAAAAAGAAAATCCTGCCAGTGTCGAATTGGAACAGCGGCAACGACTATTCTTGCGCGCATTCCAAAAGGAGATCTCGGATGAAGTACGCTTGCCTCGTCTATGTCGACGCCAGCCTCATGGAGGGGCTGTCGGAGAAGGACAGCAGAGAACTGACCGACGACTCCGTCGACTTCGACTGGAAGGTCCGAAACAGCGGCCGGCTGATCCTGGCGCAACCGCTGCAACCGCCGGAGACGGCGGTCACCATCCGCCTGCGCAACGGCAGGATGTCGAGCACCGACGGGCCGTTCGCCGAGACCAAAGAGCACCTTGGCGGCTTCTTCCTGATCGAGGCACGCGATCTCAATGAAGCAATGGGCCTGGCTATGGAGAGCCCCATGGCCGCCATGGGGAGCATCGAGGTCAGGCCGTTCCTCGAGCAGACTCACAGCGTCACCGGCAAGCAGCCGCCGAAACTGCAGGAGTAGCTTCAGCCGCCGGCCGACGGGCTGGATGGCGTGCGTTCGATTCGATCGCACGCCGATCTAGCCTTTTGATTGCGCTACCCGGCGTTTCTCACACTCGGCGCGACCTGCGCCGGGTCGAGCATGAACACGCAGCCAATGCTCATCGCCGCGCCTTTGACATCGCCGAAATCGGGCACCGAATATTCGGCCAGAAGCCGAAGCCGTGAGCGAGGCAGATAGGTCCTGCCAGGATCGCCGATCAGCGTCGTCATGCCGGCAGCAAGGCAGCTGTCCAGGAACCCCAGAACGCGTTCGGCGAGGTCGGCCTCGTAGAACAGATCGCCGATCCCAACGATATCCGCCGGGGGCGCAGAGCCCCCCATGATGTCGCCGACGATCGTCTCTACGGCAACGCCGTTCGCCGCCGCATTGAGATCGACTGCCAAGGCGGCATAGGGATCGATGTCGGCGGCGATCACCTTGCTCGCGCCGGCCTTGGCTGCAGCGATACCGACAATTCCGGAACCGGCGCCGAGATCGAGCACTCGACGGCCTTTCACCATTTCCGGATGATCAAGGAAGTAGCGGGCGAGAGCCGCGCCGCCGGCCCAGAGATAGGCCCAATATGGCGACGGCGGATCGAAGTTCCCGGGCCCCTGCCTGACGAGACGCCATAGGTTGCTCGCCGGACGAGCCATGTGGAGGCGGATGTCGGGAATTGCAGGAACAGGCTCGATCGGCAGGTTCGTTTTGATGAACTCGAGCGGATCGAGCTGCCTGCGACGCGCTGAAGCGACGGAGTTCACGTCTTCCGTCGGCCTCGGCGAGCGATGGTCCTTCCTCGGCATTTGTCGGCCATCCGAACAGATAATCTTCGAAATCTCGCGATTCCATGTTCAGGTCGCGTCTGACTTTGCCCGAGATGGCAGCGGTGGGAGGGGCGCCCATTCCGCTCGGATCAGCGATCCAGCAAAGCAGGCAGGTCCGCGATCGAGTCGAGGATCACATCCGCCATGGAAGCAAGGCTGTCGCGCGTTCCTGTTCCGGAAAGCACACCAACGGCAAGCCCTGCTCCGCCGGCGCGCGCCATTTCGAGATCGTGACGATTGTCGCCGACCATAGCAATCTCGGACGGCTTCAGGCCGGTCATATCGGCAAAGGCGATGATCGTGTCCGGCGCGGGCTTCGGCCGTGGGACTGCATCATAGCCGTAAGCCGCGTCGAACATATGAGCGACACCGAGCGTGAGCAGCGTCTTCTCCGCGCCTGTCGTGGAATCATTGGTCGCGACGCCCAGGCGATAGCCCGACGCGTGCAGCGTGGCGACGGCTTCCCGGCTGCCCGGGAGCGGGACGCATCCCGCAGCTCCGGCTTCGGCGGTGAACCTGTCGAATTCGGCGACGATGGACCCGCGCCTGGCCGGATCGGCCTCGGGGTACCAGAGCGCGACGATGTCGGCATTGGTGCCTGCGGCAAAGACGGAGTCGGCGCGAAACTTGCCGGCGGCGAAATCGTAGCCGGCCGCCGCGAGCAGGTCGTTGGCCCGCTTGCGGTCGCCGCCGGCCGCCTTCAGCGCCATGCTGTCGCCAATCGCGAACCAGGTCGCGTCGAAATCGACAAGCGTGCCGTCCTTGTCGAACAGAATTCCCTTGATCAGCCCCAAGCCCCTACCCCGCGCGCAAAGCGTGGATATGGCGCACGAGGCCTGCCGTCGAGGCGCCGCTCTTTGCGGCATCTTCCTTGCCCTCGACGACGGGCAGCAATCCGGTCGCCAGCTCCTTGCCGAGCTCGACGCCCCATTGGTCGAAGGAGTTGATATTGAACAGCGTGCCCTCGACGAAAACCCGGTGCTCGTAGAGCGCGATCAGACGGCCGAGCGTGGCGGGGTCGAGCTTCTCATAGATCATCGTCAGCGACGGCCGGTTGCCGGAAAAGACGCGATGCGGCGCGATCCGCTCCACATCGGCCGGCTTCATGCCGCGCGCGGTCATCTGCGCTTTCGCCTCCTCCAGCGTGCGGCCGCGCATCAGCGCTTCGGATTGCGCAAGGCAATTGGCGAGGAGCAGGTCGTGGTGGTGGCGAAGATGCGGTTCGTGGCCGTTCGCGGCGGCAATGAACTCGATGGGGATGACGTCCGTGCCCTGGTGCAGGAGCTGGAAGAAAGCGTGCTGGCCATTGGTGCCGGGCTCGCCCCAGACCAGCGGGCCGGTCGGAGTCGCCGCTGCCGAGCCGTCGAGCGTCGTGGTCTTGCCGTTCGATTCCATATCGAGCTGCTGGAGATAGGCCGGCAGCCGGGCAAGCCGCTGGTCATAGGGGATCACGGCGCGCGCGGGATAGCCGCATACGACGCGATGCCAGAAGCCGATCAAGCCGAGCAGGAAAGGCAAGTTCTCGAGCGGTTCGGCAGTCGCGAAATGGTTGTCCATCTCATGCGCGCCGTCGAGAAAAGCGCGGAAATTCCGGGGCCCGATTGCAATCATGATCGGAAGGCCGATTGCCGACCACAGCGAATAGCGGCCGCCGACCCAATCCCAGAAACCGAAGACCCGCTCCGGAGCGATGCCGAAGGCAGCGACCTTATCGAGCGCGGTCGAGACTGCAACGAAATGGTGCGGCGTAGCCTCCGGGCCCAGCGCCTCGGCCACCCATTTGCGGGCAGTCTCCGCATTGGTCATCGTCTCGACTGTCGTGAACGTCTTCGACGCGATAATGAAAAGCGTCGTCTCGGCATCGAGGCCCTTCAGCGTGTCGGCAATATGCGCGCCGTCGATGTTCGAAACAAAATGTGCGCGCGGGCCGTCATGGTATGGCGAGAGCGCCAGCGTGGCCATGGCCGGCCCGAGATCCGAGCCGCCTATGCCGATATTGACGACATCGGTGATGTTCTTGCCGGTGGCACCGCGCGCCCTGCCCGACCGCACCGCGTCGGCGAATTCGGCCATGGCATCGAGAACCTTGTGCACTTCCGGCACGACGTTCTCGCCGTCGACAACGATGCGCTCCGTGTCGGGCGCGCGCAGCGCGACATGAAGCACTGCCCGGTCTTCGGTGATGTTGATCTTCTCGCCCGCGAACATCGCGTCGCGTCGCGCCTCGACGCCTGCGGCAGCGGCGAGCTCGACCAAAAGCTTCATTGTCTCTGGCGTGACGGCGCATTTCGACCAGTCGAGCAGGAACCCGCCCAGCGATGCGGAGAATTTCGAGAACCGCTGCGGGTCGTCGGCAAAGGCCTTGCGCATGTTCCGAGGGGTAGCGGAAAGGCGGTGGCTGCGCAGTTCGTCCAGCTTCTTCTCGAATGCAGAGCGTGTCACGGGATTACCCTCCGGATCGGGTGTTGCTGAAGCAAGCTTAGAGCGAGACGCCTTCCCATGTCACGCCCCGTCGAGCCATGCAATTCCGTCGCGCGCATCACGAAAAAGCGATGCCGCTGGCCTATGTCATGAACCTTGACATTTCTTGTTGGCGCAACTGGTTAGACCAAAAAAAATCGTCTATAGGTCCACTCAAGATAAAAGACTGCTAGGCAGAGACTGCCAGGACACGCCATGGCGCAAAGGAACGATACAGCAATTTGGTCGGGGCTGTTCCGGATTTCGGCCGAGTCTGGCCAGACGCTGCAAGCCCAAATCAGGCAGGCTATCGTCGCGGCCATTCTCGACCGTCAGATCGCGGCTTCGATGCCGCTCCCGTCCTGCCGCGTGCTCGCCGAGAAGCTCGGCGTCGCGCGGGGCACGGTCGTGCTCGCCTTTCAGCAGCTCGTCGACCAGGGTTTCCTGATCGCGCGCGAGCGGCGCGGCCATTTCGTCAACCCTGAAATCCTGGCTGCTCCTGCCAAGCCGGCTCAGAAGGCCAATGGCGGCGCGGTGGCCGAGATCGACTGGAAGTCGCGGCGCCGCATTGCGGCAAGCGAGATGCCGAAGCCTGCCAAACATGACAACTGGATCAAATATTCCTATCCCTTCGTCTACGGCCAGTTCGACCCTGCACTGTTTCCGACCGCCGAATGGCGCGAATGCAACCGCATGGCGCTGGCAGTGCTGGAAATCCGCAACTGGGCGGCGGACATGGTCGACCGCGACGACCCGCTGCTGATCGAGCAGATCCAGGCACGCCTCCTGCCCAGGCGCGGCATATTCGCCAATCCCGACGAGATCATCGTCACACTCGGCGCGCAGAATGCGCTCTACATGCTGGCAACGCTGCTGATGGGCAAGGGCACCAAGGTCGCTATGGAAGACCCCGGCTATCCGGACGCGCGCAGCATCTTCCGGCTGGCCGGCGCCGAAGTGGAGCCGGTCCCGGTGGACAAGTCCGGAATTGTCACCGGCGCGGTCCCGACCGACGCCGACTTCGTCTTCGTGACGCCCAGCCATCACTGCCCGACCATGGTGCCGCTCAGCGCGGAGCGGCGGCAGGACCTGCTCAACCGAGCGCAGCAGTACAACCAGATCGTCATCGAGGACGGCTACGACAGCCAGCTCATCGACGAGGCGCCGCAGCAGGCATTGAAGAGCCTCGATCGATCCGGCCGCGTGATCTATGTCGGCTCGATGTCGAAGACGCTCGCGCCGGGCCTGAGGCTCGGCTACATCGTCGCCTCGGCCGACTTGGTGGCGGAGCTTCGGGCGCTGCGCCGTTTCATGCTCAGGCATCCGCCAGCCAACAATCAGCGCGCGGTGGCGCTGTTCCTGTCGCTCGGCCATCACGAAGCGCTGGTGCGCCGGCTTTCGACCGCCTTCGACGAGAGGCGCAAGCGATTGGTCCAGGCAATCTCGGCATTCCTGCCGGACTGGCGCTCGACCGACTCGGCCGGCGGTACCTCGCTCTGGCTCGAGGGGCCGCAAGGAACGGACTCTCGTGCGCTGGCCGACGCGGCTTCCTGCCGCAGTGTCATCATCGAGCCCGGCGACCGCTTCTTCAATCGCGTCGACAAGCCGACGCGATTCATGAGGCTCGGGATCTCGTCGATCGCGCTGCAACACATCGAGCCCGGAATCCGCGAGCTTGCAACCGCTGCGGGCAGGCGTCCAGCGGCGGCTTGAGGCGACCGTTTTCCTTCTGCCCGCTAGCGCAAGGCGATTGCCGATCGCGAGGCGGAGTGGGGGTCGACCTCATAGGCGATTGCCGTGCCGGAGGCGGAAAGAGGAACGCTCTCATCAGCGCGTCCTGGCTCATCTGGCCGAATCTGGTGGCTCAAAGGCTTCGGCCCGCCTGGCTGCATAGTTGCCAAAAGAAGCGACGGTTGGATCAGCGCAGCAAGACGCAGACCAACCCTGGGAACCGGAGCTGAGAATGTCGACGACGCTTGACGAACAGGAAGCGGCGGTCACCACGCGTGGCCGGCGTGCTGGAGGACGCGAGGCACGACGCGCAATGCGATCGGCGCCGCTGGCGGAGGACATCCGGCCGGTCCGAGCCGGCCTGGAGGGCGGCCGTTACAAGCCGCTTCAGGAGGACGATCTGGCGCGCATCCACGAGGCCGTGCTGACGGTACTGGAGACAGTCGGCTTCGCCAATGCGATCCCAAGCTGCATCGATGCGCTGATCCGCGTCGGTGCGACGCTCGGCGAAGACGGTCGGCTGCGCTTTCCGCGACGGCTGGTCGAGGCAACGGTCAAGAACGCGGCGAGGAACTTCACTCTGCACGGCCAGGATCCCAGGCACGACATGGTGATCCAGGGCTCCAGGGTGCACTATGGCACAGCCGGTGCCGCCGTCCATCTGGTCGATGTGGAGAAGCGCGAATATCGCGAGTCGCAGCTTCAGGACATCTATGACGCGGCCCGCATCGTCGACGGGCTCGACAACATCCATTTTTTCCAGCGGCCGATGGTGCCGCGCGACATCCCCGACCCGCTCGCGATGGACTTCAATACGCTCTACGCCTGCGTGATGGGCACGTCCAAGCACGTCGGCACGAGCTTTACTGTGCGCGAGAACGTCGCCCCGGCGCTGGAGATGCTCTACATGATCGCCGGCGGCGAGGAGAATTTCCGGGCGCGGCCCTTCGTCTCCAATTCCAACTGTTTCGTCGTGCCGCCGATGAAATTCGCCGAGGACGCCTGTGGCGTGCTGGAGGCCTGCGTCGCCGGCGGCATTCCGATCCTGCTGCTCTCGGCCGGACAGGCCGGCGCCACCGCACCCGCCGCGATCGCCGGCGCCGTGGTGCAGGCCGTTGCCGAGGTGCTTGTCGGCTTGATCTATGTGAATGCGCTGAAGCCCGGACACCCTGCGATCTTCGGCACCTGGCCCTTCGTCTCGGATCTCAGGACCGGCGCGATGTCGGGCGGCTCGGCCGAGCAGGCCCTGCTCACCGCAGCCTGCGCGCAGATGGCCCAGTTCTACAACCTGCCCGGCGGCTCGGCGGCGGGCATGGCAGACTCCAAGCTGCCCGACATCCAGGCCGGATACGAGAAAGGCATAACCAACGTCATGGCCGGGCTCTCCGGCCTCAACCTCATCTACGAATCGGCCGGCATGCATGCCTCGCTGCTCGGCTTCTGCCTGGAAAGCCTGATCGTCGACAACGACATGCTGGGTTACTGCCTGCGCAGCGTGCGCGGCATCGAGGTCTCCGACAACACGCTGTCGGTCGACACCATCGCGGATGTCTGCCTGAACGGGCCCGGCCATTTTCTCGGGCATCGGCAGACGCTCGGCCTGATGCAGTCCGAATATTTTTACCCCGCCGTCGGCGACCGTTTCTCCCCCAAGGAATGGAACGAGAAGGGCAAGCCCGATATCCTCTCCCGCGCAATCGAGGAGAAGAAGCGCATCCTGTCCTCGCGCTTCCCGCGCCACGTGGCGCGCGCGCTCGATGACCGGCTGCGCGCCAAATTCGGCAATCTGATCCACTTGCCGCGCAAATCGATGGGTGGGTGAGCAAGCGCTGGGGACTTACCGCGCTTCCGGCAGCCTTACCGCATAGCTTACGACGCGATCGCGTTCCGAGACGCCGGCGATCTCGAAGCTTCCCGTCGCCGCAATCGGCGTGCCCTCCGGAATGAGGCCCGGGGGCTGATCTTTCCCCCGCCAGACATAGAGCACGCCATCCTTGCGCAGCCGGTCCTCGTCCAACCATGGCGAGTTGGCGAGTACACCGTCATGGATGACGTGCGGGCGCTCGGGAAGTCCGGCAGACACGAGACCGGCGAGCCATCTTTCACCCGACACGACCTGAAGCTTCGCGGGCGTGCTCGCGGCCCAGGCTTCACGCGCCTTGTCCGCGATCTCGGCCATCGGCCAGGCATTGCGGATCGGCTGGCTGATGCCGCGACTGACGACGATGTTGATCGTGAAAGCCACGCCCACGACGGCGACAAGGCCGATTGTCGCGACCCACAGACGCTGGACCAGCGGATAGCTCCACTCACGCCGCAAAAGGAGCACGACCAGCAGTCCCGATGGCGCGAACATGGGCATGCCCCACATGTTCTGCGGCTTCGAACCGGAGATTGCGGCGAGAAGCGCTGTTGCCAGCGCCGGGGCGAGCGCGATGAAGGCGACATAGGCGAGGTTGCCGCCATCCTCCGTCCGGCGTGGAAGCGACATGATCCTGCGCATGCCGGTGATCGCCAGCAGCAGGCCGATAGGCAGCTGGCAAGCGATCTGCACCAGGATCCATTTGATCGGAGGAAGCAGCGAGCCGCCGCCCGCTGCCCGCGACTCGACATAGCCAATGGGCGCGAAATCGTGCTCTACCAGCCAATAGACGTGCGGAGCCGCCACGAGCAGCGACAAGGCGACGGCGAGCCACGGCCACGGCGTCAGGAAGGCACGCCGCATCCTGCCATCGATCAGCGTCCAGAAGCCCAGCGCGACATAGAGGACAACGACGCTGTACTTGGCGTATATACCGAGGCCGGCCAGCACGCCGAGCGCCAGCCAGGGGCCGGGTCGGCCTGCATCCTCGCGGATCACCGTGAACAGCAGGAATGTCGCCGCCCAGATCGGCATCTGGATAACGTTGTGGTTGAACTCCGGCGTGGTCCAGTTGAAATAGACGATGCCAGCGGTGAGCAGGGTGCCAGCAAGCGCATTTGCCGTCGTGGTCAGCCGGCAGCCGGCCATGAAGACGAAGATGTAGGAAAGCGCGACGCAGAGCTGGCTGAGCAAATACGGCCCAAGGATCGGGCTGCCTGTCAGCCGGAACGAAATCTCGATCAGCCAGGCCGGCATGGTCGGCAGCTTATGCGTGCCGAGCAGCCATTCCTGCCCCCAGATCAAGCCTTCGACGACGTCGATCGGCGGTGCCGAGCTGACCGGGAAAGGCAGCAGCGCGAGGAAGATGATGTGTGTAGCGACCAGCGTCGCGATCGCGCGCGCAGGCGTGGCGGAGAGTTTTTGCAGGATTGTAAGCCAGCGCTGGGCGGCGACGACCGGTCCTGCGACCTGCACGGAATTCATTCATCAACCCGCCGCACGATGACTGGACTTGTCACGGACCGGCCCGGGCGGCACGAGCGCAGATCGAGGAAGCGGCCGATCGGTCGCTGCTGCGCCTCTTAGCTTCCGCGGCTGCGGAATGCCAGCATGCGGCAAGAGGGGCGTTGGGGACAGCCTAGTTTTTAACGTCAGCGCGACTTCGGCAAAATGCAGCGCCTTTCCGCGGCAAGAAGCAAACTGTCCCTCGGCGACCTATCTGACTGCCGCCCTACCCCAGCGCCCTGCCCAGCGCATCGAGCAGGTCGCGCGTGCCGCGCTCGCGGTTGCCTGCGTCGTCATAGCCATCGAGAAAGGCGGCCTGCTCCGTGAAGACAAGGCGGGTGCCGCCTTGTTCCGGGATAAGCACTATGGTGGCGAGCGACACCGAGATGCGCGTGTCGCCGATATGCATGTCGTAGGAATAGACGATGCGCTGGTCCTCTACGATGTCATGATAGATCGCGTCGAAGGTGTGCAGTTCACCCCCCTTCGGCCTGCCGCTGTTGACCTCGCGGCCGCCGACGCGGAAGTCCATCTCAAACCGCTCCTGGCGCCATTCGTCGGGGCCGACGAACCATCTGCTCTTTGCAGCCTTGTCGGAAAGCGCGTGGAATACACGCGAAGGAACGGCCGCATAGGTCCGCTCGATCGTAAAGGTCGCGTGGGTGACGGAACGTTCGGTCATGAAATCCTCATTCGATTTCCGGTTGCCAACTGCAGCGGCGAGCCGCAGCACTGGAGATTACTGAGCATTCCAACTCGGGCGCGAGCGCACGCGTTCCAGCCAGCGGTTGACATTCGGCAGCGAGGCTGGCCGCTCGATCTCGAAGAACTCGCCCAGCCACGCGGCCACGCCTGCCGTAATGTCGGCGATCGAGAATTGCTCGCCGGCAATGAAGGGGCGGCCGTCGGCCATCTCGCGATCGAGCCATTCCCATTTTCTGGGAACGTTCAGCTTCTGTGCCTCCCCGAATCCCGGGAACTGAGGCACGCGATCTTTGAAGAACTCGTTGGTGTGGAAGGTATAGTCGCCGATCGTCCCCATGACCTGCAGCTCCACCCGCCGATTCCACATCTCGACCTTGGCGCGGCCAACGGGTTCCCTTCCAAACAAGGGCGGCTCGGGATTGAGCTCCTCCAGATAACGGCAGATCGCGACACTCTCTGTGATGACAGTCCCGTCGTCGAGCATGAGAACCGGGATCTGCCCGAGCGAATTGAGCTTCAGGAATTCCGGAAATTTGTGCTCGCCCTTGAAAAGGTCCACCTCGACACGAGGGAGATCGACGCCCTTCTCTGCCATGAAGATGCGTACGCGATACGAATTCGGCCCGACACCGCAGTAGAGTTTCATGACTGCCTCCTGTGTGAATCTACCCTGACGCATTAACGCCGCAGCTCGGCAGCCAGATTGTCGAGGGCGCCAGCATGCCCGGCCCTGTGGCCGTCGATCATGCTCCTGCCGCCGAACGCACCGACCTGATCTGTGAGAATGATCCGCGTACCGCTGCCAGCCTCGAGAAGCTCAACTGTTATCAAGGCGAAGCACAGCGTAATGCCTCCTTCCGAGACGATTTCGGTCGAGATGATGCGCCGTTGCGGAACGATGTCGCGGTAGCGGGTCTCGACACGGTAGACCAGATTGCCGCGCGGGCCACAACGGCTGACATCCATGCCGCCTATCCGGAAATCCGCCTGATCATACTCGAGCTCGACATGGGCCGAGGGGACTCCCCATCGCATCCGCGCCTCGGGGCTCGCAAAGGCCTCGAACACGCGGGCCGGCTTCGCCTCGTAGGTGCGCTCCAGCACGATCGTGTCATGGTTCAGTGGCGGTACGATCGCGATCGCGGACTGTTCGACGGATCGTTCGGTCATGTTTTCCCTCCCTTTTCCTCACCTGGGGCCGTTTCGGCAAGGAAGTCGCCGAGGCGGTCGAGCCGCCCTTCCCAGCTCCTGCGACGCTCGGAAATCCAACGCTCGACATCTCCGAGCGCCTTCGGCTCGATGCGGCAGGTTCGGACGCGGCCGATCTTCTCGGAAACGACCAGCCCACTCGTCTCCAACAGATGGAGGTGCTGCATGACCGCCGACAGAGACATGTCGAGGGGCTCGGCGAGCTCGCTGACCGAAGCCGGACCGCGCGACAGGCGTTCGACCATCCGGCGCCGGCCGGGATCGGCAAGCGCCTGAAACATCAGATCGAGCTGGGCGGGGTCGTGCAGCAACGCCTCACGCCTGCTCCGGCTCGTAGAATGGGAAGAGCGGCATATAGGGCTGGGCCTCCTCGACGACCCGAGCCACCGAGGGGCGGGTGGACAGACGTTCGAGATAGCGGGCGGCGTTCCGGTATTTGCTCGTCAACGGCTCGACCTTGTCCGCGTAGAAGAGGGCGGGGAAAGCCGAGCAGTCTGCGAGCGTGAAATCACCGCCTATCGCCCAGGTCTTTGAACGAATGTCCTCGTCGATCAGCGCATAGGCCGTCTGGAGCATCTGCCGAGCCCTCTCGACGCCAAACAAATCATGGCTGCCTTCAGGCCTTATCTTGTCCCCCACGATCTTCTGCAACGGCTCGTGCACGTAGAGGTCGAAGAACCGATCGGCGAGCCGCGTTTGCCGGGCAAGTTCCGGATCCTTGGGAACGAAGGTAACGCGTCCGGGAAAATACTGATCGAGATAGTCGATGACGATTGAGGATTCCGGCACGATCCGATCTCGCGCCTTGTCCTGGAGCACCGGGAACTTGCCGACCGGCCAGAGCTTGAAGAAGGCAGCTCGCGAGGCCTCGTCCCCAAGATCGACGACCAGCTTCTCAAACGGAGTGTCGTTCTCATACAGCGCGATCAGCACCTTCCAGCAGAAGGAGGCCAGCGGGTGGTAGTGGAGCGTGAGGGACATGTTGCTACTCGATCTGGCTCGAAACACTGAAGTGCTTACTTAACTAATGCTAGCCCCCTGCGGATGTCAATGGTGAAGCAACAACTTAAGTATGGCTTTGCGTGTGCCCTTCTATCGCGTCGATGATCAGCGGCCAGTACGCCTCGTTCAACTCATGGCCGCCGCCTTCCAGGCGCACAAGTTTCGCACCCGGGACTGCCCGGGCGAGCGCTTCGCCATGCTCGATCGGAAAGAGGGGATCGGCCGTCCCATGAATGACGAGGAGCGGCACGCGCAACTCGGCCATCCGACCGCGAAGCTTCCTTCCGCTTTCGAGCAGGAAGTGATTGGCGGCGCTGGCGAAGGAATTCGAGCGGTCGAAATCGCTCTCCACGAATCGCCTTGCAGTTCTCTTGTCGAAAGGGTGCGCAGGACTTGCCAGCACGCGCATTTCCTCAACCATCGAGCGGACCGCCTGCTCCCGGTCCGACCAGTTAACCTGGCCGGCTTCAGCGGAATGGTCCTGATACTCCGGCCTCGCCGGCGGTAGGTGCGAGGTGTCCATACCGACCGGCGATGTGCTGATGGCCGTCAGCGATAGCACTCGTTGCGGATATTCGAGCGCAACCGATTGTGCGATCGCGCCGCCCATCGACATGCCGACGATGTGAGCCGAGGTGAGACCGTAGCCATCGAGCACACGCACCACGTCATCGACCATGTCGGCGGACGTATAGCCTGGTCTGCCGTGCTCATACTTCGTCGAAAGACCGGTGTCACGGTTATCGAAGCGGATCACATAGCGGCCGCTGTTGCTCAATCTCCGGCAGAACTCGTCCGGCCACCATAGCATCGATGCCATTGCACCCATGATCAGCAGGACGGGCGGATGCGCCGGATCGCCGAAGTCCTCTGTCGCAATTTCGATGCCGTCCGTTCGGATCGCCTTGGCGGCGGCCGCGACCTTGCCAGCTTCCGTCATTGTCGCCTCTTCTCGACATTGCAGAGCATGAACCGGCTGTATAATTGCAATTTGCAACCAGCTTAGCGAACTGATCTCCGAATGCAATCAGTTTTCACGCACCAGACCGCGACAGATCCCTGCAGAAGGGGAACGCTATACGAGCTGGTGTGACAAGAACGGCGATGTGAGGCGACTGGCCGCAGCGCGAGCACAGGCGCAACCGCGCTTCGCAGCTATTTGGCGATTTTAGTCCGTAACCAGTCGAGTGCACCCGGGGTCGCCGACCACGAGGAGCCGAACCCGTCAGCAAAAAGCACCGCTTCGTTGCGGTCGCCAATGCCGTAGTGGTCGGGTAATTGTTTCGGCAACTTCTTTTTCCCCAGAAGGTAAGCCGGAACGAAGGCATTGCTGTCCAGCGCAGAGCCGAGCGCTAGCCGGCTGGCGGGGCTGTCGCCGTCACGACGGAATGCCGCAAGCGCAAGGGGCCATAACCACATCGCCATGTCTTCTCCCGGGTAGGACTCCTTCAACCGCTCGATTTCGGCATGCCGATCCGTTTCGGCGAGATAACCGATAAGGAGATAGCGCACGCCCTGGTTGTCGTTAGGATTGAGAAGGAGCATATCCCACACATGGGCTATTGCGTCATCCCGAAGTCCTCGATCCCACAGAGTGGTCGCAAGCACCTGCCGTGCACGCATGTAGGGCCGGGTCTCGAACCAGCCCCAAAACTCCCCGATCATTTCGTCGAAGGAGCCGCCAAGCGCAGTCTTGCCCGCGTCGACGGCGCGTAAGAGCAGCTCCATTTGCTCATCGGAACCCGGCTCGGCAATCTGCGCGAGGACCAACCAGGCGTCAGCGCAAAGCGGACTGATCTCGATTGCCTTGGTGGCAAGCTCCAACCGCCGCTTTGCTGTAGTCGCGTCCCAGGCGTCGTAGACGAGCTCCTGAGCCCGATCGAGCGCCTCCAACTCCTTGCGGCTTGGATTCTTTGCCCCGCCGGCCGAGCTCTTCTTCTTTGCCATATCGGTCCGTCAGTGATTGTCGCGCGGTACGCCCCTCGTATGCGCCACGTCCTGGTATTTCACGGCAGGCTTCAGCACCATGCCCTGCGCGAGCTGGTCGACCATGCCGCGCTGGATCTCCTGCCAGGGCGTCTGGTGCTTCGGGAAGTGGTAGCCGCCATTGCCCTCAAGCTTGGCGCGGCGCTCGGCGAGCTCCTCGTCGGAGATCAGGATGTTCGCCGTGCCCTTTTTCAGGTCGATGCGGACCCGGTCGCCGGTCCTGAGCAGCGCCAGCCCGCCGCCGGCCGCAGCCTCCGGCGAGGCGTTGAGGATCGACGGCGAGCCCGAGGTGCCCGACTGTCGTCCGTCGCCAATGCAAGGCAGCGAATGCACTCCCTTCTTGATGAGGGCCGCAGGCGGCTGCATGTTGACGACCTCTGCCGCACCCGGATAGCCGATCGGCCCAGCCCCGCGCATGAAAAGGATCGTGTACTCGTCGATGCCGAGCGACGGATTGTCGATGTTCTTGTGATAATCCTCCGGCCCATCGAAGACGACCGCCTTGCCTTCGAAGGCCTCCGGATCGTTCGGGTTGGAGAGATAGCGGTCGCGGAACTCCTTAGAGATCACGCTGGTCTTCATGATCGCGCTGTCGAACAGATTGCCCTTCAGATTGATGAAGCCGGCATGCTCCTTGAGCGGGTCCGAGACCGGGCGGATCACTTTTGTGTCCAGGTTCTCGACATCACCGCAGTTCTCGCCCATCGACTTGCCGTTGACCGTGAGCGCGTTGGGATGAGGCAGGAGCCCCGCCTTCATCAGCTCCGCCACCACCGCAGGCACGCCGCCTGCGTGGTGATAATCCTCCCCGAGATATTCGCCGGCCGGCTGCAGGTTGACGAGCAGCGGGATCTGGTGCCCGATCTTTTGCCAGTCATCATTGTCGAGCGGCACGCCGATATGGCGCGCGACGGCGTTCAAATGGATCGGTGCGTTGGTCGAGCCGCCGATCGCCGAGTTGACGACGATCGCATTCTCGAAGGCTTCGCGCGTCAGAATGTCGGAGGGCTTCAGGTCTTCATGGACCATCTCGACGATGCGCCTGCCCGTCTCATAGGCCATCTGGCCGCGCTCGCGATACGGCGCCGGAATGGCGGCCGAGCCCGGCAACTGCATGCCCAGCGCCTCGGCCAACGAGTTCATCGTGGTGGCAGTGCCCATGGTGTTGCAATAGCCGGTCGAGGGCGCTGACGAAGCCACGAGATCCATGAACTGGGCGTAGTCGATCTCGCCCGCGGCATGCATTTCCCGTGCCTTCCAGACGATCGTGCCGGAGCCGGTACGCTGGCCGCGATGCCAGCCATTGAGCATTGGACCGACCGAAAATGCGATTGCCGGAATGTTGACCGTTGCGGCCGCCATGAGCAGCGCCGGCGTCGTCTTGTCGCATCCGATCGTGAGCACCACGCCATCGAGGGGGTAGCCATAGAGCACCTCGACAAGCGAGAGATAAGCGAGGTTGCGGTCGAGCGCGGCTGTCGGACGTTTCCCCGTCTCCTGGATCGGATGGCACGGGAACTCGAACGGAATGCCGCCCGCCGCCTCGATGCCGGCGCGCAGGCGCTTGGCGAGTTCGAGGTGGTGACGGTTGCAGGGTGAGAGGTCCGAGCCTGTCTGGGCGATGCCGATCAGCGGCTTGCCGGACTGCAGCTCGGCGCGCGTCAGGCCGAAATTGAGGTAGCGCTCCATGTAGAGCGCCGTCATCTCCGGATTGTCGGGATTGTCGAACCACTCTTGCGAGCGAAATTTCTTCTTGGATGGTGCGCCGGTCATGTCGTGTCTCCCTGGATCCGTCGCGCATCGATATGGCAAGCTGATTTGTCAGACAAGAGCCGTCTTGTCCGCCTGCGGACTTTGGTCGGATGGACAACCGCCCGTGGCCTATATATTGGCCTTGCGGAAGGCTCGAGGAGGGTATCCGCGATGGCTCTGGTGATTGAAGGCGAGGAACGCATCGCCGCGCCTGCCGAGAAGGTCTGGCAGGCGCTCAACGACCCCGAGGTGCTGAAGGCATGCATCCCCGGCTGCGAGAGCCTGGAGAAGCAATCCGATACCGAATTCGCTGCGACCGTGGTGCTGAAGATCGGCCCGATCAAGGCAAAGTTCGCCGGCGCCGTGCAGCTCAAGAACCTCAACCCGCCGCAGTCCTATAGGATCGAGGGCGAAGGCAAGGGCGGCGTGGCGGGCTTCGCCAAGGGCGGCGCCGATGTCACCATCGAGCCTGACGGCGCAGACACGACCGTGCTGAAATACGCCGCCAAGGCCGATGTTGGCGGCAAGATCGCCCAGCTCGGCAGCCGCCTCATCACCTCCACCTCGAAGAAGCTTGCCGGCGAGTTTTTCTCGAGCTTCAACGCAAAAGTGAGCGGGGCGTAGGCGGGCCCTTACCTTTCCTATTCGAACACGATCGCGGGCGCGGCCACCGCGCGGCCGCGTTCCTCCTGCAGCCGTTCCCAGACCTTGCCCGCGATGTCGCGATAGACTTTCGCCATTGCCCCGTCGGGCGCCGAAACCACGACCGGCGCGCCGACGTCTGAAGTCTCGCGGATCGTCATCTCGATCGGCACCTCCCCGAGGAAGGTTACGCCCAGACGTTCGGCTTCGTTCCTGGCACCGCCATGGCCGAAGATGTCGTAGCGCTTGCCGGTATCAGGCGCGACGAAATAGCTCATGTTCTCGACGATGCCGAGCAGGGGCACGTCGACTTTCCTGAACATGTTGAGGCCCTTGCGCGCGTCGATAAGCGCCAGGTCCTGCGGCGTAGAGACGATGACCGCGCCGGCGAGCGGCACGGATTGCGCCATGGTGAGCTGGGCATCGCCCGTGCCGGGCGGCATGTCGACGACGAGTATGTCGAGCGGACCCCAATCGACCTCGCGCAGCATCTGGGTCAGCGCCGACATCACCATCGGCCCGCGCCAGATCATCGGCGTCTCCTCATCGACAAGGAAGCCCATGGACATCACCTTGAGGCCGTAATTCTCCATCGGCTTCAACACCTTGCCGTCGACACTCTGCGGCCGGCCTCGAATGCCGAGCAGGCGGGGCATGGACGGGCCGTATATATCGGCATCGAGCACGCCGACCCTCAGCCCGTTCGCGGAAAGCCCGAGCGCCAGATTCGCGGCGGTGGTCGACTTGCCGACGCCGCCCTTGCCGGAGGCGACGGCAATGATGGCGTCGATACCGGGCACGCCGCGCTTGCCTTCGCGGTGTCCTGACGGCCCATGCCCTTGCGGGGCTGCGGGCCGGGCGGCGGGGGCCTGTGCAGGCGCGGGGCGCGGCTGCGGCGCTGCCGGGCGGGGCGGCACGCGCGCTTCCATGCCGCCGCCCTTTTTCTCCGCGGTGAGCGCCACCACGGCTCCGGCCACACCAGGCATTGACTTCACGGCCCGCTCGGCGGCTTCGCGCAGTGGTTCCAGTTCCTGCGCGCGGGCCGCCGGGACGGTAATGGAGAAGAACACCTTGGCATCGGCGATGAAGATGTCGGAGACCATGCCGAGGCCGACAATGTCGCCTTCGAGATCCGGCCCGCGCACCGTCTTCAATTTCTCGATGACGGCTTCTTTCGTGATTGCCATGGCTGCACTCTTCAGAGATCTGCTTTCAAACCCACATAGTGCAGATCGCAGGCAACACCAAGCGGCGGTAGAGAACGCTACACCCTACTTTGTACGGAGCGGCTTCAGCGCCTCGGTCCAGCGCAAGAGCTCATCGAGCATGGTCCTGGCGGTGCCTTGCACCATGTCGCCTGCCGTGAACTTGCCGGCCTCGTCGATCGACTGGCGGACATGGACCATCACGCCTTCGGGGATCGGCATCACCTTCACCGAGGTGAGCAAGTGCCTGAGCATTTGCGCGGCGCGCAGGCCGCCTGAGACGCCGCCATAGCTCAATATGCCCGCAGGCTTGTAACCCCATTCGTGGTAGACAAAGTCTATTGCGTTGATCAGAGAAGGCGGCGCGAAAAAATTGTATTCCGGCGTCACGAACACATAGGCATCCGCGGCGGCAACGCTGGCGCTCCAGGCGGCCGTGTGCTCCTTCTTGTACTCGCGTGTCCGCGGATGATTCGGCTCGTCATAGACCGGCAGCCGAAACTCATCGAGATCGACAAGCACCGGCTCGAAGCCGCCATGCTCGCGCGCGAAGCCTTCGAACCATTTGGCGATGACCGGCCCGACACGGCCCGGCCGCGTGCTGCCGACGATCACGTTGAGTCTTGGCGCCATTGGTCTCTCTCCTTCTTATTGTGAGGGCGCCGGTGAAATAGGTCGGCTCTCATCGGGCCGGCAAGAAGGCACAAACATGAAACCGTGAGGCGCGAGGCCGGGTTCCCGGCTGGGCTGAATGCCACGATCTATCCAGTGGCTTGATGCGGTTTGCCGAGATGCCGGTGACGAGACGTTTGAGCCTATACCTCATGTCTCAGCGAATGAACGCAGTCGTTATTAACTTCTGTCTGGTCCTACCAGATTGACTTTTATCTGGTCCTACCAGATCAATTCCTCCGTTACGGTGCAGCACAAGGCGGCAACCGCATCCAAGGGGGAGGAACTACGATTGATTTTGACGAGAAAAGAGGCGCAGCGGATGCGGCAGGCGTCCTTCGGGCGACCCCCTCCCCGTAAATGGCAGGAAGGGAATGCGGGGGCTGCGCGATGAAGATCGGCTTTTGCATGTTCCTGTGGACGACGAGCGTCGGCAAGAAACACGAGCCTCTGCTCAGGGATATCAAGGCGACCGGCTATGACGGCGTCGAAATTCCGGTTTTCACCGGCACGCCGGACGACTACCGGCGGCTCGGCGACATGCTCGACCGGATCGGGCTCGCCCGCACCGCCGTCTCGGCAATGAGCGATCCGTCGATGAACCTGATCTCGCCGGTTGTCACTGCACGCCGAAAGGGCATCGACTACATGAAATGGGCGATCGATTGCAGCGAGGCGCTCGGAGCGAAATACCTGTCAGGCCCGCTGCATTCGACGCTCGGCCGTTTCTCGGGCACGGGGCCCACCGCCGCGGAGAGGAAACGCTCGGTCTCCTCACAGCGGTCGATCGGCGACCATGCTGCGGCGAAAGGCGTGACGATCGGGCTCGAGGCACTAAATCGCTTCGAGTGCTACCTGTTCAACACGATGGCGGATCTGTCGGTCCATATCGACGAGATCGGTCATCCGAACATCAAGGCGATGTACGACACTTTTCACGCCAATATCGAAGAAGCCGATCCGATCGGCGCGTACACCAAACATGTGCGAAACATCGTTCATGTCCACATTTCGGAAAATGATCGCGGCGTGCCCGGGCGCGGCAACATCCCTTGGGCCGAGACCTTCGCGGCGATCCGCAGGAGCGGTTATGATGGCTGGCTCACCATCGAATCCTTCGGCCGCGGCCTGAGGGATCTGGCGGCCGCCACCAAGGTGTGGCGCGATTTCGCGGAAAGCCCGGAGGCCGTCTACCGCGAAGGCTACGCTCACATCAGGAAGGGTTGGAGGAAGGCGGCGCCGGCCGGAAAGGTGATGACCGCATAGCATGACGGCAGCGAGCATCGATCTCAAGGGGTTGATCGCAGCGGTGGCGGATGTGATCGCCGCTCACGCCGACGAGCTCACCGACCTCGACCGGGCGATCGGCGACGGCGACCATGGCCTCAACATGAAGCGCGGCTTCGAGGCCGTGCGTGCGGATGCCGCTATCGCGGAGAAGCCGCTGCCCGATGCGCTGAAGGCGGTCGGCACGAAGCTGGTGATGACGGTCGGCGGCGCCTCGGGCCCGCTCTACGGAACCTTGTTCCTCGCCCTCGGCAAGGAGCTGCCGGCCGAACCCGACCGCGCAAGCTTTGCGGCAGCCTTGACCAAGGCAGTCGACGCGGTGGCGGCGCGGGGCAAGTCCGAGCAGGGCCAGAAGACCATGCTCGACGTGCTCTATCCCGTCGCGCTGGCGTTCGCCGCCGACAGGTCGATGGCCGAGATCGTCACGATAGCAGAGGAATCGGCCGTGGCGACCAAGCCGATCAAGGCCACCCGCGGCCGCGCTTCCTTCCTGGGCGACCGCTCGATCGGCCATGTCGACCCCGGCGCGCGCTCGAGTGCGCTGATCGTCCGCGCTGTGGCGGAAGTCATCGGAGGCGCTGCGTGACGAATGTCGGCATCGTCATCGTCTCGCATTCGCCCAAGGTCGCCGAGGGCACGGCCGATCTGGTGCGCCAGATGGTCGGCGAGGAGGTGCAGCTCGCCTGGTGCGGCGGCGACCCGGGAGGTGGGCTTGGCACCAGCGTGGAGGCGATCATGGCGGCCATCGACCGTGCCTGGTCGGAAGCGGGCGTGGCGGTGCTTGTCGATCTCGGCGGCGCCCAAACCAATAGCGAGATGGCAATCGAGATGATCGGCGAGCCGAGATCGGGGAAGATCGTCATCTGCAAGGCCCCGATCGTCGAGGGTGCCGTGGTGGCAGCTACCGAAGCCTCGAGCGGCGCGGCGCTGACGGAAGTGGTCGCGGTCGCCCATGAGCTCGCGCCGGCAAATGAACGGGGATGATGCATGACGGGCACCGCCGAAGCCAAAGTGACCGTCGCCAACGAGGTGGGTCTCCATGCCCGCCCGGCAGTGAAGCTCGCCAAGCTCGCCAAGAGCTTTCCGGCGCGCGTCGAGATGGCTCTGTCCGCAGAGGGCCCATGGTTCGACGCAAAAAGTGTCGTCAAGGTGATGGCGGCCAGAGCGCCCAAGGGCGCAGTGCTCCACCTCCGCGCTACCGGCGAGGGCGCGAGCCAGGCGGTTGAGGCGCTCGTGGACCTGGTCGAGCGCAAATTCGACGAGGGCGAGGCGCATGCGCGAACGGCTTGATATGCGCCTGCTAACGTTAATGGCCGGCGCCCTGTCGCGCCCCCCTCTGTCCTGCCGGACATCTCCCCCACGAGGGGGGAGATTGGCTGTCATCATTGGTGTCGCCAATCTTCGACGTTCGAGGTTGGCGAAACCTAAGCGGCCGTCCAATCTCCCCCCTTGTGGGGGAGATGTCCGGCAGGACAGAGGGGGGCAACGTAGGGCGCTGTCTTCTGCGAATCGAGAGCTGGACTGTGGCTGACGAATCCGCGCATCGGCCTTCACGCCTCCACCTCACCGGCATCCCCGCCTCACCCGGCTATGCCGAAGGCCCGCTGTTCCCGCTCGAACGTTCGCATTCCGAATACGTCTCGCGGGGCGACCGCGAAGCGGAAGCCGAAGCGCTGCGCAAGGCGATTGGGCATGCGACCGCGCGCATCGGCACGCTCAGCCTGACAGCCTCCGGCGAGAGCGCAGCGATCCTGGAATTTCAGGTCGCCATGCTGGAGGACGAGGCGCTCACTGGCCCGGCTTTCGCTGCGATCGGCGACGGCATGGCTGCCAACGCCGCCTGGATCAGCGCGATCGACGCCGAGATCGCTGGCTACGAGGCGTCCGAAGACGGCTATTTCCGCGCCCGCGCCGCCGACCTCAGGGACATTCGCGAGCAGGTGCTCAGCGCGCTCGTCGAGGGCGAGGAAAAACATGCCCCGCCCGGCGCGATCCTTTTCGGCGAGGACATCGCGCCGACGCGCTTTCTCGAAACCGATTGGAGCCGCGGCGGCGGAATTGCGCTCACTGCGGGGAGCACGGCGAGCCATGTCGCCATGCTCGCCCGCGCGCGCGGCGTGCCTATGGTGGTGGGGCTTGGCCGCTCGCCCATGACCGTAGACGGGCAGGCGCTGCTCGATGCCGAGCACGGCGGCATCATCGTCAAGCCGAGCGCGGTGGATATAGAGAGCTTTCGCCGTTCCTCGCACGAATTCGAGATGCGGCGCGCCCGTGCCGAGGATCTCCTCACGCGCCCTGCAATGACGAAAAATGGAGAGCCGGTGCGCATCGAGCTCAATATCGCGGCCCCCTCCGATGTCGAGACGTTCGACATTGCGACCTGCGATGGCATCGGTCTGATGCGCACGGAATTCCTGTTCAACAAGGGCCCACCCGACGAGGAGACGCAATACGTCGCGTACCGCAAGGTGCTCGAATGGGCTTGCGGCAAGCCGGTGACGATCCGCACGGTCGATGCCGGCGGCGACAAGCCGATCCCGGGATTGACCATAAAGGAGAGTAACCCGTTTCTTGGCCTGCGCGGCATCCGCCTTTCGCTCGCCCGGCAGGACGTCTTCCGTGCAGGTTCGAGCACTGCTTCGCGCAGCAGTGCATGGCGATCTGAAGGTCATGTTCCCGATGGTCGCGGTGCCAGAGGAATATGAGCACGCCTGTGCGCTTTTCGCAGAAGAGGCCGGCAATCTCGCACGCGAAGGCGTGCCCCACAAAATGCCGCCGCTTGGCGTCATGCTGGAAGTGCCATCCGTTGCGATAGCGCCTCGTGGGTTCGCGGATGTAGCCTTCTTCTCGATCGGCTCCAACGACCTCACGCAATATGTGATGGCTGCCGCACGCGACGATGCCAATGTCGCGCATCTGAACTCGGTGCAGAACCCTGCCGTGCTCGCGCTGATCGCCCTCATCGCCGACTTCGGGCGCGAGCACGGTATCCCCGTCAGCCTGTGCGGAGACGCCGGCGGCGATCCCCGCGCCATCCCTGCGCTGCTCAAGGCAGGGCTGCGCGACTTCTCGGTTGCGCCGGCGCAGCTCGCAACCGCCAAGGCGGCAATCGCCGAGCTTGCGGTGTAGGCGAGGCAAGAGGGTAAGGCAATCAGGGAGGAGAACGTGAAGAAGCTGATCAACGCCGTCGAGAACATTCTGACGGAGAGCCTGGACGGCTTCGTTGCCGCCCATTCCGACATTCTTGTGATGGGAGAGGGCCACAAATTCCTGCGCCGCAGGAATCTCAAGCCCGGGAAGGTGGCGCTGATCTCAGGCGGCGGCTCCGGTCACGAGCCGTTGCATGCCGGGCTGGTCGGTCACGGCATGCTCGACGCCGCCTGCCCCGGCCAGGTCTTCACCTCGCCGACACCGGATCAGATGGTGGAGGCGGCACAGACGGTGGATACCGGCGCCGGCGCGCTCTTCATCGTCAAGAACTATGAAGGCGACCGCATGAATTTCGATATGGCGGCCGAGCTCACGGAAGGCGCCTTGCAGATCCTCGTCAATGACGACGTTGCGGTCGAGGGCTCGCTGTATACGACCGGGCGCCGCGGCGTCGCCGGCACGCTGGTCGTCGAAAAGATCGTCGGCGCGGCAGCGGAGGAAGGCAGGCCGATCGCCGACCTGAAGGCGCTGGGCGACAGGATCAACGCAGCGACGCGCTCGATGGGCGTGGCGCTCACTTCGTGCACCGTGCCCGCAGCCGGCAAGCCGACCTTCGAGATCGGCGAGGACGAGATGGAGTTCGGCGTCGGCATCCATGGCGAGCCCGGCCGACGCCGCGACAAGCTCAAAAGCGCCGACGCCATCGCCGAGGAGATCTGCACGGCGATCACCGGCGATCTCGGCGAGCACGCGAAGGGCAACGCGCTGCTGTTCGTTAATGGCTTCGGCGGCACGCCGGCGATGGAGCTCTATCTCATGTATAACAGCGCAAGGATGCTGTTCGAGAAGCGGGGCGTCAAAATCGTGCGCTCGCTCGTCGGCAACTATGTGACGTCGCTCGATATGGCCGGCTGCTCGATCACCCTCGCGATGCTCGAGGACGAGGCCGTACGGCTCTGGGACGCGCCGGTGCACACGGCAGCGCTGAGATGGGGGATGTGACGGCTCAGCTCGGCGTCAGTATCGTCAGCTTGTAATCAGCGTGCCCGGCAAGCATGAACGTCACCTGCTGGTAGCGCACGAGGCCGTCCTGCGGATGGTTGAATGTCCTCTCGCCCCCTTCGCGGCCGAGCACCCCGTGCTCGTCCCAGAAACGTTCGAAGTTCTGGCTTTGGCTTCTAAGCTCGGTGATGAGCAGGCGCACGGCCGGGTCGTCCAGATGGGCGCTGACATCGGCGCGGAACTCCGCGACGACGCGCCGGGCGCGGGTCTCGTAGTCGCTGATCAGTGAACGGGCCGCGGGTTCCAGGAAGATGAAGCGCAGGAGGTTGCGGTCGGCCGGTGTGTCGAGCCAGCCCACGAACAGCCGCTCCGCCTGCCGGTTCCAGCTTCGGGCGGTCCAGCTTCGGTCGAGGATGTAGGCCGGTGCCGCGATCAGGTCGACTGAGGCCAGCGTCGCCGCAGGAACGAGACTGATCTCGCCTTCGCCCTGGCTGGGATCACGCTTGCCTGCGAGCTCGAACAGATATGCCCGCTCGGCGCGGCCAAGCCTCAACGCTCGCGCAAGCCGAGCCAGGGCCGCCACGGAAAGCATCATGTCGCGACCCTGTTCCAGCCATGTGTACCAGGTGACGGAGAGCCCGCAGAGCTGCGCCACCTCCTCCCTTCTCAGCCCGGAGGTCCGACGCCGCGGTCCCGCCGGCAGCCCCACATCCGCGGGCTTGAGCCTCTCCCGCTGCGCCCGGACGAAGTCGCCCAGCTCGCGCTGCTGCTGCCTGGATTGCGTAGCGATCATGGTGGATTTTCATACCAGTATAAAATTGGTCCTCACACCAGTACATGGCCGCTGATATGCATGCAATCGAACGAGCCAGCGAGAGCAAGCAATGTCCGACGGAAAAAGTCACGAAACCTTGGTGGGCGGCCAGTTTGGGTCGCGTGCCGAAGCCTATCTCAGGAGCAGCGTACATGCGCGCGGCGCCGATCTCGACGCGCTGGCGGCGCTGATTGGCGAGCGACAAGATGCCCGGGCGCTCGATCTCGGCTGCGGCGGCGGCCATGTCACCTTCAACCTCGCGCCACGTGTACGCGAGGTCGTGGCCTACGACCTCTCGCCCGAGATGCTGGAGGTGGTGGCGCGAGCAGCACGGGAACGAGGCTTCGACAACGTCACGACCGAGCAAGGCGTGGCCGAGAAGCTCCCTTTCGCCGATGCCAGCTTCGATATCGCGTTGAGCCGCTTCAGCGCGCATCATTGGCGGGACTTCGGGGCCGGCCTGCGCGAAGCGGCCCGAGTGCTCAAGCCTGGCGGCATGGCGGTCTTCATCGACAGCGTGTCGCCCGGCGTGCCGCTGCTCGACACGTATTTCCAGACGCTCGAGATGCTGCGTGACTGCTCGCATGTGCGCAACTATTCGCGCGCCGAGTGGGAAGCCTCGCTCGCCGGCGCCGGGCTCCTGGTGCGCGCGACCAGTCATTTCCGCCTGCGCCTCGATTTCGCGAGCTGGGTCGAGCGTATCGGAACGCCCAAGGTCCAGGTCGACGCCATAAGGGCGCTGCAGACCTCCGTCTCGGAGATCGCCACGCGCCACTACGAGACCGAGCCGGACGGGAGCCACTCAATCGATGTCGGGCTCTTCCAGGCGTTCAAGCCCGGCTCGTGAACGGCCTATGGCGTGAGGGCGACGGGCGGCTTCGCTCCGACCGGCCCAGGGCAATCGCATATGGCGCGGCGCTGGTGCCCCCCTCGCCCTTATGGGGAGGGGGCACCAGCGCCGCGCCTTCCATATGCGATCGCGACGGGCGAGAGGTGGTTCGCGAAGCGAACCGGAGTGGGGGTCGACCTCATAGGCGATCGCCCCGTCCAGCCTCACGCCAGAGGACGTGCCTTCAGCCAGAGAAAGAGCGGGAACCGCGACCATCTCTCGATGTGGCTCGGGCCTTCGCCAGGGGTCGGCACAGGCTCGCGGACAGACGTTATGGCCAGGCCAGCCGCCTCGAGCGCGGCCGCATAGGCTTCCAGCGGCTGCGACCAGCCGGCAAAATGCATCTTGAGACCATTGCGCTCTTCCACGTCTTCAAAACGCTGCCGCCCGTAGTAGCTGGCTTTGACGACAAAAGGAGCGTCCGGCTCGTCCCCGTCGAACCGCCCATGATCGGCGAGCGGATGGACGACCGAGATGATCAGTTCGCCCGCCGGGCGCATCACGCGCCTGATCTCCTTCAGCGCCGAGGGAACATCTTCGACGTCCATCAGCATGTTGTAGGCGACGACCAATGGGAAGCTGCCGGCCTCGAACGGAAGGTCGATCGCGCTGGCGACCACATATTCGTGCGCGGAATCGGCCGCCTCGGCGGCAGCAATGAAATCCGCGACGGGATCGCAGGCCGTCACGCGGTATCCCAGCGCTTTCAGTTCGCGCGAAACGCGCCCTTCCCCGCAGCCGACATCCAGCGCTTCGCCGCTGCCGCGGCCGACAAATTTGGCGAGAGAGCTTCGGTAAGACCAGAACGCGTCATGGTTCGGGGTGCGCGCCCAGGCGATCCATTCGTCGGCAAAGCGGGACCAGTGCTCCTGATCGGCCCTCTTATCCATCTCAACTTCTCCCTTGGTGGCAGGGTGGCCTCTTTACGCGTGAGGCGATAGGTTTTCCACCCTTGAGACAAGTTATGCGGGCATGCCGTCGCCCTGCCGTGACCGTTCGCAAGCCGCGCCGGCCTCGCCTCATCAGCCTTCCCTCGGAGCAAGGTCCGTGCCTGATCTGATCCAGCCGAAGCTCGTAAATGAACCCTTCTCCGATCCCGTTCTCTTCCTGGATTTCAGATTCCGCCGGCGGGCGCTTCTTTTCGACCTCGGCTACCTCACGCCGCTTTCCACGCGCGAGATCGTGCGCGTGAGCCATGTGTTCGTCTCGCACATGCATATGGACCACTTCGCAGGCTTCGACCGGCTGCTCCGCTCGGTGCTGTATCAGCCCGTCAGCCTCCATTTGACGGGTCCGCCGGGCATCGGGGACGCGGTCGAGGCCAAGCTCAAGGCGTATACCTGGAACCTGCTCGGCGCCCACTCGACCGACCTCAGCCTTTCCGTCGCCGATTGGACGCCCGCCGGCTTTGTCCGGCAGAGCCTTTTTAGGGCTCGAAGAGCATTCGCGCGCGAAGAGACGGAGCCGCCGCAAACCGCTGCCGGTATCCTGCTGGACGATCCGGAGTTTCTCGTCGAGGGAGCGATGCTCGACCACGGAATCCCGTCCCTGGCCTTTGCATTCCAGGAGAAGATGAGGGTCAACGTCCACAAGCCGCGTCTCGACGAACTCGGCCTGGCGGTCGGCCCCTGGCTGACCAAGGCCAAGCATCTGGTCAGGCGCGGCGATCCGCCGGAGACCGAGATCACGGTTGGCGACCGCCAGGTCTCGCTGGATGAGCTGACCGAGGCGGACGCCCTCAATATCGGGCCCGGCCAGCGGATCGCCTATGCGACTGACCTAGCCCACACGCCGGAGAATGTAGCGGCCGCCGTCAATCTCGCGCGGAACGCCGACCGGCTCTACATCGAGGCCGGCTACCTGGATCAGGATCGCGAGCTGGCCGCGTCGCGACGCCACCTGACCGCAGCACAGGCGGGCGACATCGCCCGCTCAGCCGGTGTAGCGCGGGCTTTCCCGATGCACTTTTCTGCCCGCTATCTCGAAAAGGAAGATGAGCTGAGGCGAGAATTCGAGGAGCATTTCACCGGCCAAGCTGTCGTCGAGGCTGGTACCAATCATAAAGTTTGATCGTTGGCGCTGCCCCCGTGAAACGGCAGGGCAATCGCATTTGGGAGGTGCGACGGATAGGGTCGGCGGGACAGTACCCCCCCTGTCCTGTCTCTGTCCTGCCGGACATCTCCCCCGCAAGGGGGGAGATTGGCTGTCATCGAGGGTTTCGCCATTCTCCAAGATTCGCGATCTGCGAAACCAAGGCGGCCGTTCGATCTCCCCCCTTGGGGGGAGATGTCCGGCAGGACAGAGGGGGGTGCGGGGCGCGCCAATCCAAGCCAGAGAGGCTGGCATCTGCTTCGGCTGACCTGTCAAGGTAAGAGCCGAGGCACCCCCACCCTGCCCACAAGCGGCAGGGGATCACCAGCGCCGCGTCACATGGGCCGCCTTTGCCATTCACCCCTTCACCCGCTCTCCCTTGGGATCATACAGCGGCTGCAAGTGAAGCTCCGCCTTCACCGGCTGCATCGCGACCACCAGCTCATATTCGCCGTCTGTCAGGAACGCATCGGTGACGCCGTTGCCGTTGCGCACATAGCCGAAGCCGATATTGGCGCCGACGGTGTAGCCGTAGCCGCCCGAGGTGAGGTAGCCGACCGGCTCGCCGTTCCTCAGGATCGTCTCGCGGCCGAGCAGCACCACGCCCTGATCTGCCGCCGTGAAGGCAACTAGCCGCTTGGTCGGCGCAGCGTCCTTCATACCCTCCAGCGCGCGGCGGCCGAGAAAATTCTTGTCCTTGCTGAGCTTCACGGCCCAGCCGAGCCCAGCTTCCAGGGGGGTGTCATTCGGCGTGATGTCCGAGCCCCAGGCGCGATAGAATTTCTCGAGGCGCAGAGATTCCAGCGCCCGGTAGCCGACCGGACGAACGTCGTATGGCTTGCCGGCCTCCATCAGCGCATCGAAGACTTTGCCGGTCGCGCCGATCGGCACATGCAATTCCCAGCCGAGCTCGCCGACATAGGTGACGCGCAGCGCGCGCACGGTCTGACCGGCGATCGCGATCTCGCGGACATGGCCGAATGGGAACGCGGCGTTGGAGACATCGGCCCCGGTCACGCCGGTAAGCACGTCCCGCGCCTTCGGCCCCATCAGCGACAATGTGCCGAACTCTTCCGTCACGTCGTCGAGCCTGGCGTCGAGTCCCCTGCCTATATGGTCGCTGATCCAGCCGAAATCATGCGTGCGGAAGCCCGTGCCGGTGACGATGTAGAAGCGCTCTTCCGCAATCCGCGCGATCGTGAGGTCGGCCTCGATGCCGCCGCGCGAGTTGAGGAGCTGCGTGTAGGTGAGCCGGCCAGCAGGCTTTGCAATGTCGTTGGCGCAGATCCAGTCGAGCGCCTTCAGCGCATCCTTTCCCGAAAGCTCGTATTTGGCGAAGGACGACTGGTCGAAAATGCCGACCTTCTCGCGCACATGCCGGTGCTCCTCACCGACCGGTCCGAACCAGTTCTGCCGGCCCATGGAATAGACGTCCTTGGGCTCGACCCCCTCCGGAGCAAACCAGTTCGGCCGTTCCCAGCCGAGCTTGGAGCCGAAGACCGCGCGGTGCTTCTTCAGCCGCTCGTAAAGCGGCGAGACGATGCGCGGTCGGCCGGTCTCATATTCTTCATGGGGAAAGGCGATGGTGTAATGCTTGCCATAGGCTTCCAGCGTGCGCTCGCGCACCCAGTCGCGGTCGCGGTGGAGGTTCGAGAAGCGGCGGATGTCGACCGTCCAGAGGTCAAGCGGCGCCTCGCCGTTCACCACCCATTCCGCGAGCGCCCAGCCGGCGCCGCCGCCCGACGCTATGCCGAAGGCGTTGAAGCCGGCACCGACGAACATGTTGGCGCATTCGGGCGCGAGCCCGAGGATGAAATTGCCGTCCGGCGTGAAGCTCTCGGGCCCATTGACCATCTGCTTGACGCCGGCCTTCGCGAGCGCCGGAACGCGGGCAATAGCCTCAGTCATATGCTGCTCGAAATGATCCCAGTCGTCATCGAACAGCCGGAACTGCCAGTCGTCCGGGACATCGCCGCCGGGCAGACCTGTCGCCCACGCCTCGGGGTTGGGCTCGTAGCCGCCCATCACCAGCCCGCCGACCTCCTCCTTGAAATAGGTGCGGCGGTCGGGATCTCGGATGGTCGGCGCGTCTGGGGCCAGGCCCTCGATCCTTTCGGTAACGATGTACTGATGCTTGACCGGCTGGAGCGGCACGTTGACGCCGGCCAAAGCGCCGACCTGCCGCGCCCACTGGCCGGCGCAATTGACCGCCTTCTCGCAAGCGATGTCGCCCCGGGTCGTCTTGACCTTGACGATGCGGCCGTCCTTCATCTCGAAGCCGGTGACGCGCACATCCTCGAACAGTTTCGCGCCATGCATCCTTGCGCCCCTCGCGAGCGACTGGGCAATGTCGGAGGGGCTCGCCTGGCCGTCGGTCGGCAGCCAGGAAGCGCCGATAAGGTCGCCGGTCTCCATCAACGGCCACATTCTCTTTACCTCGGCTGCCGAGATCAGATGCATTTCCATGCCGAAGCTCCTCGCCGTGGTGGCGAGCCGCTTGAACTCCGTCCAGCGATTCTCATTGGTCGCCAGGCGCAGGCAGCCGGTCATCTTCCAGCCGGTCGCGAGCCCTGTCTCGGCCTCGAGCCCCTTGTAGAGGTCGACCGAATATTTGAGCACGCGCGTGATCGAGGCGGACGATCGCAACTGACCGACAAGACCGGCCGCGTGCCAGGTCGAGCCCGAGGTGAGCTTGCCCTGCTCGATCAGAACCACGTCCGCCCTGTGGTCGCGGGCAAGATGATAGGCCGTCGAGCAGCCGATGATGCCCCCGCCGATCACGACGATCTCGGCATGGCCGGGAAGGCTCGTGTTCATGACTCAAGCTTCGCCCGCTTGGCGCCCCGCAGAGCCCCCTCTTGCCTGCCGGCAGGCCGGATGGGGCTGCGAAGAAGCAGCTGCGTTGCAGATTCAGTTTGCGCCGTCATCTCAAGTCACGACTTTCCATAGGCTGAGTGATAGGCGTCCAGCGCCGCGTCGAGCCGGCTGAGATTCTCGTCGGTATAGGCGACGTAGTCGACGCCGGGCGCGTCGAGATGGAGCTCGGAGACCATGCTCCACATCGCCTCGCGCAGCAGCGAAGCGCATTGCATGGCCGCATGCGAACGGCGGATCTCCGCGCTCGGAGCGCTGCCGAAATAGGCAGCGAGCAGCATCTCGGATTCCGCCGCAGTCATGCTGGCATTGGAGGCCACACCCGCAAGGTCGAACATCGCGGTCGAGAAGCCGGCATATTCGAAATCGATCAGCCAGAGCCGCTTGCCGTCGTCGAGGAAGTTCGCCGGCAGGAGGTCGTTGTGGCCGAAGACGATCGGCAGCGCCGTCTGCGCGGCCTCCAGCTCTTCGGCGAGCGCAAGGTAGGAAGGGAGCGCCCGCGTCATGCGACTGTTGGCCGCCTCCAGCGTGCGCGCATAATCACGGATTACGTGGAACGGCCAGAACATGAAGCCCGCGCCGGAGACGTGCCTCGGCATCTCTTCATGGAAGCTGCGCATGATGCGGGCAATGCGCTTGATATTGGCGCGCACGTCCTCAGCGCCATAAGTCTTGGCGCCGAGATAGGCTGTCACGATGACCCCCGGCTCGGAATAACGCACTTCCGGCGCGAAACCGGCCTGGGCGGCGGCGCGCGCAGTCATGATCTCGCGTTCCCGGAAAACATGGTGGAACGGATAATCCTTGCCGAGCCGCACGACATGACGCCCGACGCGGTCCTTGACCAACCAACTCTCGTTGGAGAGACCGCCCTTCAACGGCTCGATGAAGATCGAGCCTCGCCAGATCGGCAGAGCGCGAATGAGGTCTTCCGACATAGTCACATCCGGCCCCGGGATGCCGGATCCGCGGTTGCCTGAATGAGAACGAAAGGATCGGCCAGTCGGTTCACGGGCCAGCAATTTCGGCAGCCTTATGACCAAAGTCAACGCCACTCTGTTGGTTTTTGACTGTTTTGCTTGCACCCAACCATCGCGATCGGCAAGATCGAGCAGGTTCGGGCAATTGATGGAATACCAACAATATCGTTAGAACACCAACAATCTGGCGGTCCCGAGCGACGACGCAACGGAAATGGTGATGGGGAAGCAAACAGTCTATTCCTGCGTCTTCGGTCAAAGGCATCGGCTCGATGGTGACGAAACATTCCAGGCGACACGCGGAAATTCTTCGCCTCGTCGGCGAGGCAGGTACGATCACAATCGCCGATCTGGCGTCACGGCTCGAGGTCTCGCTGGAAACCGTGCGCCGTGACGTGAAGCCGCTGACGCGCGACGGCGCAGTGCTGAAGATGCACGGCGCGATCGGGCTGCCCTCCTTCGTCGGCGAAGCGCCGTTCGAGCGGCGCATGCGCGAGAATGCCGACGCCAAGCGCGCCATCGCCAAAGCCGTCGCCGCAACGATACGTGACGGCGAGTCGATCATGCTCGACACCGGTGCGACGACGAGCTTCCTTGCGCGCGAGCTGATCAACCATCGCCGGCTGACCGTCGTCACCAACTCATCCGATATTGCCCGCACGCTGGCGACGGTAAATGGCAACAGAGTCTACATGGCAGGCGGGGAACTCAGGAGCGAGAGCGGCGCCTCATTCGGCATGTCGGCCATCGAGTTCGTCAGCCGCTTCAGCGTGACCCATGCGGTGATCTCGATCGGCGCCGTGGATGCCGGCCGGGGCATCATGGACTACGACCTCGACGAGGCAGAATTCGCGCGCATGGTGCTGACGCGCGGTTCGCGCCGGATGGTGGTCACCGACCACACCAAATTCGGCCGGCAGGGGCTGGTTCAGGTCTGCGGCTTCGACGGCTTCGACGAGCTCGTCACCGATATCGCCCCGCCAGAGAACATAGTCGCTGCGCTCAGGGAAGCAGGAGCTCGGCTGACTGTGGCGGGCGCCTGAGACAGGCTCATTCGAAAACCAGCGACTGATGGGCGCATATGCCGGCCCAGGCGCCGTCGGCCACCGCCAATGCGATGTTATGGCTGGGTCGCGCTGCATCACCGGCGGCATAGACGCATGGGACAGTCGTTCGCTGCCGCTCGTCGACCTTGATGAACGGGCCCATCATGCCATCGCCGAAGGCACAGCCGAGCTGCTCGGCGAGCGGGCTCGCCATGCTGGTCCTGGGTGCAGTGAAAAGGGCGTCGAGCCTGGCGCTACGTCCGTCGGAGAGCACCACTGTCAATCCACCCTCTCCGCTCCGCTCATCGACAGCGACGACCGGCGCGCGTTCGAAGCGCAATTTGCGTTCCTGCATCTGCGCAACCTGTTCGTTGTCGGGTTCGAACGCTCCGTTGCCGAACAGCGTGACATCGCCCCACTCGGCGACGAGGATGGCCTGATGGAGAGCCGTCGGACCTGCCGCGAGCACACCCAGAACCCCGCCGGCGACTTCATAGCCGTGGCAATATGGGCAATGCAGCACGCGCCTGCCCCACAGCTCGGCAAGGCCGGGAACGGCAGGCAATGTGTCGCGTATGCCGGTCGCCAGGATCAGTTTGCGGGTGGCAAATGTCCGGCCTCCATTGGTCGCGACCTCGAAGCCTTCGCCAGTCGCCACGGCGTTTACTGCGAGCGTTTCGAAGACCGCCGCAGTCGGATATGCGGCGAGCTGGCGCCGGGCCTCTTCGCGGATCGCCTGCGGCGTGCTGCCGTCCTGCGTGAGGAAGCCGTGTGAATGGTCCGCAAAACGGTTGCGGGGCTCGCCCGCATCGAGAACCAGCACGTTGCGGCGCGCCCGCGCCAGCTGCGTGGCGGCCGAAAGCCCGGCGAAGCTGCCGCCGATTATGATTGCGTCATGCTGCATGGGTGCTCTCCCCGATCAATTCGAAGCGGCGGCGGAAGTCCGCCGCAAGGTCGGCCAGCGTGATGCGGGCCAGTCTTTCGGCCAGCAGCCGCTCAGCCTCCTTGCGGAAATCGTCGAGCGCCGCGATGACAGCTTCCTCCACCAGGCAGCCCGGGCTTTCCCGCTCGGTGCTGAAGGGCAGCAGGCTCTCGCCCAGCGCCGCGCTGATGTCGGCAAGCGTAATCTCCTCGGGCGGGCGCGCTAGCTGCCATCCGCCCTGATGCCCGCGCGATGATGTCACGATGCCGGCTTCCCGCAGTCCAGCGGCGGTCCTGCGCACGACCACTGCATTGGTGCTGATGAAGGCGGCGAGCTTCTCGGAGGTCAGTGCGCTGTCTTTTGCTTCCGCCATGTGGACCAGGATGTGGAGGATCGAGCAGAGCCGGCTGTTGCGCTTCATGTAACTTTTCCGATTACGATATTTTGTAACTCCTCTAGTTACGAACTTGCGTCGAGTCAATCCGTCCGGGACAGCAGCGGCTTTCCTTCCGCATCGGGCCGTAGTTAAGTCCGGCCATGTCCTTCACGCTTCGCCAGCTCCAGTTCTTCGTCGCCGTCGCCGAGCAGGGCACGGTGTCGCGCGCCGCACAGAGTCTGTCGATTTCGCAATCCTCGGTGACGGAGGCGATCAAGGAACTGGAGAGCGACCTCGGCGTCGCCCTCTTCGAGCGTCACCCGCGTGGCCTCAACATCACGCATAAAGGTCACCAGTTCCTGCGCCATGCCACCAAGATCCTTGCCGGCGTATCCGATGCGCGCAGGAGCTTTGTGGGAGAGGCCACGGCGGGCGGGCGCCTGCAGCTCGGCGTCACGTCGCTCGTCGCCGGCTATGTGCTCTCCGACATCCTCGCCCGCTATCGGCGCGCCTTTCCGGGCGTCGAGGTGAGCGCAATCGAGGACAATGGTGACTATCTCGAGCATCTGCTCGTCGGCGGCGAGCTGGATGTGGCGGTGATGGTGATCTCGAATTTGCGCGACCGCATGGCGCTGCAGGCCGAGATCATCGAGGTGTCACCTTACCGGCTCTGGCTCCCGCTCGGGCATCACCTCGCCGGAGCCGAGATTATCAGCGTCCACGACATCGCCCGTGATCCGCTGATCATGCTCACCGTCGACGAAATCGAGGAGAACACAGGCAAGCTTCTGGTGGCGCTCGGCGCTCGGCCGCATGTCGCCTTCCGTACGCGCTCGGTAGAGGCCGTGCGCAGCCTTGTCGCCACGGGCGCGGGCATCGCCTTGCTGCCGGACCTCGTCTATCGGCCGTGGTCGCTGGAGGGCGACCGCATCGAGCAGCGGGACGTCTCGGGCTCGCTCCCGGTCGTGCAGGTCGGCATGGTTTGGCGGCGCGGTTCGGGCTTGCCGCAAGCGGCGCGGGATTTCATCGGTATCGCGCAATCGCAACGCTTGATGAGGCAGAGGTCGTGAGTGTTGGAACAACTCCATTGGGAGTACGCGTTTTCTCTGTCATGATGGATAACCAAGCTTAAGTCAGGATCATTTTCCAAGCTTGTGGATTCCTCCTGAGAGCGAGGTGAAAACATGCAGATCGGTATGATGGGACTGGGCAGGATGGGCGCGAACATGGTTCGCCGTCTCATGCGCGCGGGGCACGAATGCGTCGTCTACGACATCAATCCGGCAAGTGTTGAGGCGCTGACCAGCGAAGGCGCGCTCGGGACTGCTTCGATGGAGGAATTCATCGGCAAGCTGACAAAACCGCGCAGCGTCTGGCTCATGCTGCCGGCCGCGACCACCGGCAAGATCGCCGACCAGGTCGCGGAACTGCTGGAAGCCGACGACATCATCATCGACGGCGGCAACTCACATTATCACGACGCGGTCGATCAGGCCGCGAAGCTCAAGGCGAAAGGCATCTGCTTCGTCGATGTCGGCACCAGCGGCGGCGTGTGGGGGTTGGAGCGCGGCTATTGCCTGATGATCGGCGGCCCCGACGAAGCGGTGCGCCATCTCGATCCGATCTTCGCCACGCTCGCGCCGGGAGGGGACGCGGCAGCACCGGTGCCGGAAGAAGGCCTAGGCACCGCCCCTCGCGGCTACCTGCATTGCGGCCCGAGCGGCGCCGGTCATTTCGTGAAGATGGTCCACAACGGGATCGAATACGGCGTCATGGCCGCCTATGCCGAGGGCATGAACATCCTGAAGGCGGCCAATTCAGGCAAGGAGCATCGCGACATAGATGCCGAAACCAGCCCGCTGCAGCAGCCCCAATACTACCAGTTCGACATAGACATTGCCGCAGTCGCGGAGGTCTGGCGACACGGCAGCGTCATCGGCTCCTGGCTGCTCGATCTGACGGCGGGCGTCCTGAAGAACGACCCGTCGCTGACGCAATTCGGCGGGCGGGTTTCGGATTCGGGCGAAGGGCGTTGGACATTGAAGGCCGCGATCGACACCGGGGTGCCGGCGCCGGTGCTTGCAGCATCGTTGTTCGACCGCTTCAGCTCGCAGGGCGAATCCGAATTCGCCGACAAGCTGATTTCGGCAATGCGCTATGCCTTCGGCGGACATGTCGAGAAGCCGAAGGCGGGGGCGTAGTCAGGGCAGATGGAGGCGCCGAGGATGGCGACCGTGCGATCAGATAGTCTGGTGTTGTTTGGCGCGAGCGGCGATCTCGCGCACAAGAAGATCTTCCCGGCTCTCTACGACATGGTCGGCCGGGGAACGCTCACCGAACCGGTAATCGGGGTGGCGCTGGACGATTGGGATGTCGAGAAATTACGGGCCCGCGCCCATGACGGCATCACCGTGGCGAACGGCAGCATCGACGAAGGCGTCTTCGCAAAGTTCGCGTCCTTGCTTCGGTATGTCAGCGGCGATTATCGAGACCAGGCGACCTTCGACAAGCTCAGGGCGGCCATGGAGCCGTCGCGGTACCCACTCTACTATCTCGCCGTGCCGCCAAGCATGTTCGAGCCCGTGGTGCAGGGGCTGGAACAATCCGGCGGGGCCGCCGAGGCGCGCCTCATGGTCGAGAAGCCGTTCGGGCGCGACCTGCAATCCGCACGCTGGCTGAACCGGGTCCTGCATATCGTGTTCGAGGAAGAGTCGATCTTCCGCATCGACCACTATCTCGGCAAGGAAGCGATCCAGAACCTGCTTTATTTCCGCTTCGCCAATTCCTTCCTGGAACCGATCTGGAACCGCAACTTCATTCAGAGCGTGCAGATCACCATGGCCGAGGATTTCGGTATTCAGGGCCGCGGCCGCTTCTACGACGAGGTCGGCGCGATCCGCGACGTGATCGAGAACCATCTGCTCAACGTGCTGCTGTTGCTGGCGATGGAGCCCCCCGTCACCCGCTCGGCCGAGGATCTGATCGACGAGAAGGTTCAGGTGCTGAAGGCTGTGCGCACGCTGACCAAAGGCGACGTCGTGAGAGGCCAGTTCAAGGGCTATCTCGACGAGCCCGGCGTCGCGCCCAACTCGCCTGTGGAGACGTTTGCGGCGGTCCGCTTCTTCGTCGACACATGGCGCTGGAAGGACGTGCCGTTCTTTATCCGCGCAGGCAAGATGCTGCCGGTCAGGGCGACCGAAGTGGTGGTGCAACTGAAGCCGCCGCCGCTCGGCGTTTTCGACGACATCCGCCCTGCAGACGCCAACTACTTCCGCTTCCGCATCTCCCCGGAAATGTCGATCGGCATCGGCGCGCGCCGCAAGGCGGCCGGCGATGCCATGGTCGGCGAACAGGTCGAGCTCAGCGCAATGAACAACGCCGCGGGCGATAGAGAGCCTTACGAGCGCCTGATCGGCGACGCCATGAACGGCAACTCCCAGCTGTTTACCCGCCAGGACGCCAGCGAGATCGCATGGCGTATTGTCGGGCCGGTGCTCAACGACACCACGCAGCCACATGTCTACGAGCCCAAGACTTGGGGGCCGACCGATGCAATGACCGGCTTCGGACCGCCGAACGGCTGGGTCGAACCGGAGGCGTGATCAAGGAAGCGCCGGGGACAGTTTACCTTTTTTCCGCCAGCGCAAGCCTCCGTTCGTCGCGCTTTCCTGCGGATAAAACTGTCCCCTGTGCATCTATCCATACGCTATCGGAAAAACCGATATCGCGTTTCTGATAAATGAATTTGCGAAAGCGACTATTTCGTATCACCCTGATTTCAGGGACCAAGCCGCCATAAGCGCGTCAGCCAATTCGGTCGTGCGCCGAGGGATCGAGAGCGGCCCCCTGCCAATGGGAGAATTGACGATGAAATCGTTCCTGAAATCCTGCACTGCCCTGACCGCCGCCCTCGCCTTCTCGGGCCAGGCCCTTGCCGCCGAGATGCTGAAGGAGATCGGCAAGGGAGAGGGGCAGGTCAACATCATTGCCTGGCCGGGCTATATCGAGCGCGGCGAGACCGACAAGGCCTATGACTGGGTGACCGGGTTCGAGAAGGAGACCGGCTGCAAGGTCAATGTGAAGACCGCAGCGACTTCCGATGAGATGGTCGCGCTCATGAATGAGGGCGGCTTCGATCTCGTCACCGCCTCGGGCGATGCTTCGCTAAGGCTGGTTGCGGGCAAGCAGGTGCAGCCGGTCAATGTCGACCTGATCAAGAGCTGGTCGACGGTCGACGACAGGCTGAAGGACGCACCCTGGCACACGGTCAACGGTGTCCATTACGGCGTGCCCTATCAGTGGGGACCGAACGTGTTGATGTACAACACCAGCGTCTTCAAGGAGGCACCGAAAAGCTGGAACGTCGTCTTCGAGGAGATGACGCTGCCCGACGGGAAATCGAACAAGGGCCGCGTACAGGCCTATGATGGAGCAATCCACATCGCGGACGCAGCAAACTACCTGATGTTCCACAAGCCGGAGCTCGGCATCAAGGACCCCTACGAGCTGAACGAAGAGCAATACAAGGCTGCGGTCGATCTGCTTCGGCAGCAGCGGACGCTGGTCAGCCGCTACTGGCACGACGCCATGATCCAGGTCGATGACTTCAAGAATGAAGGCGTCGTCGCTTCCGGCTCATGGCCATTCCAGGTGAACCTGCTCGCAAGCGAGAAGCAGCCGATCGCATCGACCATTCCCGAAGAAGGGGCCACGGGGTGGGCCGACACCACCATGCTGCATGCCAACGCGGCCAACCCGAACTGCGCCTATATGTGGCTCGAACATTCGCTTTCGCCGAAGCTGCAAGGCGATCTCGCCGCCTGGTTCGGCTCGGTGCCGGCGGTCCCTGCTGCCTGCAAGGGCAACGAGCTTTTGACCGACGAGGGTTGCAAGACCAACGGTTTCGAGAATTTCGATAAGATCAAGTTCTGGAGGACGCCAGTCTCGAAATGCGGCACTCAGGACCAGTGTGTGCCGTATTATCGCTGGACGACGGACTACATCGCGGTGATCGGAGGGCGGTGAGTACGAGCCCAACCGGCTAGGGCGGCGCTGCCCCTCATCCGCGTGCTGGCGCCTTCTCCCCGTGAATCACGGGGGGAAGGAGGCTGGCCGCAACGCCGGCGCCCCCTCTCCCCGTTCTTCACGGGGAGAGGGTAAGGGTGAGGGGCGGCGCATACCTCGCCAGCTCAGCGCTGCCTCCGGTGTGAGCGAGAACGATTTTCGGACATGACCCCCGCCGTCTCCTTCAGACAAGTTTCGCGCCATTTCGGCCAGGTGCGCGCCGTCGACGGCGTCGATCTCGAGGTCGTGCCTGGCGAATTTTTCGCAATGCTCGGGCCGTCCGGGTCCGGCAAGACGACGTGTCTGCGCCTGATTGCCGGCTTCGAGCGGCCGACAGCGGGACATATCGAGATTTTTGGCGAGCGCGCCGACGGCGTCCCGCCCTACCGGCGCAACGTCAACACGGTCTTCCAGGACTATGCGCTATTTCCGCATCTCAACGTCATCGACAATGTCGCCTACGGGCTAATGGTGAAAGGCGTGGCCAAAACGGAGCGCCTGAAGGCGGCCGAGCAGGCGCTCGAGCTCGTGCGGCTGCCAGGCTATGGCACGCGTCGGCCGGGCCAACTCTCCGGCGGCCAGCGCCAGCGCGTCGCTCTCGCCCGCGCGCTGGTCAATCGGCCGAAAGTGCTGCTGCTCGACGAGCCGCTCGGCGCGCTCGACCTCAAGCTGCGCGAGAACATGCAGGAGGAATTGAAGCTCTTGCAGAAATCGCTCGGCGTCACCTTCATCTTCGTCACCCACGACCAGGGTGAGGCATTGTCGATGGCCGACCGCGTCGCCGTCTTCAACGACGGCAGGATCATGCAGGTGGGCACGCCGCAGGACATCTATCAGCGTCCGGCCACGCGCTTCGTCGCCGACTTCGTCGGCTCCTCCAACGTGCTGCCGCCCGATTTCGTGCAACGCTGTGGCGGAGAGCGCCGCTGGGCGAGCCTCAGGCCGGAGGCGATCCGGGTCGCGTGGCCGGCGAACGGCGAAGGCGTGCCAGCACGGGTGGTATCGCTCAACTATCTCGGCGCGGCGACCAAGATCGCGCTGGACGCCGAAGGCCTGCGGCTCCACGCAACAGTGCCGGCCGGCGCTGCCGTGCCAGCCGAGGGCGAAGCGGTGACGCTCACCTTCGACCGCGAGCAGCTCCATCTGATGGAGGAGGGGTGATGGGCCTCCATAGCTTACGGCGCGGCGCCCTACGTTGCCCCCCTCTGTCCTGCCGGACATCTCCCCCACAAGGGGGGAGATTGGCCCTCCTTTACGGTTTCGCCAATCGCCGGCGTTGCAAGCTAGGCGCCGGACGAAGCGGCCGTCCAATCTCCCCCCTCGTGGGGGAGATGTCCGGCAGGACAGAGGGGGGCGCGCAGGACTCTGAACTATCCGGAAAGCGGGAGACCGCGTCATGAGCGACGCCGCGCTCCCTGCCCCCCGCCCAGCGTCAGCCATCCTGCCCAGCCGCCGCGGCCTCTCCGGCGTGCTCTCCGATCTCTTCTGGAAGCGGCCGGGAATCCTGCTCCTCCTGATGCTGGCGCCGCCGCTGTTGTGGCTTGGGATCGTCTATGTCGGCTCGCTCCTGGCGCTGCTGATCCAGAGCTTCTTCTCGATCGATGAATATTCCGGCCTCATCAATCACGAGTTCACGCTGAAGACCTATGGCGACCTTTTCCAGCCGGCCAATTACGACATCATCCTACGCACTGTGACCATGGCGGCGCTGGTGACCGCCGCCTCGGCGATCGTCGCGTTCCCGATTGCCTATTACGCGGCGCGCTATGCGCGCGGGCGCTGGAAAGCTCTGTTCTATCTCGGCGTCATGCTGCCGCTGTGGTCGAGCTATCTGGTCAAGATCTACGCCTGGAAGCTGATCCTCGCCAAGGAAGGCATCCTGACCTGGCTCGCCGAGCGCATCGGTCTTTCCTGGCTGCTCGATGCCTGGCTGGCGCTCCCGATCGTCGGCGGAAACTCGCTGTCGGTCTCGTTCACGGGCACCTTCATTGTCTTCGTCTATGTCTGGCTGCCGTTCATGATCCTGCCGATCCAGGCTGCGCTCGAGCGGGTGCCGGCAAATCTTATCGAAGCGTCCTCCGACCTCGGCGCTTCACCAGGGCAAACCTTCCGCAATGTGATCCTGCCGCTGGCGCTGCCGGGCGTCGTTGCCGGCTCGATCTTCACCTTCTCGCTCACGCTCGGCGACTACATCATCCCGCAGATCATCGGCACGTCCCGGCTCTTCATTGGTCAGGCCGTTTACGCGCAGCAGGGCACGGCCGGCAACATTCCGCTCGCGGCCGCCTTCACGGTCGTGCCCATCGTGGTGATGGGGTTCTATCTCTGGGGCGCCAAAAGGCTGGGGGCGTTCGATGCGCTGTGAGTTCGCACAGGGGACCTCCCATGCGCTCTGACCGGCCACAATCCGCTCCTCTGAGCCTGAAGATCGCCGCCGCGGCCGGGCTCGCCTTCCTGCATCTGCCGATCCTCCTGATCTTCGTCTACGCCTTCACGACCGAGGAGAAGAGCTATGCATGGCCCCCGCCCAGCCTGACCACGAGCTGGCTCGCCGTCGCGTGGAACCGGCCAGACGTCTGGGCCGCGCTGCAGCTCTCGATCATGGTGGCGGCGATCTCCACGGCCATTGCTCTGGTGCTCGGCACGCTCTGTGCGGCCGCCGTCTCCGGCTCGCGGTTTTTCGGCCGCGAGACGATCTCGCTCCTCGTGATCCTGCCGATCGCGCTGCCCGGCATCATCACCGGCATCGCGCTCCGCTCCGCGTTCAGCCTGATGGAGATTCCGTTCTCGCTGTGGACCATCGTGCTCGGCCACGCGACTTTCTGCGTGGTGGTTGTCTACAACAATGCGGTCGCTCGCTTCCGCCGCACCTCCGGCTCCATGGTCGAGGCCTCCATGGATCTCGGGGCCGACGGGTTCCAGACATTCCGCTACGTGGTGCTGCCCAATATCGCGACTGCGCTGCTCGCTGGCGGCATGCTCGCCTTCGCGCTCTCCTTCGACGAAGTGATCGTAACGACCTTCACGGCCGGCCAGCAGCAGACACTGCCGATCTGGATGCTCGAAGAGCTGGTGCGTCCGCGCCAGCGGCCGGTGACCAATGTCGTGGCGATGGTCGTGGTGCTGGTGACGCTGCTGCCGATCCTTGCCGCCTATTACCTCACCCGCGAGGGCGACCAGATCGCTGGGGGTGGGAAATGAAAGGAGGGTGCCACGCTGGAGTACCCCTCATCCGTCTCGGCGCTGCGCGCCGAGCCACCTTCTCCCACAAGGGGCGAAGGGGAAGCGTTGCATTTTGCGTCTTTGCCAATCTCCAACATCGGCGATTTGCAGGTGCCTCAATGCCAAGACTCCCCTTCTCCCCTTGTGGGAGAAGGTGTCGCCGAAGGCGACGGATGAGGGGTCCTCCAGCTTGGCGTCACCGCCCAAGCGCGAGCGGATAACAACTGGATCGCAAGGGAGAGAATCAAATGCAGACCGAGATGCTGATCGGGTCGAAATTCGAGAAGGGCACGGAGACCGAGGAGCAGATCCTCAATCCCAAGACCGGCGAGACGATCCTTGGCATGCCGGAGGCGAGCCAGGCGCAGATCGAGGCCGCTGTGGCAGCGGCCGAGAAGGCTTTCGCGACATGGTCGCGCACGACGCCGGCGCAGCGCTCCGTGCATCTGCTCAAGATCGCCGATCGTATCGAGGCCGAGGCCAAGGAATTCGCGGCGCTGGAAGCGCTCAACTGCGGCAAGCCGATCAATGCCGTGCTCAATGACGAGATCCCGGCGATCGTCGATTGCTGGCGCTTCTTTGCCGGCGCGGTGCGCTCGATGCCGGGCCAGGTGGCCGGCGAATATCTGCCGGGCTTCACCTCGATGATCCGCCGCGACCCGATCGGCATCGTGGCGTCCATCGCGCCATGGAACTACCCGCTCATGATGATGGCCTGGAAGCTGGCGCCGGCGATCGGCGGCGGCAACACGGTCGTCTTCAAGCCCTCCGAGCAGACGCCGCTCACGGCACTGAAGCTTGCCACGATCCTGTCCGAGATACTGCCGGAAGGCGTGGTCAATGTCGTGCTCGGGCGCGGCGAGACGGTCGGCAATGCGCTCATCAACCATGCCAGGGTCAACATGATCTCGATCACCGGCGATGTCGCGACCGGCAAGAAGGTGCTGCAGGCGGCGGCGAAGAGCGTGAAACGCACGCATCTCGAGCTCGGCGGCAAGGCGCCGGTGATAGTCTTCGACGACGCCGACCTCGATGCGGTCGTCACCGGCCTGCGCGCATTCGGCTATTACAATGCAGGGCAGGACTGCACGGCAGCCTGCCGTATCTATGCCGGCAAGAAGATCTACGACAAGCTGGTCGCCGATCTCTCCTCGGCCGTCGCGTCCATCAAATATGCCGAGCCCGACGACACTAAGAATGAGATCGGGCCGTTGATCTCCCAGCGTCAGCGCGACCGAGTCGCCTCCTTCGTCGAGCGCGCGTCCGAATTGAAGCACATCGATATCACGACTGGCGGCAAACCGGCCGAAGGCAAGGGCTTCTTCTACCAGCCGACCGTTGTGGCAGGCGCCCTGCAGGAGGACGAGATCGTGCGGCGCGAGGTGTTCGGGCCGGTGGTTTCCGTCACGCGCTTCGGGGATGTCGACGAGGCGGTAGCGTGGGCGAACGATAGCGACTACGGGCTCGCCTCCTCGGTGTGGACGAAGGACGTCTCGCGGGCCATGCCGACCGCGGCACGGCTGCAATATGGCTGCACCTGGATCAACACGCATTTCATGCTTTGCAACGAGATGCCGCATGGCGGGCTGAAGCAGTCCGGCTACGGCAAGGACATGTCGCTCTATGCGCTGGAGGACTACACGGCCGTACGCCACGTGATGGTCGCGCACGGATAATCTCAACAGGAGGAGAACGAACATGCATCGCCGCCAGTTCATGACAGCCGCGGCATTGGCCGCCGCTTCCCTTACCGCCTCGACTGCCTTCTCCGCCGAAAGCGCCGACGCTGTGGTGAAAGCCTATGTCGAGGCCTGGAACGCACACGACTCGGCAAAGGCCGCAAGCTATTTCGCGGAAAAAGTCGTCTATTATGACGCCTCCGTCGGCAAGCCGATCGAGGGCCGCGAGGCCGCCAAGGCCGGCGTCATCGATAATTTCCTCAATGCTGTCCCCGATGCGGTGTGGAAGGTGAAGGGCGAGCCTATCGTTCAGGGCGACCGCGTCGCCTTCGAATGGGAGTTTTCCGGCACCAACACCGGGAAATGGGCCGACGGTACGGCCGCAACAGGCAAGAAGTTCTCGTTCGCGGGGGCCTCTGTGTTCGACACCAAGGACGGGAAGATCGCCTCGCAGAGCGACTATTACGATGCACTGGGCTTCTTCAAGCAGCTCGGCCTGATGTAAGTCTGTGCGCTGGAGGGACACTTCGGCGGACCGGCGACATTCGCCGCGGCCGCCGGGTCACTTCGGGAGAAAGCGGAGGAAATTTCATGGAAGCCATCGAAAGAGAAAGCGGCTCTGGCGCGGCGCTCTGGACTGGACGCGTGATGAGCGGGATCGTCATCCTGTTCATGATCTTCGACGCGGGCATCAAGCTGATCCCGATCCAGCCGGTAATCGATACGATGGCTGAGCTTGGCTATCCCAGCACGGCCGCACTCGCCAGGGGGATCGGCATAGTCGAGATCGTCTCGATCGTGCTCTATGGCTGGTCGCGGACTTCGGTGCTCGGCGCGATCTTGCTGACGGGCGTGTTCGGCGGTGCGATCGCCGCCCATCTCAGGGTCGAAAGCCCGGTCTTCACACACCTCCTGTTCGGCCTCTATCTAGGCCTGCTCGCCTGGGGCGGGCTCTATCTGCGCGACCCGCGCGTCAGAGCCATGATTCCATTCCGCGTCTGACCGGGTCTGGTTCCGATGAGCCGAGTTGTCACCTGACATCGAGCACGTGATGTCGTCCGCAGAGCATCGGTGGTAATGTTTAGCCCAGAACCTGGCTGTCTCATCATGGAGGAATCGCTCATGACCACAGCGGAGCTTGCTAAGGCTTTTACCGACCTCCTCAAGCAGGGCGACCATGCAGGAGCTGCGGCGAAATACAATGCCGACGACATCGTGAGCTACGAGGCCATGGAAGGCCCCATGGCGGTCTGCAGAGGCAAGGATGCCGTCAAGCAGAAAGGCGATTGGTGGTCCGCGAACCACGAAGTCCACGGCGCCTCTGTCGAAGGGCCCTATGTCAATGGCGACCAGTTCGCCGTCCGTTTCATGATGGACATTACCAGCAAGCAGACGGGCGAGCGCGTCAAGATGGACGAGGTCGGCCTCTACACGGTAAATGACGACAAGATCGTCGAGGAGCGCTTCTACTACTCGGGCTGAAGGTTCCCATTCACCCCCTTCGCCTCATGGGAGCGGTGGTAACGACGACCATTTCCACCGAGCCATTTCGCGCAAGGCGATGTCGCTTACGCTTATAGCGTAGGTCGGTTTTGCCGGTTAGCCTTCCGGCATGATCGACAAGCTCGAGTTCTTCATCGCGCTCGCCAAGGCGGAGCATTTCGGCCGCGCGGCCGAGGAGTGCGGCGTCACCCAGCCGACGCTGTCGGCCGGCATCAAGCAGCTCGAGGACACGCTCGGCGTCATGCTGGTGCAGCGCGGCTCGCGCTTCCAGGGACTGACGCCGGAAGGCCAGCGCGTGCTGGAATGGGCGCGCCGCATCGTCGGCGATGCGCGCACAATGCGCGAGGAGATGAAGGCGGCACGGCGCGGTCTTGCCGGCCACGTGCGCATCGCGGCAATCCCGACCGCTCTCGCCATGACGCCCAGGCTCACCACGCCTTTCCGCTCCAAGCACCCGAGCGTCACTTTCTCGATCCTGTCACGCACTTCGATCGAAGTGCTGACGCTTCTCCAGAACTTCGAGATCGATGTCGGCATCACCTATCTCGAAAACGAGCCGCTCGGGCGCGTGGCAAGCGTGCCGCTCTATTCGGAGCGCTATCAGCTCATCACCGCGGCAGGGAATCCCTATTCGGAGTGCAACTCGGTGACCTGGCGCGAGGTCGCCGCGCTGCCGCTCTGCCTGCTCACACCCGATATGCAGAACCGGCGCATCATCAACCGGCATCTCGAAGAGGTCGGCGTCGTGCCGCGACCCACGCTCGAATCGAACTCGATGATCGTGCTCTTCTCGCATATCCGCACGGGAAAATGGTCGTCGATCATGCCGCTCAACCTTGCCGAGACATTCGGCTTCGTGGAGCCGATCCGCGCCATCCCGATCGTCGAGCCCGACGCCAGCCACATTGTCGGACTGGTTGCCGCTCACCGCGAACCGCACACGCCCTTGGTCTCGGCCCTTCTTCATGAGGCAAGGCTGATCGCCGCGGAGCTAGGGCCGTTTCAATAGAGAATTCCTATCAACCAACGATTTCGTGATATTGATCGTGTCCAGGCGTTCTGTTTTCGTCCCTCAAGATCATCAATCCGTGGGAGGGCGCTGCATGGCGGTGCAGCAGGCAAGTACCGGGATCGCCGAACGCACGTTGGCGATCATTGAAGGCCTCAGGGGCCTGGAGGGCCCGCTGTTGCCGATTCTGCACGGCATTCAGGCAGAATTCGGCTATGTGCCGCAGGAGACGCTCCCGGTCATCGCCAACGCCCTCAACCTGTCGCGCGCCGAAGTGCATGGCGTCGTCACTTTCTACCACGATTATCGCAGCCAACCCGCGGGGCGGCACGTGCTGAAGCTGTGCCAGGCCGAAGCCTGCCAGTCGATGGGCTCCGATGCCACGACGGCCAGGCTGAAGCAGTTGCTCGGCATCGACTTCCACGAGACCACCAAGGACGGCTCCGTAACGCTCGAGCCGGTCTACTGCCTCGGGCTCTGCGCGTGTGCGCCGTCGGCCATGCTGGATGGCGAGGTGATCGGCCGGCTCGACGCCGAGAAGATCGACGAGATCGTGGCCGAGGTGCAGGCATGAGCGTGACAATCTACGTCCCTCGCGATTCCGGTGCACTTGCGCTGGGCGCCGAGAAGGTCGCCAAGGCCATCGAGAAGGAGATCGCCGAGCGCGGCATCGACGCGCGTATCGTGCGCAACGGCTCACGCGGCCTCTACTGGCTGGAGCCGATGGTCGAGGTGCGCACCGACAAGGGCCGCATCGCCTACGGGCCGGTAAAGCCGTCCGATGTGAAGTCGCTGTTCGATTGCGGATTCCTTTCCGGCGGACAGCACAGGCGCTGGCTCGGCAAGCCGCGCGACATTCAATTCCTGGCGAAACAGACGCGGCTCACCTTCGCCCGCTGCGGTATCATCGACCCAGTCTCGCTCGATGACTATCAGGCGCATGAAGGGATGAAGGGCCTGCGCAAGGCCATCACGATGGCGCCGGCCGATATCGTCAGGGAAGTCACCGAATCCGGCCTGCGCGGCCGCGGCGGCGCCGGCTTCCCGACCGGCATCAAATGGAAGACGGTGCTCGATACTGGAACCGGCATCCAGAAATACATCGTCTGCAATGCCGACGAAGGCGACAGCGGCACCTTTGCCGACCGCATGATCATGGAGGGCGACCCCTTCGTGCTGATCGAAGGCATGGCGATCGCGGGCATCGCGGTCGGCGCGACCAAGGGTTACGTCTATATTCGCTCGGAATATCCGCACGCGGCTGCGATCATGAACGAGGCGATCGCCGCAGCGCGCAAGGCCGGCGTGCTGGGCCAAAGCGTGCTCGGCTCGGCATATGCCTTCGACATGGAGGTGCGCGTCGGCGCAGGCGCCTATGTCTGCGGCGAGGAGACCTCACTGCTCGAGAGCCTTGAGGGCAAGCGCGGCCTTGTGCGCGCCAAGCCGCCGCTGCCGGCCCACAAGGGCCTGTTCGGCAAGCCGACGGTGATCAACAATGTCATCTCGCTCGCCTCGGTGCCCGTCATCCTCGACAAGGGCAGCACCTTCTACAAGGATTTCGGCATGGGCCGCTCGCGCGGCACGATTCCGATCCAGATCGCCGGCAACGTCAAGCATGGCGGCCTGTTCGAAGCGGCTTTCGGCTTGACGCTAGGCGAGATCGTCGACGAGATCGGCGGCGGCACCAGGAGCGGCCGGCCAGTAAAGGCCGTGCAGGTTGGCGGGCCGCTCGGCGCATATTTCCCGCGCGAGCTGTTCGACACGCCGTTCGATTACGAGGCCTTCGCCGCCAAGGACGGGCTGATCGGCCATGCGGGTATCGTCGTCTTCGACGACACGGTGGATATGCTCAAGCAGGCGCGCTTCGCCATGGAGTTCTGCGCGATCGAAAGCTGCGGCAAATGTACGCCGTGCCGGCTCGGCTCGGCGCGTGGCGTGGAAGTGCTCGACAGGATCGCAGCTAATATCGAACCGCAGAAGCAGATCGAGCTCGTCACCGACCTTTGCAACACCATGAAGTTTGGATCGCTTTGCGCGCTCGGGGGTTTTACTCCTTATCCGGTCATGAGCGCGCTCACGCATTTCCCTGAGGATTTCCGGCCGCACCCCGTGCGGGAAGCCGCGGAATAGGAGCGGTAGCCATGAATGCCAGATTCGACGTGAATACGCTGATAGAAGAAACCGATTACGGCACGCCGGCATCGAAGTCAGAAAAGGCGGTGACGCTCACCATCGACGGCCGCGCCGTGACCGTTCCGGAAGGCACCTCGATCATGCGCGCGGCAATGGACGCCGGGGTGGAAATCCCGAAGCTCTGCGCCACCGACATGCTGGATGCCTTTGGCTCCTGCCGCGTTTGCCTGGTCGAGATCGAGGGACGTGCCGGCACGCCCGCCTCCTGCACCACCCCGGTCGCGGAAGGCATCGTGGTCAACACGCAGACGGAGCGGCTGGACCGCATCCGCAAAGGCGTGATGGAACTCTACGTCTCCGATCATCCGAGCGGTTTCGACATCGCGGCCGGTACGGGCGGCAGCGAGTTCGATCATGTCGTGAAGTCGGTCGGCCTGACCGAGAACCGCTACGGCATCGACGGGCGCAACCACGTGGCGCCCGGCAACGGATCGCTGAACATCGACTACATCGCCCGCGACGAATCCAACCCCTACTTCACCTACGACGCCTCGCAATGCATCGTCTGCTCGCGTTGCGTGCGCGCCTGCGAGGAGGTGCAGGGCACCTTCGCGCTGACGATCACCGGCCGCGGCTTCGAATCCCGTGTCGCGGCGGGCATGTCGGAAAGCTTCGTCGAGTCCGAATGCGTCTCCTGCGGCGCCTGTGTCCAGGCCTGCCCGACCGACGCGCTGCGCGAGAAATCCGTGCTCAAGATGGGCCGACCGACTCATTCGGCGGTCACTACCTGCGCCTATTGCGGCGTCGGCTGCTCGTTCAAGGTCGAAATGCGCGGCGACGAGGTGGTGCGCATGGTGCCTTACAAGGACGGCAAGGCCAATCGCGGCCATAGCTGCGTGAAGGGCCGCTTCGCCTGGGGCTATACCACCCACAAGGACCGTATCCTGAACCCCATGGTCCGCGAGAAGATCACCGATCCGTGGCGCGAGGTCAGCTGGGATGAGGCCTACGCCCATGTCGCCAAGGAGTTCCGCCGCATCCAGTACCAGTATGGCCGCGGCGCGGTCGGCGGCATTACCTCGTCCCGCTGCACCAATGAAGAGACGTACCTCGTCCAGAAGCTGGTCCGGCAAGGCTTCGGCAACAACAATGTCGACACCTGCGCGCGCGTCTGCCACTCGCCGACCGGCTATGGGCTAAAGACCACTTTCGGCACCTCGGCCGGCACCCAGGATTTCGATTCCGTCGAGCATACCGACGTGGTGATGATCATCGGCGCCAACCCGACCGACGCTCATCCGGTCTTTGCTTCGCGGCTCAAGAAGCGGCTTCGCGGTTCTCCAGGAAAAGAGGGCGCGAAGCTCATCGTCATCGACCCTCGTCGCATCGACATGGTGCGCACGCCGCATGTCGAGGCCGCTTATCATTTGCCGCTGAAGCCCGGCACCAACGTCGCTGTCGTGACGTCTCTGTCGCATGTCATCGTCACAGAAGGGCTCTACGACGAGAAGTTCATCCGCGAGCGCTGTGACTGGTCCGAGTTCGAGGATTGGGCGGCTTTCGTCGCCGAGCCGCAGCACAGCCCGGAGGAGGTCGAGAAGATCTCCGGCGTGCCGGCGGAGACTATTCGAAAGGCGGCGCGGCTCTATGCGAAAGGCGGCAACGGGGCGATTTATTACGGTCTCGGCGTCACCGAGCACAGCCAGGGCTCGACCACCGTAATGGCGATCGCCAACCTCGCCATGGCGACCGGCAATATCGGCCGGCCGGGTGTCGGCGTGAACCCGCTGCGCGGCCAGAACAACGTGCAGGGCTCGTGCGACATGGGCTCCTTCCCGCATGAGCTGCCGGGCTACCGCCACATCTCCGACGAGGCGACGCGGGCCATCTATGAGAGCCTGTGGGGCGTGAAGCTCGACGAGGAGCCGGGACTACGCATCCCCAACATGCTTGATGCCGCCGTCGACGGCACCTTCAAGGGCATCTATATCCAGGGCGAGGACATCCTGCAGTCCGACCCGAACACCGCGCATGTCGCGGCCGGCCTCGAGGCGATGGAGTGCGTGGTCGTCCACGACCTCTTCCTCAACGAGACTGCGAATTATGCCCACGTCTTCCTGCCGGGCTCGACCTTCCTCGAAAAGGACGGCACCTTCACCAATGCCGAGCGCCGCATCAACCGCGTGCGCAAGATCATGGAGCCGAAGAACGGGTTCGCCGACTGGGAGGTGACGCAGAGGCTCGCGCAAACGATGGGGCTCGCCTGGAACTACACGCACCCATCCGAGATCATGGACGAGATCGCGAAGACGACGCCGAGCTTCGCCGGCGTCACTTTCGACCTCATCGATCGCGAAGGCTCCGTGCAGTGGCCTTGCAACGAAAAGGCGCCGCTCGGTACGCCGGTCATGCATATTGGCGGCTTCGTGCGCGGCAAGGGCAAGTTCGTCCGAACCGAATATGTAGCGACGGACGAGAAGACCGGTCCGCGCTTCCCGTTGCTTTTGACCACCGGGCGTATCCTTTCTCAGTACAATGTCGGGGCGCAGACCAGGCGTACGGACAATGTGGTGTGGCACGATGAGGATCGGCTGGAGATCCATCCGTTCGATGCCGAGAACCGCGGCATCCGCGAGGGCGACTGGGTCAGGGTGCAGAGCCGCGCCGGCGAGACGACGCTGCGCGCGCTGATCACGGAGCGCGTGGCGCCGGGCGTGGTCTACACCACCTTCCACCACCCCAACACGCAGGCCAACGTGGTGACCACCGAATATTCGGACTGGGCGACCAACTGCCCCGAATACAAGGTGACCGCAGTGCAGGTCAGCCCCTCCAACGGTCCGACCGAGTGGCAGGAGGACTATGTGGCTCTTTCACGCCGCAGCCGGCGTATTGAGGGACGGCTGGAGGCGGCGGAGTAAGTGATGCGTAGGGCGCAGGCTTTCCCTTCTCCCCGTTTATGCAGGGCTGTCCGGGGAAAATTATGCATATGCGAAGCTCATCTGATGCGGGGAGCAAGTCGGCTTCCTTTTGCTTGGATTGACGGGCGGTGGGCGTTCGATTGCGCCGATGTGGCGGCGCTCGAAG
>NZ_JAWRCU010000014.1:0-168053 GCF_033542235.1 Mesorhizobium sp. BAC0120 | reverse complement strand
CTGCGCCCGAAAGCTACTGATCTTCGCCAATGCCGTCGTCGAGCGCGGCACTCCATGGATAAGAAAAGCACCCCAACAGCATCTCGCCCGCTAATGGTTGCGCTTCTCCCACAAGGGGAGAAGGGGGCGCATTGCATTTTGCCTGTCTGCCAATCTCCGACGTTCGAGATTTGCGGCGAACTAAATGCCAAGTTCCCCCTTCTCCCCCTGTGGGAGAAGGTGGCTCGGCGCGAAGCGCCGAGACGGTTGAGGGGTACTCCAGTAGGCGAGTCCGACGGCTATCTGCCTGGCTTGCGGCGCAGCCGAACGACGATGTCGACATTGGCGATCTCCATGCCGGTTGGCGGTTCCGGCAAGTTGGAGACGCGGACCGGCGCATCGGGAATGTCGAAAACGGTGTTCTCGCCCTCGATGAAGAAGTGGTGATGGTCCGACGTGTTGGTGTCGAAATAGGTCTTGGACCCTTCGATGGCGAGTATGCGCAACAGGCCCGCTTCCGTGAACTGATGCAAAGTGTTGTAGACGGTCGCGAGCGAGACCGGGACGCCGGCCACGACCGCTTCCTCGTGCAACTGCTCGGCAGTCAGATGGCGGTTGCCCTTTGCGAAAAGCAGATCGGCAAGCGCGACGCGCTGGCGCGTCGGGCGCAAGCCCGCGCCGCGCACCCGCTGATCGATCGCCGATAGTTTGTTTTCGCGCGCAGTCATCCCGGCAAAGAGTTTCCAACCCGACAAAAAGTTTCGCCGACTGCCGGCGAAACGAGCGTCCGTCCCACTGAACCGGCCGTTTTCGCCGGCTTTTCACTGGTTCGAGATATATTCGGTCGCGATAAACGGATCAATAGCGGCGCATTGACCGCGCTGGATACGCACGATAAGCGCTTACAGCCGTTTCCGCGGCGAAACATACTGTGATACGACCGGCAAAAACGAAGGCGCATTTTCGAGCGCGCGCGCCGCGACAAGGGAAGAGGTTAATGCAGGAACAGAAATCCAGCTACGCCTATGAGGATTTGCTGGCCTGTGCACGTGGTGAGCTCTTCGGTCCCGGCAACGCCCAACTTCCCTACCCGCCGATGCTGATGTTCGACCGCATCACCGAGATCAGTGACAGCGGCGGTGAGTTCGACAAGGGCTACATCCGCGCCGAACTCGACATCCACCGGGACCTCTGGTTCTTCGCCTGCCACTTCATCGGGGACCCGGTCATGCCGGGGTGCCTTGGGCTCGATGCGCTCTGGCAAATGAGCGGCTTCTTCCTCGGCTGGCTCGGCGAGCCGGGCAAAGGCCGGGCCCTCTCGACGGGCGAAGTGAAGTTCACCGGCATGGTGACGCCGGCCAACAAAAAGGTCGAATATGGCGTCGACTTCAAGCGCGTCATGCGCGGCCGGTTGGTGCTCGGCATCGGCGACGGATGGTTGAAGGCCGACGGCGAGACCATATACAAGGCCACCGACCTCAGGGTCGGTCTGTTCAAGCAGGCAGCGGCCTGAAAAGTCCAACGCGACCAGGGAGCGGGCGATGAAACGTGTGGTTGTCACGGGCCTCGGCATCGTGTCTTCGATCGGCGACAACGCCGAAGAGGTCCGTGCATCCCTCCGCGATGCCAAGTCGGGCATCAGCTTCTCGGAGGATTTCGCTGCGCACGGCTTCCGCTGCCAGGTCTGGGGCGCCCCGAAGCTCGACCCGACCGACAAGATCGATCGCCGCGCGATCCGCTTCCTTTCCAAGGGCGGCGCGTGGAACCACATCGCGATGGAACAGGCCATCGCCGACGCCGGCCTCGAAGAGACCGACATCACCAACGAGCGCACCGGCATCATCATGGGCTCGGGTGGTCCCTCGACGCGCACCATTGTTGAGGCGGCCGACATCACCCGCGAGAAGGGCAGCCCAAAACGCATTGGCCCGTTCGCCGTGCCCAAGGCCATGTCCTCGACGGCGTCGGCGACGCTCGCCACCTGGTTCAAGATCCACGGCGTCAACTACTCGATCTCATCCGCCTGCTCGACCTCGGCGCATTGCATCGGCAACGCTTACGAGATCATCCAGCTCGGCAAGCAGGACATCATCTTTGCCGGTGGCCATGAGGACCTCGACTGGACCATGTCGAACCTGTTCGACGCCATGGGGGCCATGACCACCAAGTTCAACGACCGCGCAAGCACCGCCTCGCGCGCCTATGACGTCGATCGTGACGGCTTCGTGATCGCGGGCGGCGCGGGCGTGCTGGTCCTCGAGGAACTCGAGCACGCCAAGGCGCGCGGGGCCAAGATCCACGCGGAGCTCGTCGGCTATGGCGCCACATCCGACGGCTTCGACATGGTCGCGCCGTCGGGAGAAGGCGCGGTGCGCTGCATGAGGCAGGCGCTGGCGACGGTGAAGCAGCCGATCGACTACATCAACACGCACGGCACCTCGACACCCATCGGCGATTCCAGGGAAATCGGAGCGATCCGCAGCGTGTTCGGCAACGACATACCACCGATCACCTCGACCAAGTCGCTCACCGGTCATTCGCTCGGAGCCGCGGGCGTGCAGGAATCGATCTACTCCATCCTGATGATGCAGGACCGGTTCATCGGCGAGAGCGCGCATATCGAGACGCTGGATCCAGAGTTTGAAGGCATGCCGATTGTTCGCAAACGGATCGACGACGCCAAGATAGACACGGTGCTGTCCAACTCTTTCGGCTTCGGCGGGACGAACGCGACGCTCGTATTCCAGCGCTACTCCGATTAGAGCAGAATGAATGCGAGCAGGATCATTCACCCTGCTCCAGCCCTTTGTTTTTGAAGCGTGATCCTGTCCGAAATGTCGGCGACTTGACGGGATCGTGCTCGAAGGAACGAGACACAATGAACGAGCTGATGAGGAGCAAGCGCGGCCTGATTATGGGCGTCGCGAACGATCATTCGATCGCTTGGGGCATCGCGCAAAAGCTTGCCGAGCAGGGCGCAACGCTCGCCTTCACCTATCAGGGCGAGGCGTTCGGCCGGCGCGTCAAGCCGCTCGCCGAAAAGGTGGGCGCGTCGCTGGTGCTCTCCTGCGACGTGGAGGACAGCGCCTCCGTGGCGTCCGCTTTCGAGACGCTGAAAGCGGAATGGGGCAGCCTCGATTTCATCGTCCACGCGATCGGCTTCTCGGACAAGAACGAGCTGAAGGGGCTCTATGCGGACACCAGCCGCGAAAACTTCATCCGGACGATGGTCATCTCCTGCTACTCCTTCACGGAGGTCGCACGGCATTCGGCGGCATTGATGCCGAACGGGGGCTCGATGCTCACCCTCACTTACGCGGGTTCGGTGCGCGTGATGCCGAATTATAACGTGATGGGCGTCGCCAAGGCCGGACTGGAGGCCAGCGTGCGCTATCTCGCCAACGACTACGGGCCGCGCGGCATCCGGGTCAATGCGATCTCGGCAGGCCCCGTGCGCACCCTGGCGGGCGCCGGCATCTCTGATGCGCGGCATATGTTTTCATACCAGCAGCGCAATTCGCCTTTGAGACGGACGGTATCGCTGGAGGAGATCGGCGGGGCGGCGCTCTATCTACTCTCCGACCTCTCGACAGGGGTCACAGGCGAAATCCACTATGTGGATTCTGGCTATCACATCGTCTCGATGCCCACGCTGGAAGAGCTGAAAAGCTCCGATACAAGCTCATCTTGACCATCCCCGTTTGCATAAAATCCTATTCGTCGACAGAAACCGATTTTAAGGAGCTCACTGTTAGTACTCTCACGAAGAGTGAGCGTGGTATTCATGGAAGCTCTGAGCAATCCACACCGGAAACCCCTCTTCCGGCTGATAACAATCGGTGCGTCGGGCCTCGGCAGCTTTGTCGTTGGCCTTTGGGGGATGAAGCTCGGCTTCGGCGGGAGCATCGCCGGCATGCCGTCGGATATCGTCGGAGCGATCGTCGCCGCACTTTGCGCACTCGCCGCCGCCCTGGCGGCGCTTTCGTTTTTCGCAGGCGTCGATGAATCGGCGGACTATGTCTTCAAGGAAACCCATTTCGACAAGCTGACCGGCATGCATGCCCGCGTCTCGATGATCGGCAAGATCACCGAGGCGGCAGCGAGGACCATCCGGACGGGTGAACCGGTCTTCCTGATCGACATCGACATCGATCGCTTCAAGCACATCAATGATTCAATCGGGTTCAGCCAGGGCGACGAGCTGATCCGGGCCTTTGCCAGGCGGCTCAGGGAAGCCTTGCCCGAAAACATCGTCGTCGGGCGCATCGGCGCGAGCGAATTCGCGGTTCTCTATCCCGACAGGACCGACAAGCCGATCGACCGGATTGTGGAACAGCTCATCGAGACCATGACGGAGCCCTACCAGCTGCGCACTCACCTGCAGTCGGTCAATCTCTCTGTCGGCATCGTCGCCATGCCGAAGGACGGCACCGACCCCGTGCTGCTCCTGCGCCGTTCGAACCTGGCGCTCCAGCATGCGCGAGCGAGCGGCATCGGCAATTGGTCGGCGTTCCACCCCGACATGGGTCAAGTGGCAGACCACCGCCAGTGGATCGAGTCGGAGCTGCACACCGCCTTCCTGCGCGGCGACTTCGACCTGCATTATCAGCCGCAGCTCGATCTCGTGAAAGGCAAGGTTGTCGGCTACGAGGCGCTGATCCGCTGGATCCATCCGGAGCGAGGCATGATCCCGCCCACCGAATTCGTTCCGATCGCCGAGGAAACCGGCATGATCCTGCCGATCGGCAAATGGGTTCTCAAACGCGCCTGCAGCGACGCCAGGCACCTGCCCAAGGACTGTTTCGTGGCGGTGAACATCTCCCCGGTCCAGTTCATGACGAAGGACTTCATCGCCACCGTGCAGCAGGTGATGCAGGCGACCGGGATCAAGCCCGAGCGCCTGGAGCTGGAGGTTACCGAGACTGCGATGATGCAGGACCGCGAACGCGCGGCGGCGATCCTGAAGGAGCTTGCCGAGATGGGCATCTCGGTCGCCGTCGACGATTTCGGCACCGGCTATTCGAACCTCAGCTATCTCATCGATTTCTCATTCCGGAAACTCAAGATCGATCGCTCCTTCGTCAGCCGCATCGACACCGATTCCTCGACGGGCGCCGTCGTCTCCACCATCGTCGGCCTGTCGCGTGCGCTCGGGGTCGACACGATCGCCGAGGGCGTCGAGACGGAAAATCAGGCGATGCTGCTCAGAGCCGCCGGCTGCGACGTCGTGCAAGGCTATCTGTTCGGCAAGCCGGGACCGCTCACGATCGACCAGATTGCTGCCGCCAGCGCGACTGCGCCGAGGCTGGTCGGGCACGCTTGAGCTTCCGACTGCGGGCGTGGCGCAGGGGACAGTTTACTTTTTTCCGCTTACGCCAGCTTTGAAGCGCTACGGCCTTTCTGCGGAAAAAAGTAAACTGTCCCCGGCACTTCCCTACCGGCGTGCCGCGAAAACCTTGAAGGCGTTGTCGCCGGCGATCTGGCGGTATTCCTCGAACGAAGCGGTCAGCGCCTTCTCGTAAGGCAGCCCCTTGTTGGCCACCAGAAAGAGCACGCCACGGCGCGTGAGCGCCTTGGCCGCGAGGGCGATCAGCTTCTGTCCGATCTCGGGTTCCGCTGCCCTGCCTTGATGGAAGGGCGGGTTCATGACGATCGCGTCATAGTGGTGTTCGACGGGCTCGGCGAGAAGGTCGTGCCAGAAGAATCGGGCGGGAACGGTTTCGGATTTGACGTTCCGCCGCGCAGCTTCAAGGGACGAAAACTCGGCCTCGTAAAGGTCGATCGAGGAGATTCCTGGGGATCGCAGCATAAGCTCGGCCGACAGGTAGCCCCAGCCTGCACAAAAATCCGCGACCTTTCCTGAAAGGTTCTGCGGCAGCGCCTCGGCGAGGAGCCTGGAGCCGGGATCGACACGGTCATACGAAAACATTCCCGGCGAGGTCTCGAAGCGTCCCTCGACGAGGGTCGTAGCATTCGCCTGCCGCAGTGCGGCTGCAATCTCCAAGCGATCGGCCGGGGCGCGGAACCAGAAGGCGAGACCATGATGCTTCGGCGAACGTCCTTCGAGCGCGATGAGCTTGCCCATGCGCTTCGCGAGGCTCGCCACACCGTCGTCATTGCTGCCGGCAATCAAGATGAGCGCGCCGTCGGAGCCGCGCTCGAGAGCCTCCGCGACATTCAGCTCGTTCTCGCCGCGATGACGGCCGCATAGGACGAGCGCAGCCGTGTAATCGGACCCTTCGCCATGGGGCAGGACTTTAAGGCCCTCCCGCTGCAGGGCGAGGAAATCGGGGCGGAAGCCCTGGACGGCCGTGAGCTCGCGTGTGAAGCCCTCGGGCGTTCGGAAGCCGAGTTTGGCGCCGAGGAACAGGACGCGGGCGTGCGGTTCCGGCAGGTCGAGGGCGCCGCTCTCGAAGGGGTGGAAGAGGGTCTTGAGTGCGGGGGTGCTCATGGGAGCGGGTCTGCCGCGCGACTGCCTGTTAAGCCCGACAGCGGATAGGGCTTCGGGACAGTACCCCCCTCTGTCCTGCCGGACATCTCCCCCTCAAGGGGGGAGATTGGACGGCCGCATTGATTTCGCCAACCGTCAGCGTTGGCGTTTGGCGAAACCCTCAGTGACAGCCAATCTCCCCCCTTGAGGGGGAGATGTCCGGCAGGACAGAGGGGGGTGCGAAGGGACGCTGTCATCGGTCAGAAAATCTCACGAAAAGAAAAGGGCGCAACCCATGCGGCTGCGCCCTTCCCTATCCGATCCCCTCGGAAACGATCAGGCGACGGACTCTTCTTCCGTCTCGTCCTTCTTCTTTTCCCTGGCGATTTCCTTGCCGGTCGTCTGATCGACGACCTTCATGGAGAGCCGCACCTTGCCGCGCTCGTCGAAGCCCATGAGCTTCACGAACACCTTGTCGCCTTCCTTGACCACGTCGGTGGTCTTGGCGACACGCTGGTCGGCGAGCTGGGAGATATGCACCAGGCCGTCGCGCGGTCCGAAGAAATTCACGAAGGCGCCGAAATCTGCGGTCTTGACGACCGTGCCCTCATAGATCTCGCCCACTTCCGGCTCGGCGACGATGGTGTGGATCCACTTGCGTGCCGCCTCGATCTCCTTGGCGTTGGACGATGCGATCTTCACCGTGCCGTCGTCCTCGATGTTGATCTTGGCGCCCGTCTTCTCGACGATCTCGCGGATCACCTTGCCGCCCGAGCCGATCACGTCGCGAATCTTGTCGGTCGGGATGTGCATGACCTCGATACGCGGCGCGAACTCGCCGAGTTCCGTGCGGCTTTCGGTAATCGCCTTCGACATCTCGCCGAGAATGTGGATGCGGCCGTCTTTGGCCTGATCGAGCGCAACGCGCATGATCTCCGCGGTGATGCCGCTGATCTTGATGTCCATCTGCAGCGAGGTGATGCCGCCGGCAGTGCCGGCCACCTTGAAGTCCATGTCGCCGAGATGGTCCTCATCGCCGAGAATGTCGGAAAGCACCGCGAAGCGGTCGCCTTCCTTGATGAGACCCATGGCGATGCCGGCGACTGGCTTGCCAAGCGGCACGCCGGCATCCATCAGCGCCAGCGAGGTGCCGCAGACGGTCGCCATCGACGAGGAGCCGTTCGATTCAGTGATCTCCGAGACGACGCGGAGCGTGTAGGGGAATTGCTCCGGGGCAGGCAGCATCGGATGAATGGCGCGCCAGGCGAGCTTGCCGTGGCCGATCTCGCGGCGGCCGGGCGAACCCATCCGGCCGGTCTCCCCGACCGAGAAGGGCGGGAAGTTGTAGTGGAGGAGGAAGGTCTCCTTGTACATGCCCGTCAGCGCGTCGACATACTGCTCGTCCTCGCCGGTGCCGAGCGTCGCGACGACGATCGCCTGCGTCTCGCCGCGGGTGAATATCGCCGAACCATGAGTGCGCGGCAGCACGCCGACCTCGGCCACGATCGGGCGAACCGTCTTCAGGTCGCGGCCGTCGATGCGGGCACCTTGGTCGAGAATGTTCCAGCGGACGATCTTGGCCTGCAACTCCTTGAACACGGTTGCGACCTGGTCGGCAGCCCATTTCGGCTCTTCGCCCTCGGCGGGCGTGAAATGCTCCTTGACCTTGGCCTTGACGGCATCGACAGCGGCGTAACGCGCCTGCTTGTCGGTGATCTTGTAGGCCTCGCGAAGGTCGGCCTCGGCAACGGCGAGGATCTCGCTTTCGAGCTCGTCGAGCTTCTCGGGATTGTGCTCGCGCGGCTCCTTGGCTGCGACTTCGGCCAGCTTGATGATGGCGTCGATCACCGGCTGGAAGCCGCGGTGGCCGAACATGACGGCGCCGAGCATGGTCTGCTCGTCGAGCTCCTGTGCCTCGGATTCGACCATCAGGACGGCGTCGCTGGTGCCGGCGACAACGAGGTCGAGCTTCGATTCCGGCATCTCGTCGATATGCGGGTTGAGCACATACTCGCCCTTGATATAGCCGACGCGGGCGCCGCCGATCGGGCCCATGAAGGGAACGCCGGAAAGGGTGAGCGCAGCGGAGGCGGCGACCATCGCCACGATATCCGGATCGTTCTCCAGGTCATGTTGCATGACGGTGACGATGACCTGCGTGTCGTTCTTGTAGCCTTCGGCGAAGAGCGGGCGGATCGGCCGGTCGATCAGGCGCGACGTCAGCGTCTCGTTCTCGCTCGGCCGGCCTTCGCGCTTGAAGTAGCCGCCCGGGATCTTGCCGGCGGCGTAGGTCTTTTCCTGATAGTTGACGGTGAGCGGAAAGAAGTCCTGGCCCGGCTTCGGCTCCTTCGCCGAGACGACGGTGGCGAGGACGACGGTCTCGCCATAGGTCGCAAGCACGGCGCCGTCAGCCTGGCGGGCGATCTTGCCGGTCTCGAGGATGAGCGGACGGCCGCCCCATTCGATTTCCACTTTGTGGTGATTGAACATATCTTGTCCTTCATATGCGGGAACAGCCCGCGCAGGCTTCAGCCATTGCGCCGGGCTTCCCTCGGCTTCTTGGACGGCCGGCCCGCGGCGGCTCTCTGACCCGCCGGCAAAACCCTGCCTTCCTGTTTCGGAACCATCAGAGCGACGTCGCCGTCGCCCTTCACGGCTCCCAGACTAGCCACGGGCAAGACAGCTGAGGGCTCGTTCCCAGGGGCGCCTTGCGCCACGAGCCACCGGCAATCCTGCCCCATGACTGGTCCACGGGCGATTCCGAACCGCCCCTACGGCCTGGAACCGGTTGGGCAGACCGACGGCCGGCCCGGATGTGAAACCGGCGGGCGTCCGGTGGAACGCCCGCCGATCTTCAATTTTAACGGCGCAGACCGAGCCTGTCGATCAGTGCCTGGTAGCGCGCCTCTTCCTTGGACTTCAGATAGTCCAGAAGGCGGCGGCGCTGCGATACGAGCTTCAGAAGACCACGCCTGGAGTGATTGTCCTTCTTGTGGTCCTTGAAATGCTCGGTGAGGTTCTTGATGCGCTCGGACAGTATGGCGACCTGGACTTCCGGCGAGCCTGTGTCGCCCGTGGCAGTCGCAAATTCCGCCAGCAATTCCTTCTTGCGCTCAGCAGTAATCGACATCGTGCTTTCCTTTCTCGATATGCAGGAAACATGACGCCCACGGCCGGGATGTCGTCCAGCGGGGGCCGGTGAACAAAGCGCAAAGCGCAATGATGCGGCGCATATAGTCCAAAACCATCCGAATAGAAAGATGGTTCGACGAATAAGTTTAGCCGCCCTCGCCCGTGCCCAAGCAAGTCACAGCCATTTCTTCCAGCGGAAAAAAGCGACTAGACCGAGTGCAATCAGAGCCATCAGGCCCAGCGCCGCAGGATAGCCATAGTAAGCATAGAGTTCCGGCATGTTCCATGGCGATGATTTCGGATCGAAATTCATGCCCCAGATGCCGACGATGAATGTCAAAGGGATGAAGATCGATGAAACGATCGTCAGGAAGGAGATGATCTCGTTGGTGCGCGCCTGCGAGAGCGACAGGTGCATGTCGATCAGCCCGGTCAGCATGTCGCGTTGGGTTTCGACCATCTGGATAAGGGTGATCGCATGGTCCAGCGTGTCGTTGAAATAGACCTTGGTTTCGGCGCTCACGAATGGCGCTTCGGCGCGGACCAGCCCTGCTATCGCGTCGCGAACAGGAAACAGCGACGCCTTGAGCGTGATGACGTTGCGTCGGAGTTCGTGCAGCCGGCGCACCTGATCCTTTTGCGGCTGCCCGATCATTTCCTCCTCGATCACATCGATCTTCTCGTCGATCTCCTCCACGGGAGCGAAGTAGCTGTCGATGAGCGAGTCGATCAGGGCATATGCGAGATAGTCGGCCTTGCGGGAGCGCAGCCTGCTCGGGTTGCTGACCCCGATCCGCTTGCGCACCGGATTGAAGGGATCGCCGCGCCGCTCCTGGAAGGTGATGACGAAATTCTCTCCGAAGAAGATGGATATCTGCTCGTAGCGGTACTCGACAGTATCGTCGATCATCTTCAGGACGACAAAGGCGTAGTCCTCGAAGAAATCGACCTTGGCGCGCTGTCCCGTGTTGACGGTATCTTCCAGCGCCAGGGTGTGCAGCCCGAAGATGCGGCCGATCTCGGAGATCAGCTCGATATTGCCCAGCCCGACGCAGTCGAGCCAGACCACTGGCCATTCGCCGCAGACCCGCTCGACATCCGCCAGAGTGACGTCGGTGTAGAACCTGCATTCCTCCGGCGATATGACCGTCAGGCTCAGCGCCGACTGGATCGCATTCGGGTCGGCGACCAGCGTGCCGGGCGGGGCGCCCACCGGTGAGCGGTGCGGCGATTGCACCCTCCTGCGGCTCTCGTTCTGCAGCCCCTCGGGTTGGACGGGTTTCATTGAGTTTTCGTCAGCCTGCGAAAACCCGTTTCGGCTTGAACATGCCGGCCTCGATCGCGCCGATGGCGATGAGCCTGCCGCGGGCGGTGGCGCAGGCTTCCTCCGCTTCGATCGGGGCATCGCGGCCGCGAATGATGACCGCGTTGCCAAGCCGGATGCGCGAAGCGGCATCGTCGGTCACCGCGATCTGCGGCAAATATTCGAGCGCGGCCGCCGTCTCGACGATGAGTTCGTCGATGGAGGCGAAGCGATTCTCGCTTTCTTGATCCCGCTGCAAGGCTTCCTCCAGCTCGCTCACCGTGACCAGGTCGTCCGGCGTGAACGGTTCGACCTCCTCGCGCCTCAACTCGGCGATATGGCCGAAGGAAGCGAGGTCGCGACCCATGTCGCGCGCCAATGAGCGCACATAGGTGCCCTTGCCGCATTCGATCTCGAAGACGGTGCGGTCGCCCTCATGCGAGATCAGGTCGAAGCGGCCGATCTCCACCTCGCGCGGCGGGATATCGATGGCTTCGCCATCGCGGGCAAGGTCATAGGCGCGGGCGCCGTCGATCTTGACGGCGGAGAATTGCGGCGGCGTCTGCATGATGATGCCGGTATATTTCGGCAGCAGCGCACGGATTTCAGCTTCGTCGGGCCGGCGCTCGGAGCTCTTGGTGACATGGCCCTCGAGGTCGTCGGTCGAGCGCTCCTCGCCCCAGGCGACGGTGAAGCGGTAGACCTTGGCGCCATCCATCACATAAGGCACGGTCTTCGTCGCTTCGCCGAGCGCGATCGGCAGCATGCCCGAGGCGAGCGGGTCGAGCGTGCCGGCATGACCGGCCTTGTCGGCCTGGAACAGCCATTTCACCTTGGAGACGGCCTCGGTTGAGCCCATGCCGAAGGGCTTGTCCAGCACCACCCAGCCGGAAACCGGCCGACCCTTTTTCTTGCCGCGCCGTGCCATCAGCCTGCTCCGATGCGCCTACTCGTCGCCCTCATTCCCGTTCTCCTTGTCCAGATCCCTTGCCACCTCGGGCGAGCGCAAGAGCCGATCGATCTTTGCGAAATTGTCGTAGCTCGTGTCGAGCCGAAAGCGAAACTCGGGCATGTATTTCATCTGCCTGAGCGCCGGGCCCATGCGGCCGCGGATGAACCGGGCGTTGCGATTGAACGCCTCGACGACGGCTTCGTCGTCCGCCGCGCCGAGCGGCGCGACGAAAGCGGTCGCCACCTTCAGATCAGGCGACATCCGCACCTCCGAGATCGAAACCACGGTCTTCTCCAGAAGGTCGTCGCGGATTTCCCCGCGCTGCAGCAGCTCCGACAGCGCGTGCCGCACCTGCTCGCCCACGCGCAGCTGGCGCTGGCTGGGACCGCTTGCGCGTTCGTGCTTCATCTTTCAATCCAGTGGTTCATCTGTCACATCAAACGGCGATGTCTCGCCGCAAGTTTCGGCCACCATGGCCCAAAACCTCGGCAGTCGGAAGGCCAAAGGCGCTCGGCTCTGGTGTGCGTATCTGTGGCGCGGCGCCAGTGCCCCCCTCCCCCTTGTGGGGAGGGATTCAGGGTGGGGGTGCCCAGGCGAATACCCTGCGAGGTTGGCTGAAGCAGACGGCATCTCCGGCTTGGATTGGCGCGCGTCGGACCCCCACCCTGAATCCCTCCCCACAAGGGGGAGGGAGACACCGGCGCCGCGCCTGCATATGCGATCGCCCCAGAGGGATCGCCAACGTTCGCGCTTAAAGAGTGCGCGTCACCATTTCGACGCGATAGCACTCGATGACGTCGCCTGCACGGATGTCTTCGTAATTGGCGAAGGCCATGCCGCATTCCTGGCCGACGGGCACCTCGGCGACCTCGTCCTTGAAGCGCTTGAGCGTCTTCAGCGTGCCCTCGTGGATGACGACGTGGTCGCGGATCAGGCGTACGCCCGCGCCGCGCTCGACCTTGCCTTCGGTGACACGGCAACCGGCCACCTTGCCGACCTTCGTGATGTTGAACACCTCGAGGATCTCGGCATTGCCGAGGAAGGTTTCGCGCCGCTCCGGCGAGAGCAGGCCCGACATCGCCGCCTTCACGTCATCCACGAGATTGTAGATGATATTGTAGTAACGGATCTCGATGCCGGCCTTTTCGGCAGCGTCACGCGCCTGCGCGTTGGCACGCACGTTGAAGCCGATGATCGCCGCGCCCGATGTCTCGGCCAGCGAGACGTCGGTTTCGGTGATCGCCCCGGCGCCCGAATGGACGATACGGGCGCGCACCTCGTCGGTGCCGAGCTTGTCCAGCGCATTGACGATCGCCTCGATCGAGCCCTGCACGTCGCCCTTGATGACGAGCGGGAACTCCTTCACGCCGGCGGTCTGAAGCTGCGACATCATCTGCTCGAGCGAGCCGCGCTGGCCGACGTGCTTGGCGACCGCCTTCTCGCGGGCGAGCCGCTGACGGTACTCGGTGACCTCGCGGGCGCGTGCCTCGTTGGTGACGACGGCGAAGCGGTCGCCCGCCTGCGGCGTTCCCTGCAGGCCGAGGATCTCGACCGGCATCGACGGCAGCGCCTCGGGAATGTGCTCCCCGCGGTCGTTGATCAGCGCGCGCACGCGGCCCCACTCGTTGCCGGCGACCAAGATATCGCCCGGCATCAGCGAGCCGGCCTGGACGAGCACGGTCGCCACCGGACCGCGGCCCTTGTCCAGCTTTGCCTCGATAATCACGCCCTCGGCAGGGCGGTCGGGGTTAGCCTTGAGGTCAAGCAGCTCCGCCTGGAGCAGGATAGCCTCGAGCAGCTTGTCGAGATTGGTGCCCTTGACGGCCGACACCTCGACGTCCAGCGTCTCGCCGCCCATTTCCTCGACCACGACCTCGTGCTGCAGCAATTGCGTGCGCACCTTCTGCGGGTTGGCCGACGGCTTGTCGATCTTGTTGATCGCCACGATAATCGGCACACCCGCCGCTCTCGCGTGGTTGATGGATTCCACCGTCTGCGGCATGACGCTGTCATCGGCCGCAACGACCAGCACGGCGATATCCGTCGCCTGCGCGCCGCGGGCACGCATCGCCGTGAAGGCAGCGTGGCCGGGCGTGTCGATGAAGGTGATCTTCTGTCCGTTCTTCTCGACCTGATAGGCGCCGATATGCTGGGTGATGCCACCGGCCTCGCCCGCCACGACATTGGCGTTGCGGATCGCATCGAGCAGCGAGGTCTTGCCGTGGTCGACGTGGCCCATGATGGTGACCACCGGGGGCCGCGGCTCAAGATCTTCCGGATTGTCGGTGAGGTTGAACAGACCCTCCTCGATATCGGACTCCGCAACACGCTTGACGGTGTGGCCGAACTCGCTGGCGATCAGCTCGGCGGTGTCGGCGTCGATCACGTCGCCGGGCTTCATGATCTGGCCCTGCTTCATGAAGAATTTGACGACGTCGACAGCGCGTTCCGACATGCGGCCCGCCAGATCCTGGATGGTGATCGTCTCGGGCAGCACCACCTCGCGCGAGATCTTCTCGCGAGGCTCCTGGTGCATCGCCCGCTTGAATTTCTCCTGGCGGCGTCGCATCGAGGACAGCGAGCGGCCCGGCGCATCGTCATCGGACAGCGCGCGGTTGAGCGTCAGCTTGTTGCCCCGGCGGCGATCTTCCTCACCCTTGGCCTTGACAGGCTTGGCGACCTCCGGCTTGACGATACGCTTCACCGGCCCGCGAGCAACCGGACGACGTTCCTCTTCCTCTTCCTCGGCAGCCGGCGCGGCATCCGCCTGAGGCGTCCGGCGGCGCGCTTCTTCCTCAGAGCGGCGGCGCGCCTCAGCCTCGGCAAGAATGCGCGCCTCTTCCTCGGCCTGGCGGCGCGCGGATTCCTCGCGCTCGCGGCGGCGGCGCTCTTCTTCCTCGGCGCGGCGCTTGGCGTCCTCGGCTGCGCGGCGGCGCTCCTCGACCTCGCGTGCCTTCGAGCCTTCGAGGGCCCGACGGCGCGCCTCGATCTCCTCGCTCGACAGATCTGTCAGCACCATGCCCGAGCGCTCGGGCGCCTGCGGCGGCGGCGCCTTGGGAGGTTCGTGTGCCTTTTCCTGTGGCTGAGGCGTCACTGCCGGAGCCTTCGGCTTGAACAGCGAAACAGCCGGCGCGGCTTCGGGCTTCTCGTCCGGCCGGGCGAACTTACGCTTCTTCGTCTCGACGACGACGGACTTCACGCGGCCGTGCGAAAAGTTCTGCCGGACAGTGCCCTGCTCCATGCCGGGGCGCTTCAGCGTCAGCGTCTTCTTGGTGTTGACGCTCAGCGTCTTTTCGTCACCCGTCTTCGTATCGCTCATTCCGTATCCTCTGCGGCCAATTCTTCATCGGCAACTGCCGCACCTGTTGCCTGCTCATCCGGAGTGCCGCCCCGGTAACGGTCAAGCGCGACGAGGCGCCTGAGCGCCGCCCTGCCCGCGTCGCCCGCGAGAACGGCAGCATGTATCACATTTGCCCCGCCCAATGCCAAACCGATTTCGGCTTCCGAAAAAAGTTTGTAGGCCAGAATTTGCGGCCCGCCGATCAGCGCCGTTGCGCGCCGCGCCTGCGTAATCTTGCGCACGCCGTCCGGCGAGGCTTCAAAGGCATGCAGCACAGCGAGCGCCTCGCCCGATCGGACCGCCGCCTCGACCTTGGCGGCGCCCATTGCAACCGCTCCAGCCTTGCGAGCCAGCCCCAGCGCACCGAGCGCTCCCTTGGCAAGCAGCCGATCGACCATCTCGCCCAGATCGGCGGGAACCTTTACTTCAGCCTTGAGCGCACGCGCAAAGAGCTTCCTCTGGGCCGCGCGATCCACATGTAGGCGATCGGCCGTGACCCAGCAACCGCGGCCGGGCAGATTTCCTTTCAGATCGGGAACGAGGGCCGAATCCGGCCCGACGACGAAGCGGATCAGATCATCCGCCGCGCCTGCCTTGCGCGTGACGATGCATGTGCGATCGTTCATCTCGTCCACGAACTTCTCCGGCCCGGCGCGCGCTCATGTCACGCACCGGCAGCCTCCTCTTCGACCGGCTCCTCGGCTTCGGCGGCGAGATCCTCTTCACTGATCCAGCCTGCCTTGAGCCGCGCCGCCATGACCATCTGCTCGGCATCGGCGCGCGAGACGCCGAAATTGGCGAGCACGCCCGGGTAGACCTTGGTCTCGCCGTCCTTGCGCTCCTTCCAGCCGACAAGGTCGTCGACGGCATAGCCGGCGAAGTCCTCGACTGTCTTCACGCCGTCCTCGCCGAGCGCGACCATCATGGCAGTCGTCATGCCCGGGATCTCGCGCAGCTCGTCCTTGACGCCGAGCTCCTTGCGCTTGGAGTCGTGCTCGGCCTCGATCTTCTCCAGATAGTCGCGGGCGCGCGACTGGATCTCGGATGCGGTTTCCTCGTCGAAGCCGTCGATCGAAGAGATCTCGTCGGAATCGACATAGGCGACCTCCTCGACACTGGTGAAGCCTTCCGAGGCGAGCACCTGTCCGACCATCTCGTCGACGTTGAGCGCCCCCATGAAGAGCTTCGAGCGCTCGGCGAACTCCTTCTGGCGGCGCTCGGACTCTTCCTGCTCGGTGAGGATGTCGATGTCCCAGCCGGTGAGTTGCGAGGCAAGCCGCACGTTCTGGCCACGACGGCCGATCGCAAGCGAAAGCTGATCGTCGGGAACGACCACCTCGATGCGTTCAGCATCCTCGTCCAGCACCACCTTGGCGACTTCCGCCGGCTGCAGCGCGTTGACGATGAAGGATGCCGCGTCCTGCGACCACGGGATGATGTCGATCTTCTCGCCCTGCAGCTCGCCGACCACTGCCTGGACGCGGCTGCCGCGCATGCCGACGCAGGCGCCGACTGGATCGATCGAGCTATCGCGCGAGATCACCGCGATCTTGGCGCGCGAGCCCGGGTCGCGGGCGACCGACTTGATCTCGATGATGCCGTCATAGATCTCCGGCACCTCCATGGTGAAGAGCTTCGCCATGAACTGCGGATGCGTGCGCGACAGGAAGATCTGCGGGCCGCGCTGCTCGCGGCGCACGTCATAGACATAGGCGCGCACGCGGTCGCCATACTTGAAATTCTCGCGCGGGATCAGCTCGTCGCGGCGGATGATCGCCTCGCCGCGGCCGAGATCGACGATCACATTGCCGTATTCGACGCGCTTCACGGTGCCGTTGACGATCTCGCCGATACGGTCCTTGTATTCCTCATACTGACGGTCGCGCTCGGCCTCGCGCACCTTCTGCACGATCACCTGCTTGGCCGACTGGGCGGCGATGCGGCCGAAATCCATCGGCGGCAGCTGCTCGGCGATGAAATCGCCGACCTGCGCGTCCGGGTTGCGTAGCCGCGCATCCTGCACCGAAATCTGCTTGGCGAAGTCTTCGACGTTCTCGACCACTTCCATCAGGCGCTGCAGCTTCATTTCGCCCGTATTCGGGTTGATGTCCGCGCGGATGTTGGTCTCCTGGCCGTAGCGGGCGCGCGCCGCCTTCTGGATCGCATCGGCCATCGCGGAAATCACGATGGTCTTGTCGATCGCCTTTTCGCGGGCGACCGCATCGGCGATCTGCAGAAGCTCCAGCCTGTTTGCACTGACTACCATTTTGGTCTCCCTTGGCGAGGCGGCTCAGCCTGCCTCGCTGAAAATCAATCGTCCTGTTCTTCGCCGGGCGTGTTGCCGGCATCGTGGTCTTCGCTGCCCTTCGGGGCCCTGCGTTCTTTCTTGCGGTCCTGCCGTGCCTTCTTGTCCTCTTTGAGGGCGGCGCGGATAAGATCGTCGGTCAGCACCAATCTCGCCTCGGCGACGGCCTCGAACGGCACGCGCGTCGACGGCTCTTCACCATAGGCCGGCACGTCGCGCTCGATGACGAATCCGTCCTCGTCAACCTCGGCGATCTTGCCGCGAAAGCGCTTGCGGTCGCCGACGAGGATCGAGGTCTCGAGCTTCACCAGATGGCCGAGCGCAGCCTTGAAATCCGACTTGCGCACCAGCGGGCGATCGATGCCGGGCGACGAGATTTCCAGATGATAGGCCTTATCGACCGGGTCCTCAACGTCGAGAGCCGGCGAGACAGCCCTGCTCACCTCCTCGCAATCCTCGACGGTCATCGTACCGTCTTCGCGCTCGGCCATGATCTGCAGGGTGAGCCCGTTCTGCGAAGTGAGTCGGACCCGCACCAGGCGGAAGCCCATGGCGCGAAGCACCGGCCCGACGATCGACGCAATGCGCGCATCAGTGCCGCTTTCGCGGACGATGCGGTCGTCATTCATATCGACAGCTGCCGTGGCGTTCATCAAGTCTCCAGCGGCGGTAATAAAAAAGAGCGGGACCCGGGGGACCCACTCTTCGTCATACCGACCAAGAATTTACGATGGAAATAGGGGATGTGGGGGAAAATTGCAAGTGTGAGAGGGTATCGCGAGGTTGTGAATTTCCGTTCGGCCAAGAGTTTCACGACCAGCGAGGCCGTGAGTGCAACTTGTCAAGACGCCAACCAGCGCTCGGAAATCGGAAAGACAGGCTTCGACCTGACCTTGGACGATCGGCCTCTCCGCACGGCAGGTTCTGTCCGCTCACAGGCTGCAGTGAAACGCCGGCCTACGAAGCAATGTGGAGGATGCCCCCGCCTCGGTGCGCGCGCATTGCCGGAAGCGGGCGAGCCGCCGCCTCGTGAGCGCGACGCGGGCGCCGCCCTGTCGGTGACGGTCGCGCAGGGTCGCCCTATGCCGTTGCCGGCGCCAGTGACCCGGGTGACATTTCCTTTCTCGAGCCGGTTCGTTCGTGACCGTCAAACGTCAAGTCCGATCACGAAACGATTTCCAGTGCGGCGCGGTCGGCAAGCGTCATGCCGAATCCAGGTGCGTCGGAGAGTCTCAGCTTGCCATTCTGCGGCATCGGCTCACCTTCCAGGAGATCGCCGAAAACGGGGGCGATGGAACGGCCGTCCGGGCTGGCGGCAACATATTCGCAGAAGGCTGGCCCGGCCTGGCTGGCGATGAAATGATACGAATAGGGGCCGCTGCCGTGTGGCACGACCGGGATGTCGTAGGCCGAGGCGTGCGCGGCGATCCTTATGAGCTCGGTTAGTCCCCCGACCCACATGACGTCGGGCTGGACGATGTCGAGGGTGCGTTCCTCTATCAGCCGCCGGAATCCATACCGGGTGTATTCATGCTCCCCCGTCGTCCACTTGATGGTCGGATGTGCCTGCTTGATGGCGCGAAAGCCCTCGACGTCATCGGGCGAGAGCACCTCTTCCCACCAATGGATGGCGAGCGGCTTGCAGGCTTCGGCGAGGCGGATCGCGTAATCGACCGTGAGCGACATGTAGCAGTCGACCATGAGCGGAAAATCCGGACCGACGGCCGCGCGGTGCTCCGTCAGGAACTGCACGTTTCTGGCCAGTCCTTCTTCGCCGTCGAAATGGCTGTGGGGAAGCGGCACCTTGGCGCCCCAGAAACCCAAGGCCTTGACGGCATCCGGAGCCGGACCGGTGCAATAGAAGGTTATCTCGTCGCGGGCCAGGCCGCCGATAAGGTTGTAGACCGGCTCGCGGCGCACCTTGCCGATCAGGTCCCAGAGCGCCAGGTCCACCGCGCTGATGGCCATGATCGGCACGCCCTTGCGTCCGTAGGGCAGTGATGCGCGATAGAGCTGGTCCCACAGCATATTGGTCTTGCGCGCATCCTCGCCGATGAGGAAACGGGCGAAATGATGCCTGATCAGCCAGGCCGCCGGGACGCCGCCTGAGCCGGTCGCGACGCCGACCGTGCCGTCATCGGTTTCGATCTCGACCACGATGGCGCCCAGCACGCCGATGCCCCAGCTCGACCGCTTTTCCCGATATCTCGCATGGCCGGACATGGGGTTGGAGATGAGGCTGTCGACCAGCCAGTGCCGGCTCTCTCCGGATCTGAAGTATGTTCCGGCCTTCTCGCTGGGCCTGACGTTGTAGACACGTACGTCCTTGATACGGAACGTCGAGCTCATGGCAAATAGAACACGCGCTTGAGCGGCACCTGCACAGGCACGTCGTCGGGATGCGTCTGCATGATATCGGCCATGTACTTCCACCAGCGCTTCATCACTTCCGTATCGGGCAGTCGGTCCATTTTGTGATCGTCGCTGCGCGTAAGAATGCCGAACAGGTGGTTGGTTTCAGGGTCGAGCCAGATCGAATAGTCCGACACGCCGGCCTCTTTGAGGGCGTCGACAAGGTCGGGAAATATCTCGTCATGGCGCTTCTCGTATTCGGCCGCCTGGCCCGGAAACAGGTTCATGCGGAAGGCAATTCGTTCTGGCATTTGGATCCTATGGTCGTTTGGCGATCGCCATGATGGTCGAGTCGCGCACATGTTCCAGGTGAGCGCGATAGGCGGCGACGGCCGCCGCAGCATCCCTCGCCAACAGCGCGTCGGCAACGGCAATGTGCTGCTTCACGCTTTTGGCGATGACGCCCGGAACCTCGCTGGCGGTGCGGCGCACATCCAATCCGAGGTCGTACAGCACCTGGGAGAGCGCAGAGAGAAGCGCATTGCCGGCGCCCTGGTTTATCGCCTGGTGGAATTCGATATCCAGCAGCCGGAAGGCCACGGGATCGTGCTCGAAGGCGCGACCATCCACGGCAAGCTTGAGGATGCGCTTGCGCAGCTCTGGCGAAGCCCGCTCTGCGCACAGCCGAACGAGCTCGAGATCGACCACGGTCCGGGTCTCGAACTGCTGATGCACATCAGCGTCGGCAACCGACAGCATGGTGTTGAATGGCGCGACCAGCCGGCCTGGAGAAAGATCCGTAACCGTGTAGCGGCCGCCTTGCCGACTCATCAGCACGCCCATCAGGGTCAGCGCCTTCAAAGCTTCGCGTAACGGTGGCCGTGAAATCCCGAAAGCGATCGACATTTGCTGCTCGGTCGGTAGCCTGTCGCCGGATTTGAGATTGCCGGATTTTATCATCGCCAGAATTCTGCTGGCGACCTGTTCCGCGATCGACCGGCGATCCAGCGCCCCGCCGCCGAAGTCTCTTGCCTCAGGCTCGCGTTCGGCCTCGACGGCTTCGGAGAAGGCGTCCCTGATCGGAGTTCCGCTTGAGAGCGTTCCCATGGCGATCTTGCTCATCGTGGCTCGGGCGTCGCGCTATAGCCCGAGTCGGTAGAACATGTTGGCGTTATCGCGGTAGATCTTGCGCGTTTCGGATTCGCTGAGCCCGAGATCGGCAAATGCGTTGTCCAGCACCGCGACCCACTCGGTCATGCTGGTTGCCTGCAGCAGGATCGGATAATCGCCCGCATAGATGGTGCGCTCGGGCCCGAAGGCATCCAGCGTCGCCTCGATGTAGGGCCGCAACTCTTCCTCCGTCCAATTCTCGCTGGCGTAGGGCGGCAGATCGGAAAGTTTCACCCACAGGTCGGGGTGCCTCGCCAGGTCCTGCATGTCTTCGCGGAACTGGTCGATCTTGCCGTGGCGGATGCCGGGCTTGCCGCAATGGTCGAGGATCATCGGCACGCCGCTGACCCGGCGGACGAACTCCCGAATGAAATCCATTTGCGTGTAATTGGGATTGATGTCGAACGACCATCCGAACTTCGCGAGCAGATTGACACCCTCGATGAAGCCCTCGCTCATCGTCAGCTGGCGCGGATTGGCGTCAAATTCCATGATGCGGCGGATGCCGCGGACGCTGGGATGCTCGTCGCGCATCTTCTCGAGCATCGGCTCGACCCGCCTGCCCCATTCGAGCGGCGCCATCGGGATGATCGCCTTGATGCGCGGATCGCGTTTCTGCTCTTCCTCGACGAACTCGATCTCGTCGATGTACTGCCCGCCACCCTCCCAGAAATCGGCGTAGCATTCGAGAAAGACCATCGCCTCGATCTGCAGATTGCCGCAATCTCTCTGGTAATCTTCGACATGATAGGGATGGCCAAAAAGCGGGCTACCCTCGAACGCGCTGTATTTCAGCCGCGTCTGATCCCAGACGTGCAGATGCGTATCGATGATCGGAAAATCTGGCACCGGCGCTCTCTCCCTTGCAGCTCACCTCTTGCGAGACAGCCTGCCAACGCTTGCCAGGAATGGGAAATTTGTCAAACTAATTTCCATACTTGTCAAACTAATTTTTGTCTGACAAGACACCCGTCGGCGAACGGGCGGAGGAGCACCTCGCCGCACTGCTATGGGAGGGACCGAAGCCGTGACCGTCTCCATTTCCACTCGCCGCCGTGTCGGGCGGACTTCGCTGGAATTGCCGATCTTCGGCTTCGGCGCCGCGCATCTGGGCGAGCTTTACGGCAAAGTCGACGAAGCGGAATCGCGCGCCACACTGGAGGCCGCGTGGAATTCGGGAGTGAGGTTCTACGACACGGCGCCGTGGTACGGCCGTGGGCTTTCCGAGCATCGGCTCGGCGGCTTCCTGCGCCAGCGCCCGCGGGACGAGTTCATCGTCAACACCAAGGTGGGGCGGATCCTGCGGCGGCCAGACGATCCGGCGACGTTCAGCACTGCCCCATGGGCCGGCGGGCTCCCGTTCGACGTGGTGTTCGACTACACATATGACGGGATTATGCGCGCCTACGAACAGGTCTTGCAGCGCCTGGCCCTCAACACCGTGGACTCGCTGGTGATCCACGATCTCGACACCATGTTCCACACTCCCGAGGCCGTCACCGGCTTCATGAAGCAGCTCACCGGCACCGGCATGAAGGCGCTCGAGGAGCTCAAGCGGCATGGGCACATCAAGGCAATCGGCGTCGGCAACAACGTGCCCGGCAATCTCGACGAGATGCTGACCGAGATCGACGTCGATTTCGCGATCGTCGCGGTTCCCTATACCCTCCTCGACCAGTCCGTCCTCGACACCAGCATGAAGCGTTGCCTGGATCGCGGGATCGGCGTCATCATAGGCGCTCCGTTCGCCTCCGGCATCCTGGTCACCGGCTCAGGGGCCGGCGCCATGTACGCCTACGGAAAAGCTCCGCCGGAGGTTCAGGCGAAGGTGCGCGGCATCGAAGCGGTCTGCACGACCCACTCCGTCAGCATGCCGGCAGCGGCGCTGCAGTTCGTGCTCGCGCACCCCGCCGTCGTATCCGTGATCCCAGGCGCCGCAAAGCCTTCCGAGGTGAGGGCCAACGTGGCTGCGCTCGACGCGAGGATACCTGGAGCCTTCTGGGCCGACCTGAAGTCGCAAGGATTGTTGCATCCCGCAGCCCCAGTGCCGGCATGAGCGACAACTGGACCGTTCCGCTGCTCTCGGCTCGTGGCATCTCGAAGTCCTTCGCCGGGGTCGAGGTCCTGCGCGATGTCGATCTCGATCTGACAAAGGGCGAGATCCATGCGCTCCTCGGCGAGAATGGCGCCGGCAAATCGACATTCGCCAAGATCCTCGCGGGTGTGCACAGGCCCACGCGCGGCACGCTCAACCTGAATGGGCAGCCCGTCGACATTTCCAGTCCGATCGTGGCGCAGAAGCTCGGCATCACGCTCATCCACCAGGAGCCGATCTCCTTCCCCGATCTGTCGGTTGCGGAAAACCTCGTGCTCGGCCGCGGCGAGGGCGGCTGGTTCAGTCGCGTGCCGTGGCCGGAGATGACGCGCGAGGCACGCCGGCACATGGACCTGCTCGACGTCGCCATCGACGTGACCAGGCCGATGCGCGGTCTTTCCATCGCGGATCAACAGATGGTCGAGATCGGCCGCGCGCTTGCATCCGACAGCCGGCTCATCATCATGGACGAGCCGACCGCGCCGCTGACGCCCAAGGAGGTGGAGACGCTGTTCGGCATCGCTCGCCGCCTGCGCGACGAGGGGCGCACCATCATCTTCATCTCCCACCGGCTCGAAGAGGTGCGCGCGCTCTGCGATCGCGTCACCATTTTTCGCGATGGCAACAAGGTCTCCACCGACGCCATCGGCAAGCTGGACGACGCCGACATCATACGCCTGATGATCGGGCGACCGCTCAAGGAGTACATGCACAAGCAGAATGCCTCGATCGGCGAGGTCGCGCTCGAAGTCGAGCGTTTGACGCTGCCGGGCAGGTTCCGGGACATCAGCTTCACGGTACGGCACGGAGAGATCGTCGGGCTGGGCGGCCTCGTCGGTGCCGGCCGCACCGACGTGGCCTGCGCGATCTTTGGAGTGCAGCCGGCGGAGAGCGGTTCGGTGAAGGTGAACGGCAAGCTGGCGGACATCCGCCAGCCCGACGACGCAATAGCGCTCGGCCTGGCCTTCGTGCCCGAAGACCGGGCCACGGCGGGCATCTTCCGCAGCCTTCCGGTCGAGCAGAACATCACAGCCGCCGTACCGGGCAAGATTGCGCCGAGCGGTATCATCAGGCGTGCGACCGAAAGGGTGCTCGCCGCCGAGTCCGTGAAGAAGCTTCGCATCCGCCTGGCCTCGATCAACCAGCCCATAGGCGAGCTTTCGGGCGGCAATCAGCAGAAGGCCATCCTCGCACGCTGGCTTCTCTCCGACCCGAGCATTCTGATCCTCGACGAGCCGACCCGCGGCGTCGACATCGGGGTCAAGGCCGAATTCTACGACATCATCGGCGAGCTCGCCGCGCAGGGAAGAGCCATCCTGCTGATCTCGTCCGAGCTTCCCGAACTGCTGGCGCTCTGCGATCGCGTCCTGGTGATGGCCGAGGGGCGCCTGACGGCCGAGATTCCGAGGACCGAGGCGACCCAGGAGAAGGTGATGCAGGCCGCCGTGCCGCGCGCCCAGCGTGTCGAGGCGGCGGCATGAACATGTTGCGCGGCACCCTTCTGCGACGCGAGGCAGGCATCGCCGCGATGATCCTGCTCTTCTGCCTGACCGTCGGTCTCTACAAGCCGCAGTTCCTGACGGTGAACCAGCTGCGCGTGATCCTCCTGCTCGTGCCGCTGATCATGATCGCCGCCATGGGGCAGATGCTCGTGATCGTGGCTCGCCATGTCGATCTCTCGATCGGCTCGATGCTCGGCCTCTCGGCGATGCTCACCGGCATGATGTTCCGCGACCTGCCCGAAATTCCGTGGGGTGTAGGCTTCATCGTCGCCATCGGCACGGGTGCGCTGCTCGGTCTCGTCAACGGCGCGCTCGTGACAGCCTTCAGGCTGCCTGCGATCATCGTGACGCTGGGCACGCTCAACCTTTATCGCGGCCTCACCTTTATCGTCTCCAATGCGCGCCAGGTGGACCGCCAGTTCGTGCCCTCAGCCCTCAAGGCGATGAGCCAGACGTCACCGATCTTCGGGATTCCTTGGATCATCCTGATGGCGCTCGGCATCGCCGCCCTGGCTTACTGGTTCACAATGCATACGCGAGTAGGCCGGCAGATCTTCGCGCTCGGATCGAACCCGGCCGCGGCGGCGCTGCGCGGCGTCAAGGTCAACCGGGTGACGCTGCTTGTCTTCACGATCTCGGGGGCGCTGTCCGGCCTCGCCGGCATCATGTATGCGAGCCGCTGGGGCTTCGTGAATCCCTCCAATACGGGCTTTGGCTTCGAGTTTCAGGTCATCGCGGCGGTGGTAATCGGCGGCGTCTCGATCAATGGCGGCGTCGGCACCGTGCTGGGGGTGATGCTCGGCGTGCTGCTGCTGGGTTGCGTCGCCGCGGCTTTGCCGCTGCTGGGCATTCCGGGCATAGCGCAAGGCGCCATTTACGGGGCGGTCATCCTTGTCGCGCTGGTGATCGATCGCTCGGTCCGGCTGCAAGGCATCGTCAGCCTGAAACGGATGCGGGCATGAGCACGATGGGCACGCCTACTCTGACCTCGCCGACGAGACTGGAAGCGGCGGCGCCGCGCCCGCTGTGGCACGTCATCCTCGTGCGGCCCGAGACAATGACGCTCGTGCTCCTGATCGCCGCGATCGTCTTCGCCAGCCAGCTGTCGCCCTATTTCCTCGACATCGGATATATTCTGCGCAGCTTCACGCTTTCGGCAGAGTTCGCCATTGTCGCGCTGGTGCTGACCATGGTGATCATCGCCGGCGAGATCGATCTCTCGCCTGCAGCGAACATGGCGCTCTCGGCCTGCCTTTTCGCCTGGGCGCAGGCCTCCGGCTTCCCGATTCCGATTGCCGTCGCCATCGGCCTCCTCGCGGGCCTTGCGACAGGCGTGCTCAACGCGTTCATGATCATCGCCCTGCAGCTACCCTCCATCATCGTCACCATTGGCACGTTGACGCTCTGCCGGGGGCTGGCGCAGCTTATCGCCGGCGACAAGTCGATCCGCGTGCCGGACTGGTTCATCGGGATCGACAAGGTGCTGGTGCTCGGGGTGCCGATGCCGGTGGTGATCTTCGTCGTCGCCGCCCTCGTGCTGGGGCTGACATTGGCCAGCACCATCTTTGGCCGGCAGATCTACCAGATCGGCACCAACGAGGTGGCGGCCCGCTATGCCGGCATCCGCACGCGGCGGATCAAGCTTGTCCTGTTCCTGCTCATGGGGCTGGTCGCCGCCGTTGCCGGCATGATGACCGCCTCGCGTCTCGGATCGGTGCGTTACGACCTCGGCCTTGGCGGGGAGCTGCAGATGGTGCTCATGGCGATGCTGGGCGGCACTTACATCTTCGGCGGCCGCGGCACCATTCTCGGCACCTTTCTCGCCGCCTGGCTGCTGGTCGTCGTGTCCACGGGCATGACGGTCGCCAACCTGTTGCCGGCCATTCAGCTCACGGTGCTGGGTGTGCTGCTCATCGTCGCAATCATCGCCACCAATTTCATCTATTCCCGCACGCAGAGGTAGCGGGGCAACTACCCCGGGTCGAGACCGGGATACATCGACAGCTACTTTCAACAAGGAGGATTTGAAGTGCTGAAGAAATCAATGATGGTTCTGGCGGCGAGCCTTGCTCTGTCGACCGGCGCCTTTGCCAAGGACAAGATCGATATCGTCTTCATCGGCAAGAATACCGGCAATCCGTATTTCGATTCCCTGACCAAGGGCTTCGTCGACGCCTGCCAGAAGATTGCCTGCAACTTCGAGTTCGTCGCCCCGGCGACCGCCGAAGCGACCTCGCAGATCCCGTTCATCGAGGCGCAGGTCCAGCGCGGCGTCGACGTCATCGCCATATCCCCCAACAGCCCGGACGCGCTGAACCAGGTGTTCGACGCCGCCCGCGCAAAGGGTATCACCATCCTTACCGTGAACGGCGACATCACCGGCAACGAGCCGCATCGCGACGCAACCATCCTGCCGACCGACTTCACCAAGGTGGGCGCCGATCAGGTGGAGATGGTTGGCTCGCTGATCGGTTACGAGGGCGAGATCGCAATTCTCTCGGCCACCACCGAAGCGCCTGATCAGAACTTCTGGATCCAGGGCATGAACGAGGCGCTCAAGGATCCGAAGTACGCCAAGATGAAGCTGGTGGCGACGGTCTACGGCGACGACCAGCCGGAGAAGTCGACCACGGAGATGGAAGCGCTGCTCTCCAATTACCCCAACCTCAAGGGCGTGATCGCGCCGACGACCGTCGGCGTGGCCGCCGCCGCGCAGGTCGTCCAGTCGCGCGGCGTCGCCGAGCAGGTGAAGGTGACCGGCCTCGGCCTGCCGAGCGAAATGCGCGACTTCATCAAGGACGGGACCGTGAAGGCCTTCCAGCTCTGGTCGCCTTACAATGAGGGCTGGCTGGCTGCCCATTTCTCGGTAGATCTCAAGAACGGCACCGTGAAGAACGAGGTCGGCGCCACCTTCGATGTCCCGAACCTGGGGACGATCACCATCAATAAGGGCAATTCGATCAACACGCAGGCTTCACTCACGACCTTCAACGCCGAGAACATCGACGAGTTCAACTTCTAGAGGGTCATCAACTCTCGAGGCGCCGGCTGAAAGGCCGGCGCCTTTCTGTCCACCACCGAGGACTTTTGGGCCATGAACAGCTATGATTTCGAGAACCGCGTTGCCATCATCACCGGCGGTGGGCAAGGCATCGGCCTGTCCGTTGCCGAGCGCATGCTGCAGCACGGTGGCTCTGTTTCCATCTGGGACCGCGACCAGAAGCTGCTCGATACGCTCGACCGGAAATATGGCCGTGACGGCAAGGTGCAGACGCTGCATGCCGACATCGGCAGCGTGGAATCGGTGGATGCCGCGGTCAGGGCAGTGCTGGACCGGTTCGGCAAAATCGACATCCTCATCAACAATGCCGCCATCGTCGGCCCCAACGCCAATACCTGGGAGTATCCGCCCCAGGCGTTCATGGACGTGGTCCATGTCGGCCTCGTCGGCACGTTCTTCGTCTGCCGCGCCGTCGTTCCGCACATGATCGAGCGCGGCTATGGCCGCATCGTTAACCTGAGCTCCGTCGCAGGCAAGGAAGGCAATCCCGGCGCCCCCGCCTATTCGTCGACGAAGGCCGGCGTGTTGGCGCTCACCAAGTCGCTCGGCAAGGAACTCGCGAAATACGACATCGCCGTCAACGCGGTGACGCCAGCGGTTGCCAAGACCACCATGGCCATGAGCCAGGCACCCGACTTCCTGCAGATGATCCTCTCCAAGATTCCGCGCGGCCGCATGCTGGAGCTCAGCGAGGCAGCCTCCATGATCTGCTGGCTCGCGACCGAGGAGAACTCTTTCACCACCGGCGCCGTGTTCGACCTTTCCGGAGGCCGGGCGACCTATTGAGCCGTCGCCGCCGGAGCCCTGCCGGCATACCGTGCAGACGAGACCGGACCATGATCTCCAAGCACAGGCCGATGACCGCCGCGAACGGCCACCCCTGCCGAGAGGAGCCAGATGACTTCTGCCACCGTCTCCCGCGAAGCGCTGCTGGCGCAGCTGCGCGGCCTCGTCGGCCGCCGCCATGTCCTGACTGGCGAGCGCCTTACGCGGCGGTTCCGCAAGGGTTACCGGTATGGCGACGGCGATGTACTGGCTGTGGTGCGGCCCGGCACGCTGCTTGAGCAATGGCGGGTATTCAAGTCCTGCATCGAGGCTGGCCGGATCGTCATCCTGCAGGCCGCCAACACCGGTCTCAACGGCGGATCGACGCCGTTCGGCAACGACTATGACCGCGAGGTGGTGCTCATCAACACGCTGCGCATCGATCGCATCGACCTGATCGACGGCGGTCGCCAGGTGCTCTGCCTCGCGGGCGCGACATTGCACCAGCTCGAGCGCCAGATCCGGCCGCTGGGACGCGAGCCACATTCGGTGATCGGTTCCACGACGATCGGTGCCTCCGTCGTCGGCGGCGTCTGCAACAATTCCGGCGGTGCGCTGCTGCGGCGTGGCCCGGCTTTCACACAGCTCGCCCTGTTCGCCCGTGTGGACGAGAACGGCAGCGTGTCGCTCGTCAATCATCTGGGCATCGAGCTCGGCGATAGCCCGGAAGGGATCCTCTCGCGACTCGACAGGAGGGACTACGAGGAAGCCGATATCACGCACGATACGGGCAAGCTGGCCTCCGATCCCGAATATCAGACGCTGATCCGTGACATCGATGCTTCGCTGCCGGCCCGCTACAACAACGATCCGCGGCTGCTTTATGAGACTTCGGGCTCTGCCGGCAAACTTTGCGTCTTTGCAGTGCGGCTCGACACCTTCCCGAGCTACGGCCCAATGCGGGTGTTCTACGTGGGCTCCAACGACCACATGGAACTGACCAACATCCGGCGTCACATACTGGGCAGCTTCGACAGCCTGCCTGTGGCCGGCGAATACCTGCATCGCGACGCCTACCGATTGGCCGAGACTTACGGCAAGGACCTCTATCTTTTCCTCAAGCATATCGGCACCGAGCACATCTCGGCAGCCTTTGCCGCGAAGAGTCGATTTGACGCGGTCGCGACCCGACTGGGATTGGGCAGCAATTCTTCTGACCGCATTCTGCAAGCCGTCGTCAGCCTGCTGCCCAACCACCTCCCGCCACGCATGAACGCCTTCCGCGACGCCTACGAACATCACCTGCTGCTGCGGATGGACGGCGACGGCATAGAGGAGGCGCGTGCCTACCTGGCCTCGCTCTTTCCGTCCGCCACGGGCGACTTCTTCGAATGCGACGAGGAAGAAGCTGCGGCCGCCTTTCGCAACCGCTATGCGGTGGGCGGAGCCTCAGTCCGCTATCGCGCGGTGCACGCCGAGACCGTCGAGAACATCGTCGCGCTCGACCTTGCCCTCCCGCGCAACACGCTCGACTGGCGCGAGACGTTGCCGCCGGATGTCGAGGCAAGCATCGATCGCAAGATTCCCTGCGGTCATTTCTTCTGCCAGGTCTTCCACTATGACTATGCGGTCAAGAAGGGGGCCGACTGGCTCGCCATCGAGCACCGGATCATCTCGCATCTGAAAGGACGCGGCATCGAGTTCCCGTCCGAGCACAATGTCGGCCACCTTTACCAGGGCAAGCCGGTGCTCGTGGATTTCTATCGCTCGCTCGATCCCACAAACGTGCTCAATCCGGGGATCGGTCAGACCTCGAAGCTCAGGAACTGGGCCTAGTCGGCCAGTAGCGATCGAGAGCCGGGCTGAAACGATCGGAGCCTTCGGCGACAACCCACTGAATCACGACGGCTGTACGAATTTGCCCAGGCAAATGCCGCCTTTCATTGGGAGAGCCGCTGTGGCGATTGATTGGAGTGATATTTACAGCCCAAAAGTTCGAGATGCTTTTCGAGTTGCATTGGCCGATAAGCAGCTGACCCATGGCGAGGTCATAGACGTACTTCGCAAGGTGCTCGACGACGGCAATCTTTCGGGTGTTGAAGTCAACGATCTGCAGAAGATCGCAAGGACGTCCGAGACCATACCGGAACGCTCGAGATATCTGCTCTTGAATTTGGCCTTCGAGGTCAATCAGGCCCTCGGATATGGACCCATATATTTCTCCACCACGCGGCAGAAATATGCGGCGGAAATTCTGTGTGATTTCCTTGAACGAAACGGGCCGCAGCGTTTTCCAAAATTGGATCGCAATCGCGTCGGCATCGACCTGCTGCTGAGGGTCGCCAATCCGAATATCATCAATCAACAGAATGCCGGGTTATGCGGGCCGGTGTCGTTCCTTTATAGCCTCGCATTCGACTCGCCCGCCGCATATGCGCGATACGGGATCGATCTGTTTGAAAACGGCAAAGCCAAGATCGGTCGCATCGAAGTAGAGCCCGGCTCAGATTGCCGCAACTATGCACCACAGCCGCCGATGAGCCACGGGGAATGGCTGACGGCCGGCAGCCTCCGAGATTCCGAGAACTTCCTCCTCGATTATGACGGCGTAGACCGAAACTGGTTCTCGGACGGTGCTACCAATAGCGAGGTAGCGAGGTGGTTTTCGAAGGCGGGTTACACCGATGTGCGTGCCGAGGACAACATGTTCTCGAGCCGCGGTGCATCCGACATCGACCTCATCAACAAGCTCTACAACGACGGTTATCGAATCATGCTTCGCATCAATTCAAAGCTGCTGAAGCCGAAGCAGCAGGCCGATTCGTCCTGGAAAGGAAACCACTTCGTGATCCTTCGCTCGCCCATTGCTGTTACGGGCCAGGAGGTGAGGCTGACGGTCTATACCTGGGGCTGGGGCCAATGGGATATCCCGGCACCGAATACCAAGATGTCACCGGCCGGATTCCGGGAACACTGGTACGGCTACGTCGTGGCGAAGCCGTTTTGAAGGCGGGTCGCGGCACCGGGGGCGGTTGAACGCCGCCTGGAGCCATCTCCCCTTAGGCTGAAAGCGGCCCGTCACTCCTAACCTCGCCGCGTGAGCGGCAGGGCAATTTGATATGGCACGGCGGCCCCCCCGCTCCGCCTCCCTTGGCCAGGCACCTCTCCCCCTCAAAAAGAGGAGAGGAAGGGCGCCTGGCATTTTGGCGTACCGCGATTTCCACGCACGCCAGGTCCGCTCCTTTCCGGAACGATTCCTACCCTCGCCAGTTCAGTCAATATTAGCAGATGCTACAGCTACCCTGCGCTGCTGACCGGCAGCAGAACGAAAAGGGAAGCCGATGTTCGAAAGGCTGATCGCGGGGCTGGAGCGGCGCGACGAGCTGTCCGATATCGAGAAGGCCATTATCGAGGGCTTTCGGTTTCGCGTGCAATCGTTCGACGATGGGCAGGAGCTTGTCGCAGAGGGGTCGCGGCCCAGCGAAAGCTGCCTGGTGCTTACGGGTTTCACCGCCCGGGCCCAGTTTCTGTCCGACGGCGCACGCCAGATTTCCGCCGTACATGTTCCCGGCGACTTCGTGGACCTGCACTGCTTCCTGTTGAAGACCATGGACCACAGCATCGTCGCGATCCGTCAATGCACTGCCGCATACATACCGCATTCGAGCCTCCGCGAGGCGATAGCAGCCTCGCCGCATCTCGGCAGGTTGTTCTGGTTGGCGACGCTGATCGACGCTGCGATCCAGCGCGCCTGGATATCCAGCATCGGCCGCCGGACCCCTGCCCAGCATATCGGGCACCTGCTCTGCGAACTGCATGAGCGTCTTGATCTGCTCGGCCTGGTCAAGGATGGTTCATTCGAGTTCCCGCCGACGCAGACCGACATCTCGGACATGGTCGGGCTCTCGCTCGTTCACGTGAACAGGACAATCCAGGAGCTTCGCGCCAAGGGCCTGGTGGCGTGGAGCAGCCGAGTAGTCACGATTCCGGACCTCGCACGCCTCAAGCGGTTTGCCGACTTCGATCCCTCCTACCTCAACCTCGTGAAGGAGCCGCGCTAGTGCAGGATGAAATCTGGATCCTGTAGCGGAGCGGCGACCGCAAAGGCGTCGTACATGCCAAGATTTTATTTCGACGTCTTCGATGGCGAGACCACCACTGTCGACAGGATCGGTCTCGACCTGGATAACGATCTCGAACAGGTGCGCGATCTTGCCATAGACGCGTTGCCGGATATCGCCCGCGAAAAGCTGCCCAACGGCGACCGTGCGGAGTTCACCGTCACTGTGCGCGACGAGGCCGGTTTCGATATCTTCCGCGCGATATTGTCCTTCCGCGCCGAATGGATCGGCCGAACCAAGGGCTGATGTGTCATTTTTTATTGCGCGGCGCCGGTAACAGGCGTGGACTTGCCTTGGCCACTGCAGTGCCTGCCAGGGAGTTCCGCGATGCCGCCTACTGGAATTGCCGATTCCGAGCAGCTGCGAATGCTGACCGCCGTGCTCGATGATTATTGCCACGAACACGGCATTTTGGATGCAAGCGAAGAGTGGGACGTCGCCAGCAAGAGGGTCTACACGCTCTTCGAAAACGGCGTGCGCACGCCGTCAGAACTCAAGAACGCGCTCGCAATCCTGCGCCGGGGTGCTTCGCGAAGGCTCGGCTCAGCGTGAATAAATGGCGGGGCAATCGGATGTTGAAGGCGCGACGCTGACGACCCCTCCCCCTTGTGGAGAGGGATACAGGGTGGAGGTGCGACGCGCGCCAAGCCAAGCCGAAGGTGCTCTGCTTCAGCCAACCTTGCAGTGCAGTCGCGAGGCCCCCGCCGCGCCACCTGGAATTTTCCTCTACAGACAGGCCCGCGGTCACGCTGTGCAGGTGACCCGGCAGCTATAGCCAGCTATCATGCCTGGACGGGCTCGTTCCATCAGCAGGTTGCCTCAGGAGGACACTCGGCGACCCTCAGCCGTTCCCCATCCCCTTTGCGGGACGCAAGCAACGATGAAAGAGCAGACAGGTTTCGCGCGGATTCTGTGGCCGTCGTGCGTGGCGATGCTCTCGGTCGGCGCCAACAGCACGGGGATCATGGCCGCCTTGCCGACCATGAAGACCGAGCTCCTCCTCAGTGCGGCCGGGGTGCAATGGGCGGTCAATGTCTATCTGGTCGTTTCCGCAGCTTGCGTCGTGCTCGGAGGCCGGGCGGCGGACCGGTTCGGCGCTCGTGCGGCATCGATTGCAGGACTGACGATGTTCGGCATTGCTTCCTGCATCATCGCGCTCTCCGTCAGCGGAACCATGCTGCTCGCGGGAAGGGCCTTGCAGGGCCTCGGCGCTGCATTGGCAGTGCCCAGCACCCTTGCCGCGATCGGCACCGGCGCGTTGCCTGAGCGCAGGACGTCGGCGATCGGCGCCTGGACCGGGTTCCTGATGCTCGGCTTCAGCATTGGGCCGCTGCTCGGCGGCGTGCTTACTCACGTGACGGGCTGGCGCGCGATCTTCTGGTGCATAGCCGTGCTCATCCTGATCGCCATTGCCGGCCTCGCCTCCGCGGGCACGATGGCCGGGCCTGCCGTGCAAAGCCGACGCACGGACTGGAGGGGCTTTGCCCTGCTCGCGATGTTGATGGTGTCGCTGGTCTTCGCTCTTCATCTTGTGCCGAATGCGCTGACAGCTCCGCTGCCGGTTGTCGGCACCTTGGTGCTCGCGGTTTCCGCGTTCCTCCTGCTTATGAGCGTGGAGCGGCGCAGCGAGGCGCCGCTGGTCGATCTCAACTTCTTTGCGCGACGGTCCTTCGTGATGGGCATCGCCGTCGGCTCGCTTGCGATGTTCAGCATCATGGGCCTGCTTCTCTATTTCAATCTATACGCGCAAAGCCGGGAAGGGCTCGGCCTCACCCCGCTGGAGGCAGGTGCCGCGCTCTTGCCACTCAGCGCGGCACTGTTGGGATTCGCCCTGTCGGCTTCCGCAACGGCGGCAAGGCTCGGGCTGGGCAATGCGATGACGGTCGGCATGGCGCTCGTCGCAATCGGCAGCGCCATCCTCGGCGCGGCGATCGCCGGTGGCGGGATGTTTCTCCTCGCAATCGGGTTCTTCATGATGGGCACGGGCTTGGCTGTACCCTATGCATTGGCGCCGCGCTTGGCGCTCTCGGCTCTTTCACCAGCACAGGCAGGACAAGGCTCGGGCATCGTCAATGCCTGCACCTTTCTCGGCGGCAGCTGCGGGGTCGCCGGCGGCGCGATCGCCACCGCGCTCGGAGGCTTCGGCGCCGTGCTGGCGATGCTTGCCCTCGCGGGTATTCTCGGTGCTGTGCTCAGCCGGGGGATTCTGGAAAAAGGGTAGGCGATGTTGGTTGCCTGTCGGCCTGGTTCGGGCCGGCTTCTCCGGGATTAGGCCGCTCGCTTGTCGCTGGCGCCCGGAGGTTAACCGCTAACGGCACGGCCCCTACCGGTGCCCCGTCCATGCATTCGGCGCATGGCTCTCATGCAGCGTACAAATCTTCCAGCTCTCCATCTTTTGTGCGATGCAGCAATCATGTTGTGCAATGCAGCAAACAGCGTTGTTCCATTACGAAAGGAAGCCAATCATGGCCAACCGTGCTATTTCCACGATCGGCAGCTTCTTCGAAGTCTTCGGCAGCGCCCTCGCCGTCTCGCGCGCGATCGAAGGCCGCAGGCAGCCACCGGCACGCGCCCTGGTCATTCTCGGCATGGATCCAGCCAGCTTCCGTAACATCCGCCGGGTCTGAGCCCGCCGCCGGCTAATGGCGTAAGCCGCTCAAGGGTCGACTCGGGCGAAAAGAGTCGAATCCTCGCAGGCGATCTCCTCAATCTTCCTCGGCCGCGAGTTGCGACAGGAGCTTGCCTCGCCCGCGCGCTCTCAAGACGATCGGCAGGATCACGGCGGTGGCCGCAAGGATGAGAAGGATCACAGCGATCGGGGAGTGGACAAGAACCGTCGGGTCGCCCTGGCTGATCGCCAGCGCACGGCGGAGTTGCTGTTCGGCGAGCGGGCCGAGGATCAGGCCGACCACGACCGGCGCGATCGGGTAGCCGAAAAGGCGCAAGACATAACCGAGCAGGCCGAATGCCAGGAGCATGCCGAGCTCGAAGGTCGAAGGATTGGCGCCGATCGTGCCAAGCGTCGCGAATGTCAGGATGCCGGCGTAGAGCCACGGCCGGGGGATCGTTAGAAGCTTCACCCAAAGGCCGATCATCGGCAGGTTCAGCACCAGCAACATCAGGTTTGCCACGAGAAGGCTGGCAATCAGGCCCCAGACCAGCTCCGAGTTGTTGGCGAAGAGCAGCGGGCCGGGCTGCAGGCCGAACTGCTGAAAGCCGGCGAGCATGATCGCCGCCGTCGCCGTGGTCGGCAGGCCGAGCGTCAGCAGAGGCACTAGCGTTCCGGCGGCGGACGCATTGTTCGCGGCTTCCGGGCCGGCGACGCCCTCGATCGCGCCCTTGCCGAACTCTTCCGGCTTTGAAGCGAGCTGCTTTTCCACCGAATAGGAGATGAAGGTGCCGATCTCGGCCCCGCCGGCCGGCATCGCGCCGATCGGGAAGCCAATCGCCGTGCCGCGCAGCCAGGGCTTCCAGGAGCGCACCCAATCCTCCCGGTTCATCCAGACGGAGCCGCGGACGGGCTCGATCCGTTCGTCGCCGCTGCTCTTGGCCGAAGCGATGCTGAGCGTCTCGCCGATCGCGAACATGGCGACCGCCAGCGTCGTCACCTCGACGCCGTCGAGAAGGTCAGGGATGCCGAAGGCAAGCCGCGCCTGGCCCGTCTGCAGGTCGATCCCGATCAGGCCGAGCGCCAGGCCGATGAAGAGCGCGGTGAGGCCGCGCAACGTCGATTCGCCGAAAGCGGCGGAGACCGTCATGAAGGCCAGCACCATCAGCGCGAAATATTCGGCAGGGCCGAAGGACAGAGCCAGGCTGACGATCCAGGGTGCGATGAGGGCAAGGCCCATGGTCGCGATGAGGCCGGCGACGAAGGAGCCGATCGCCGCAGTCGCCAATGCCGGCCCGCCGCGCCCGGCTCGGGCCATCTTGTTGCCCTCCAGCGCGGTGACGATCGACGCGCTTTCGCCGGGCGTGTTGAGCAGGATCGAGGTGGTCGATCCGCCATACATGCCGCCGTAATAGATGCCGGCGAACATGATCAGCGAGCCGGCCGGATCGAGCTTATAGGTGACTGGCAGAAGGAGCGCGACCGTGAGCGCCGGCCCTATGCCCGGCAGCACGCCGACCGCGGTACCTAGGGTCACCCCGATCAGCGCGTAAAGCAGATTCCAGGGCTGCAGGGCGGTGACGAGCCCATGTGCGAGCAGGTCGAAGGTTTCCATGTGGGCCTCAGCAGGGCAATAGGGCAATATGGCAATAGGGCAGTAGGGACGAGCGCATGTCCGCTTTGTCCGCGGCCACAAGTCGTTTCGCGATCGCCATCTGCTTGCCTCCCCCTATTGCCCTATTGCCCTATTGCCATATTGCCCTATTCCCTTGGCCGAAGGCCCCATCATATCAGCCGCTCGAGCGGGCCGGCCGGCAGCGAAAGCTGCAGCCCTTTGGCGAAGATGATCCAGATCACGAAGGCGATCACGATGCCGAGCGGCACCGTCATCCACAACGGGCCGCGGCCGAAGCCGCGCGCCGTAGCGGCAAACAGCAGCCCCGTCGCGATCGCGAAGCCGGCGACCTTCAGAAGCAGCATCTGCGCGGCGAGCCCGCCGACGATCCAGACCAGCGGACCGATCTTCTGCTGCTCCCGCTCGGGAAAATCGCCGCGGATCGCTTCGGCTGCAGTCCAAATGGCGAGCACCGTGAGCACGCCGGCGATTGCATAAGGAAATGCCGTCGGCCCGACCCGAGAGTAGCCGCCCGCGCCGGGCATGATCGCCGTCTGCCAGGCAATCACGATTGCCGCGATACCGAGGCATGCCGCGATGGCCAGCGCTGCCCGGTCAGGGCGGCGCTGGTTGTTGGGCCGATCCTGGTCGGTCATTTGACGAGACCGACCTCTTTCAGGATGGCGGAGGTCGAGTCGATGTCTTTCTTGAGCTGCGCCTGGAATTCGTCACCGGCGAGATAGGTGTCCGCCCAGCCCTTGTCCGCGAGGATCTTCTGCCAGCTGGCTGATTTCACCATCTTCTCTACATCGGCGCCGACCGCGGCCTTCTGCTCGTCGCTGAGGCCGGGAGGTGCTGCGACCATGCGCCAGTTCTGGATGGCCACGTCGACACCGCCCTCCTTGAAGGTCGGCGCATCGATGCCATCGACCTTGTTCTCGCTCGAAATGCCGATCAGCCTGAGCTGGCCGGCCTTGATCTGCGATTCGAACTCGCCGTAGCCGGAGATGCCGACGGTGACCTGGCCGCCGAGGATCGCAGCCAGCGCTTCGCCGCCGCCCGAAAACGCGATGTAGTTCACCTTGGTCGGGTCGACCCCGACCGCCTTGGCGATCAGCCCCGCGGTGATGTGGTCGGTGCCGCCCGCCGAGCCGCCGCCCCAGGAGACGGAGCCGGGATCGGCCTTCAGCTTCTCGACGAGGCCGGCCATGTCCTTGATGTCGGAGCTCGCAGGCACGACCAGCGCCTCATATTCGCCGGTCAACCGTGCGATCGGGGTCACCTGGTCGAGCGTGACCGGCGAGGCGTTGGTGAGAATCGCGCCGACCATCACATAGCCGCCGACGATCAGCTGCGAGGGATCGCCGCTTGCCTGGTTTACGAACTGCGCAAGCCCGATCGTGCCGCCTGCGCCGGGCACGTTGGTGACCTGCACACTGCCGGAAATGCTTTCGTCCTGCAGGGCGGTCTGCATCGAACGTGCGGTCTGATCCCAGCCGCCGCCGGGCGCTGCGGGAGCCATGATCTTGTAGTCGGCCGCGAAGACGGTCGACGAAACCGCAAGTCCAAGAAGGCCGACAAGCGCCGGCAGCAATTTCCGCATGATCATAGTCCTCCCATTCGCGCTCGACGAACGCCGGTTGTGCAGTTCCTCGGACAGTGTGCGATGCCCCGCGAGAATTGCCGGCCAAGTAAGCGTTTGACAGGTGCCTATGTCAACCAGGTGCTAAGCTGGCGATTGGCGAAACCAAATCGGCCGTCCGATCTCCCCCCTTGTGAGGGAGATGTCCGGCAGGACAGAGGGGGGTGCTGTCCCGCGGCCCTATCCGCTATCAGCCTTCACACGCGCGGGGCGCCGACTGTCAGCGGGGTGCAGAGCACTCATGAGCACGCTCGCGCTCGTTGTGTCACTGTGGGACCGATGATGGCGCCCTACGTTGCCCCCCTCTGTCCTGCCGGACATCTCCCCCACAAGGGGGGAGATTGGCCGTCATCTAGGGCTTCGCCAATCGCCGACGTCATAAGCGAAACCAGATCAGCCGTCCGATGTCCCCCCGTGCGGGAGATCAGCCTTCAGCTACCGCCGCCGAAACGTCAAATATGCCGGCTGGCGCCCTTCGCGCACCGCCTTTGCCTCGTAGCGGGTACCGGGCCAGCCCGGATAGGGCTTGCGCCAGTCGTCGGCGGAACTGGCCCGCCATTCGAACGCGTTGTGCTTGCGGCAATGGAGCAGCGTCCAGTCGATGTAGGTGTCGATATCGGAAGCGAAGCGGAACAGGCCGCCGGGTCTCAGCACGCGGGCGAAGCGGTCGAGATTGACCTGGCTCACGAAACGTCGCTTCCAGTGGCGCTTCTTCGGCCAGGGGTCGGGATAGAGGAGGTCGATCTCGGAGATAGAGGCCGGCGGCAGCCAGTCGAGGACGCGGGTTGCGTCGTCGCCATAGACCCTGAGGTTGTCCAAAGGCATGTCGCCGAGGGCCTGCATCAGGCGCGCCATGCCGTTGACGAAAGGCTCGACGCCGATGAAGCCGGTCGAGGGCTCGGTCCTCGCGCGATAGAGCAGATGCTCGCCGCCGCCAAAGCCGATCTCGAGCCGCACGTCGCCGACCGGCGCGCGAAACAAAGCGTTCAGCGGCTCAGGCGGCGAAGCGGCAATGTCGATCTGGTATTTCGGTTGGAATTCAGCGAGCGCTCGAGCCTGCGCCGGCCGGATGGTCTTGCCGTGACGGCGACCGAAGAAGGCTTCGGTCGCCCGGCTCCGCCGCTCGGCAGGCATCGGCAAATCGTAGGTCAGGCCGCAACCGGATCCTTCAGCGGCGCCAGGGCCATGACGGCGTCCTTGAGCGCCTTGACGAGATCGGTCTTCTCCCAGGCGAACGAACCGTCGCGCCCAGGCTTGCGGCCAAAGTGACCATAGGCAGTGGTTTTGGCGTAGATCGGCTTGTTCAGGTCGAGATGGCGACGAATGCCGGACGGCGACAGGTCCATGACCTCGCGCAGCGCCTTTTCGAGCACCGCCTCGTCCACCTTTCCTGTGCCGTGCAGGTCGACATAAATCGACAGCGGCTGCGCGACGCCGATCGCGTAGGAGAGCTGGATGGTGCAGCGGTCCGCCAGCTTTGCCGCGACCACGTTCTTGGCGAGGTAGCGCGCCGCATAGGCTGCGGAGCGGTCGACCTTGGTGGTGTCCTTGCCCGAGAAGGCGCCGCCGCCATGGGGCGCCGCGCCGCCATAGGTGTCGACGATGATCTTGCGGCCGGTGAGGCCGGCGTCGCCATCCGGGCCGCCGATCACGAACTTGCCGGTCGGGTTGATGTACCAGTTGCAGTTGTTGGCGATCTTCAGGTCGCCAAGCGCCTGGCGGATATAGGGCTCCACCACGGAGCGGACCTTCTTGGAATCCCAATTCCGGTCGAGATGCTGGGTGGACAGCACGATCTGGGTCACTTCGGCCGGCTTGCCGCCGATATAGCGCACGGTCACCTGGCTCTTGGCATCCGGGCCGAGCTTGGCGGCCTCGCCCTCGCCGGAGCGGCGCGCTTCGGACAGGGTCTCGAGGATCTTGTGGCTGTAGTAGATCGGCGCCGGCATGAGGTCAGGCGTCTCGCGGCAGGCATAGCCGAACATGATGCCCTGGTCGCCGGCGCCCTCGGTGTTCGAATCCTGCGCCTTGTCAACCCCTTGGGCGATGTCTGCAGACTGCCCATGAAGCAGCACGTCGATCTTGGCCTTCTTCCAGTGAAAGCCGTCCTGCTCGTAACCGATCGTGCGGATCGCCTTGCGGGCCACTGAGCGGAACTTCGAGGGATTGATCACTGCATGGCCGCTTCCATCGAGCAGCGGCTTGCCGTCCTTGTCCTTCTTCAGAAGGGTCGGCGGAACGCGCACCTCTCCGGCGATCACCACCCGGTTGGTGGTCGCCAGCGTCTCGCAGGCGACGCGCACGTCCCAGGGATTCATTCCAGCTTTCTTTGCCTCGCGATATACGAGATCGACGATCTCATCCGAGATACGGTCGCAAACCTTGTCCGGATGACCTTCGGAAACGGATTCGCTGGTGAAGAGATAATCTTGGCGCGTCACGGGTGTCCCCTCTTGAAAAGCCGCCGTGGCTGTACCTTTCGTGCGCACGCTTCGTCAAGCATGACTCGTGCACCGGAAGGGCCAAGGGCGAAAAAACATTCTATCCTACGACGTTGCAGACGTAGGTCAAAAAATTGTTTCTGTCACGACGTCGATGCGCCGCTATGGCAGTCGCTACTCGCTGTCTTCCGCAGCAAGAGCTTTCACCAGGTCGATGATCCTGCGACGGATCTTCGGATCAGATATGCGCGCGAAGGCGCGGTTGAGTTGAAGGCCCTCGCCGGTGTTGATGAAGTCAACGACGAAAGGGGTCTTGCCTTCTGACATGCCTGACGGCTGTGCCGTCTCCACCCCCGGAGCATCGGCAAAGAAAAACGAGACCGGGACATCGAGAATCGAAGCGATGGCCTGCAACCGGCTTGCCCCAACCCGGTTGGTTCCTTTCTCGTATTTCTGGATTTGCTGGAACGTTATTCCGAGATGCTCTCCCAGCTTCTCCTGGCTCATGCCAAGCATGTTCCTGCGCATGCGGATCCTGCTTCCGACATGGATGTCAGTCGGATTCGGCCTCTTCTTGTTCTCTTTTTCTATCATTTCTTCCTCGCCGTTCGGGGACGGCATTCTTATGATTGTTTTGGGGGTTCACGCCGGCGCGCGCACTTCTCCGCTCCTTGCCCGACGGCTGGCCGCGTCTCTTATTTTAGCATGAAATTATATTTTCGGCGGCTTAAATCCTCCTTAACCGTTGCAACAAGCTCATACCTATTCCGAATAACGCCAATAGTCCGGCGACCACCAAGCCGTTCCGGCCGGCATCCCCGAGCAGGGCCGGTGACGGCGACGGTACGCTCAATGTCACATCGAGCGTACCGCGGACGTTGAGCGCGAAGGCATCGACGACGCGGCCACGCGAGTCGATGACACCGGAAATGCCGTTGTTAGCCGAGCGCACGATCGGCAATCCAGTCTCCACCGCCCTGATCTGGGCGCTTCGAAAATGCTGGTAGGGGCCCGGCGTGTCGCCGAACCAGGCGTCGTTGGTGACGTTGACGATGAAGTCGGCGCCGCTGGCACCCTGGCTCACTTCATGGGGAAAGATTATCTCGTAGCAGACGAAAGTCGCTGCTTTCAGGCCACCTGGGACGGTGATCGGATGGCGCTCCGTTCCGGGCGAGAATTCCGTCGGCATCGCAATGATGCGGTCGATTCCGATCCGGTGAAACAGCCCGGAAAACGGCAGGTATTCGCCGCCGGGCACGAGATGCAGCTTGTCGACGGCATCGGTGATCTCGCCGGCATCGTTGATGGCGACAACCGAGTTGTAGTAGCGCCTGATGTCGTGCCGCTCGCCTTCCGCGCGCACATTGCCGGCAAGCAAGGCCTTTCCGTCGGATAGGAGTTCGCCGATCGCCACCAGCGCATCGGGCCGGTCAGTCAGCAGGAACGGGAGCGAGGTCTCGGGCCAGACGATGAGGCTGGGCTTCGGTCGGCCGGCGGGGACCGGCGCAGCCGAAAGGTCGAGAAGCGTGCGGAAAATGTCGTCCTGCGATGTGCTGTCGATCTTCATCGACTGATCGATCGAGGGCTGCACGATACGAACCGAGAGCGGCCTCACCGGTGGCGTCTCGGGCTGGCGAAGCCGGAAATAGCCGAATCCGACATGCGCGCCAATGAGAAGGAGAGCTATCCCCAGTCCGGGCAGAATGTTGCGGTAGCCCGCAAGCAGCGCCGGCATCGCAAACACGAAGACCGCGAGCGCATTCATGCCGGGCACTCCGACCACCGAGACGGATTGCATCAGCAATGGGATCGGCATTGCCGCATAGCCGATCGGATTCCACGGAAAGCCAGTCAGGACGAAGGTCCGGAGCCATTCGAAAAGCGCGAAGGAGGCCGCGAGCGCGGCGATACGGCCGATGTCGTCGCTCCAGAAGAGCCGTGCCAGCGCCGCCGCGAGCCCGTAGAAGGTTGCCATTATCGCCGGCAGGATGATGATCGCGACCGGCAGCGCCCAGGCGAAATCCTGCGCCTCGACCAGCATGGCGCCGCCGACCCACCAGAGCCCGGCAACGAAGTAGCCGAAGCCGAACCACCAGCCGACCGCAAAGGCAGGCTTCAGCCTCTGCAGCATGCGGCCGGGCCTCTCGGCGATCGCTCCGTCCAAGGCCCAGACCAGCACTGGAAACGAGACGAAGCAGACGGCGAAGAAGTCGTAGGGGGCCTGCGCGAGTATAGCCAGCGCACCGGCCAGGAACGCCACCAGCGAGCGCCGCCATCCCCAAAGCAATATGAATCTGCCGGCTAGGCTTTCCAAGGGCGGCCTGTCTGAAGCGAATCGGCGCCGCGGACCTTAGCAGCACCGGCGGGCGGCTCCAAATTACTATGCGCGCTTTTAGCGTTGGAGCCGTCTGCTTTTAGGGTTGGCGCCGCCCCTCACCCTTACCCTGACCCTTACCCTCTCCCCGTAAGGACGGGGAGAGGGGGACCTCAGCGTTGCGGATATTCGGCTCTCTGCTCACATTTCATGCGCGGAGGAGGGGCGCGACGCTGGTGCCCCTCTCCCCGTTGTTCACGGTGTCGTTCACGGGGGGAGGGAAGGGTCAGGGGCAGCGCCCGCGCCCGACGATTTGCTGGATTTTGGATGTCAAAGCCCTTCGGCGGCCGTAGTCCGCGCCGCCTTGCGGCGGCTCTTCGGATCCTCGACGATGCGCACGCGCTTCACGCGGCGCGGATCGGCGTCGAGCACGTGGAACTCAAAACCCGGCACGGCGTGGACAACCTCACCGCGCGCGGGCACGCGGCCGAGCGTGTTGAAGATCATGCCGCCGATCGTATCGACGTTCTCGCCATGCTCGCCGGCCGTGAACGAGTCGCCGATGGTCTTGGCGACTTGGTCGATCTCGGCCTTGCCGTCCACCACCAGGACGCCTTCCCCGGCCTCGGTGATCAGCGGCTCGTCCTCGTCATGCTCGTCCTCGATTTCGCCGACCACCATCTCGACGATGTCCTCGAGCGACACCAGGCCGTCGGTGCCGCCATATTCGTCGATGACCAATGCCATCTGGGTCCTCGTCGCCTGCATTCGCGCCAAAAGGTCGGAGGCCAGCATGGATGGCGGCACGAACAGCACGTCACGGATCAGGCTGAGCTCGCCGATCGTCTTGGTGAGATCGACCTGGCCGAGATTGAGGACGATGCCGTTCTCCGGCGGCTTGCCTGTCGATCTTGTCTGCTTGATGCGAGAAGCGCGCGTTATGTGGGCGACGACGTCGCGGATGTGGACCATGCCGCGCGGGTCGTCGAGCGTCTCGGCATAGACCGGCATGCGGGAGTGTCCCGACTGCTCGAAGAGGTTCAAGAGCTCGCCCAGCGTGACGCCGATCTCGACCGCCTCTATATCGGCGCGCGGCACCACAACATCCTCGACCCGCACCTCCCGGAAACGCAAGATGTTGTTGAGCATCGCGCGCTCGGCCGGCGAGAAGGCAGCTTCGTCGGAGGAAGACTCCGCAAGCGCATCGACGATATCCTCGCGCAGGGTCGAGCCGTTGCGATGGCGGAAGAGGCTCGTCAAACGCTCGAACAGACTCGGCCGCTCGAACAGGCTCGGCCTGTCTGCCGCTGCCTGCGAGCTCGTACTCGGTTCTTCTGCCGGTTGTTCGGATGATTTCTGCTCGCCACCGGTTTCCGAACCGGGGGCGGACACTGATTTCTCGTTCATGGCCAATTCTGGTCGCTACTGATCATTTATATGGGTCGGGAATGCGCAGTCCGGCAAGGACGCGCCGCTCCATTTGTTCCATTTCCTCGGCCTCGACATCCGTCTCGTGATCATAACCGATCAGGTGAAGGACGCCATGGACAATGAGATGAGCGATATGGTCGGCAACTGGCTTCCCCTCTGCCTCCGCCTCCGAAGCCACCGTCTCGGCGGCAAGGACGACATCGCCGAGCATTGGCGGCAGCTGGCCATGCAGTCGGCCCGGAAAGGCCGGAAACGACAGCACGTTGGTCGGCTTGTCCTTGCCGCGCCAGCCAGCGTTCAGTGTCCGGATGTGTGCGTCGTCGGTAAAGACGAGGCTCAGTTCGCTGTGCGCCGCGCCACTGGCCCTGATTTCGGCGAGCACGGCATCCACGGCGCGGCGCGTAAGCTGCGAAAGCTCGGGCTCGGGCGGCCATTGTCCGGCCTCGACGGCGAGGTCGATCGCAATGCCGGCTTCCTTGGCCAGGCTCTCCGGTGCCGAGCTGTCGCGCCTGGCCTTTGCCGCCTTCATGGACGAGCCTGAAATCAGGGGAGTTCGCGCTCCGCCATCGCATGCTCGCGGGCGTCGCGGTCATAGGCCTTGACGATCTCCGCAACGAGCGGATGGCGCACGACGTCCGTGTCATTGAACCTGACAGTGACGATGCCCTCGACGCCGTCGAGCACGCGCAAGGCCTCGATCAGGCCGGATTTGGTGTTCGGCGGCAGGTCGATCTGGCTCGGATCGCCGGTCACGATCATGCGCGCATTCTCGCCGAGGCGGGTCAGGAACATCTTCATTTGCATCGGCGTCGTGTTCTGCGCCTCGTCCAGGATCACCGCCGCGTGAGAGAGGGTGCGGCCGCGCATGAAGGCGAGCGGCGCGATCTCGATCACCTCCGCGGCGATGGCGCGCTCGACTTTGTCAGCCGGCATCATGTCGTAGAGCGCGTCGTATAGCGGGCGCAGATAGGGATCGACCTTCTCCTTCATGTCGCCGGGCAGGAAGCCGAGCCGCTCGCCGGCCTCGACCGCCGGGCGCGACAGCACGATTCTTTCGACCATGCCGCGTTCGAGCAGCATCGCCGCATGGGCGACCGCAAGATAGGTCTTGCCGGTGCCCGCCGGGCCGATGCCGAACACCAGCTCGGAGCGCTCCAGCGCGCGCATATAGGCGTCCTGATTGAGCGAGCGCGCATAGATCGTGCGCTTCCTGGTGGCGATCTGGGCTGCCGCGACCTTACCCTTGCGCTCGAAGGTCGGCAGCGTCAGCTGGTCGTCGGCCGCGATCGCCAGCCGTACCGCACCGTCGACATCCGACTGCCCGAGCTCGGCGCCCTTCTGCAGGATGCCGTAGAGGTGATCGAGCGCGCGCCGCGCCTGCTCGGCAGCAGTCGCGCTGCCCTTGATCGTCAGCTGGTTGCCGCGCGAGCGGATATCCACCCCAAGCTTCTGCTCGATCCGGGCCAGGTTTTCGTCGAACTGTCCGTAGAGCGCGCTGGCAAGGCGATTGTTGTCGAAGGTGAGGACGATGTGCGCGATATCGGAAGCCCCGGAGGGCGACTTCTTCAGTTCACTCGTGGCGCTCAACCGTCTCTCCTCAATGGCCGATCCCCATCATGTTGCACTAGCGAACAGGCTGTAATGCCCTGCCCTTGTGATTCGAACCTTCACAATTTCACCGATTTCGCCGGCCTTTTCATCAACAATCACCGGCTGCAGCCAAGGCGAGCGGCCGACCTTCTGACCCCTCTCGCGCCCCGGTTTCTCGATCAGAAGATCGATCTCCCGGCCGACCAGCGAAACCGCGAATTCCCGCTGTTGTTCCGCAAGGACAGCCTGCAGCCGCTGCAGGCGATCGTCCTTCTCGGCCTCGGGAACCTGGTTGTCCATCTCGGCGCCCGGCGTGCCGGGGCGCCTCGAATATTTGAACGAGAAGGCCTGCGCGTAGCGAACCGTCCGCACGAGCTCCAGAGTGTCCTGAAAATCTGCCTCGGCTTCGCCGGGAAAGCCGACGATGAAGTCGCCCGACATGGCGATATCCGGGCGGGCGCCACGGATGCGCTCGATCAGCTTCAGGTAATCGACAGCCGTATGTCGGCGGTTCATGGCTTTCAGCACGCGATCCGAACCTGCCTGCACAGGCAAGTGAAGATAGGGCATCAGCGCCGGCAGGTCACGATGCGCGGCGATCAACTCGTCGTCCATGTCGCGCGGGTGGCTGGTGGTATAGCGCAGACGCTCGATGCCGGGGATCTCGGCCAGCCGGAACAGCAGCCGCCCAAGCCCCCACTCGCTGCCGTCCGGCCCTTCGCCGTGCCAGGCGTTGACGTTCTGGCCGAGCAGCGTCACCTCCCGCACGCCGGCGGCCGCCAGGCGCTCGGCCTCCGCGACGATCTGCGCGACCGGCCGGGAGACCTCGGAGCCGCGCGTATAAGGAACAACGCAGAAGGTGCAGAACTTGTCACAGCCCTCCTGGATGGTGAGGAAGGCGGTGACGCCGCGACTTCTCACTTGAGCGCGGTCGAGCTCAGGCAAGTGCTCGAACTTGTCCTCGATGGCGTAGTCGGTCTCGACCACCTTCTCGCCGCCCCGGGCGCGGCGGACGACGTCAGGCAGGCGATGGTAGGATTGCGGCCCGACGACGAGGTCGACGGCGGGGGCCCGCGACATGATCTCCTGGCCTTCGGCCTGGGCAACGCAGCCGGCGACGCCGATCATCATTTCCCTGCCGGCAGAGGCGCGTTCCTTCTTGATCTGCCGGATGCGGCCGATCTCGGAATAGACCTTCTCGGCCGCCTTCTCGCGGATGTGGCAGGTGTTGAGCAGCACCAGATCGGCCTCGCCGATCTCTTCGGTCGCGACATAGCCGCTCGCGGCGAGCGCATCGCCCATGCGCTGCGAGTCATAGACATTCATCTGGCAACCATAGGTCTTGATGAAGACCTTCTTGCGGGCGGCTGCCCCCGTGTCGGTGGCGGTCGCGCGCTCCGTGCCGGTGGTTTCCATGGTTTCGATCAATTCCATGGGCGGGCTTTTAGCGGGTTTCCATGACAGAAAACAGTCGATTCACCTGGCGAGGGTTCATTTGGCGACGGTTCACCTGGCGACAAGGGGCCGGCGCGCATCGCGCAAGGCGGTTGCGACCATGCGACGCACATTGCCCTCCATCTCACGGGTGACAAGCTTGCGGTCGCTTGCCGCAGTGAACTCGATCGGCTCGCCGAAATGGACGTCGACGTCGATCGCTCCTTCCATCAGCAGCGTGCCGAGATGCGGCACGAGCTCCGCGTCGCCGATCCAGGCGGCCAGCGTGCGGTGCTGGCGGCCCATCGGCATGCCGTGCACGCGCAGATAGGTGATCGCCGCCGGCTGGACAAAGACCTTGTCGGAAGCGCCGGCTCGGATTGCCATCTCGGCGGCGCCGAACAGCGTGCTCTTGAAAGGCAGGATCAGGTTGCCGTCCGAGGTGCTGCCTTCGGCAAACAGCACCATTGCGTCGCCGGCCGCCAGCCGCCTGGCGAGCTCTCCGGCCTGCTCGCCGGACTTGCGCTTCTTGTCGCGCTCGACGAAGACCGTGCGCTGCAGGCGCGCGAGGGAGCCGAAAATCGGCCAGCCGGCAAGCTCGTGCTTGGAGATGAAGCAGACATCGGCGACCGAACCGAGCACCATGATGTCCGTCCAGGAGATGTGGTTGGAGGCGATCATCAGCGGCCGCCGGCTCGCTATGCTGCCATGCACGGTGACCTTGATGCCGAGCGCCCACAGGACGATCTTGTGCCAGCAGCGCGGGATGGAGGCGGGATTGGTGATCCCGGTCCTCAGGACGAGATACTGCGTCAGCCCCAAGAAAAGCGCCGTGACCGCGATGACGGCCAAGGCAAAGCCAGCCCTGATCTTCGCGATCATCCGTTCCATAGATCCCTTGTGAAAGCGCCGACTTCCAGCCGGGCCGCCGTGTCGCTAGCGAAGATCGCGCCGCATGACAAGGGCGCCGGAGCGTCCGCTATCGGCCGTCCGGTAATATTGCGGACGCTTGCCGACCTCGCGGAACCCCAGCCGACGGTAGAGTGCAATGGCCGCGGCGTTGGCCTCATCGACTTCGAGAAACAGCGCCTCGACCCGCTCCGAATGGAGTTCGCGCAGCACCGAATTCATGAGCAGCCATCCGAGGCCATGCCTGCGATGACTGCGCGCGACCGCGATCGTGAGGATCTCTGCCTCGTCGGCCGCGTGCCTGGCGAGCACGAAGCCCACCGGGCCGGCGCTGCCCTTGCCGATCTCCAGCCCGGCAAAGCCGAACACCGTGTCCTGGGCAAGCAGCTGTTCGAACTCGCCGTCGGTCCACGGCCTGACGAAATCCTCGCTGTGCAGCTCGGCAAGCACGTGGCCACAACCAGGCTGAAGCCGCTCGATCAGGAATTCGCGCGGCGCACGCACAAGGAAGGGAATGCGCATCAGCTTTCCTTCCGTGGCAGCGAGAGGTGGGTCTGCGGCTTGGCGTCCGGCGCCCGCAGGTAGAGCGGCCGCGGCTTCTCGCCGCTAAACCCGTTGGCGACGGCTAGGCGGGCATATGTGGCGATATCGGCCGTCGGGGCTTCGGAGCCGATCTGCAGGCTTTCCAGCCCCGCAGCCTCTGCGATGCGCTTTGCCGCCGAGCCCGTCACGACCGCTGCGGCGCGAGCGAGCCCCATCGCCGTCTCCAGATCCACCACCACAGGTGCGTAACTCACTTTTCCCAAGCCATCATAGGCTGCAACGTAAATGCCATCGCGGCCCCCGTCGATTGCGGCAAGCACCGAATCGCCGGCGAATTTTTGCCGCGCCTCGAAGGCGAGCGCCTCGAGCGTCGTGATCCCCGCGGCAGGCGCCTTGAGCGCCAGGGCCAGCCCACGTGCGACCGACACGCCGACGCGGATGCCGGTGAAGGAGCCAGGACCGACCGCAACCGCCAGGGCGCCCATGTCGCGCAATTGTAGACCCGCCGCCGCCAGCGCTTCCCCAATGACGTCCATCAGCACCTCGGCATGGCCTTTGCCGATGTCGCGCACCGAGCGGCCGAGCTCACGGGCAGCATCGGCGTCGTAGACGCATGCGGCGCAGAGATTGGCGGCTGTGTCGATGGCGAGGAGGTTCATGGGGTGGGGCTGCCCTCGGCAGAACACGCGGCATCAAGGACGAAAGGCCGGCTATGTCTGTGCGCGATCGCGCCCCCCTCTGTCCTGCCGGACATCTCCCCCACGAGTGGGGAGATTGGCTGTCTTAGACGATTTCGCCAATCTGCAACGCCGGCGATTGGCGAAACCAATGGGGCTGTCCAATCTCCCCCCTTGTGGGGGAGATGTCCGGCAGGACAGAGGGGGGTGCGAAGGGGCGCCAAGCCTTGAAATCCTGCTGCGCTGCCGTCGTTTACCCCCGCTCCTTCAGCTCGAGCCTGCGGCGGTGGAGCGTCGGCTCCGTATAGCCGCTCGGCTGGGCGCGGCCGAGAAAGACGAGGTCGCAGGCCGCCTTGAAGGCGATCGAATTGTCAAAATCCGGCGCCATCGGCCGGTAATTCGGGTCGCTCTCGTTCTGCACGTCGACAACTTCTGCCATTCGCTTCATCGTCTCCATGACCTGCACTTCCGTGCAGACCCCGTGGTGCAGCCAGTTCGCCATGTGCTGCGAGGAGATGCGCAGCGTCGCGCGGTCCTCCATCAGTGCGACATCGTGGATGTCGGGCACCTTCGAGCAGCCAATACCCTGGTCGATCCAGCGCACGACGTAGCCGAGTATGCCCTGGGCATTGTTGTCGAGCTCGCGCTGGACTTCTTCCGGCGTCCAGTTGGGCCGAGCCGCCACGGGGATCGACAGGATATCGTCGAGCTTCGCCTTCGGCCGGCTCTTCAGCTTCGCCTGCACCTCCTGGACATTGACCCTGTGATAATGCGTCGCGTGCAGCGTGGCTGCGGTCGGCGAAGGCACCCAGGCGGTGTTCGCGCCGGCCTTCGGGTGGGCGATCTTCTCGGCCAGCATGGCGGCCATCATGTCCGGCATCGCCCACATGCCCTTGCCGATCTGCGCGTGGCCGGAGAGGCCGCATTCAAGGCCGACATCGACATTCCATGCCTCATAGGCGGAAATCCACGTCGACTGCTTCATGTCGCCCTTGCGGATCATCGGCCCGGCTTCCATCGAGGTGTGGATCTCGTCGCCGGTGCGATCGAGGAAGCCGGTATTGATGAAGACAACACGTGCCGAGGCGGCGCGGATGCATTCCCTAAGATTTACGGTGGTCCGCCGCTCCTCGTCCATGATGCCGATCTTGATCGTATTCTCGGCCATGCCGAGCGCCCGCTCGACGCGGCCGAAGATTTCGACGGCGAAGGCCACCTCCTCCGGTCCGTGCATCTTCGGCTTCACGACATACATCGAGCCGGTGCGAGAATTGGCGCGGCGCCCGTTGGCGCCGATGTCATGGAGGGCGATCAGCGCCGTGACCATGGCGTCCATCATACCTTCCGGCACCTCGTTGCCGTCGCGGTCGAGGACCGCCGGGTTGGTCATGAGGTGGCCGACATTGCGAACAAGCATAAGGGAGCGACATTTGAGCACGAAGGTCGAGCCGTCGGGCGCAAGGTAATCGAGGTCGGGATTGAGCTCGCGCATGAAGATCTTGCCCGCCTTGGTGACTTCTTCCTTGAGGTCGCCTTTCATGAGGCCGAGCCAGTTGCGGTAGACGACCACCTTGTCCTCGGCATCGACCGCGGCGACCGAATCCTCGCAATCCTGGATCGTGGTGATGGCGGCTTCCAGCCAAACGTCCGAGATATGCGCCGGATCGTCGTTGCCGATCGGGGAGTTGGCATCGATCAGCACTTCGATATGGATGCCGTTGTTCTTCAGGAGGAACTGGCCGGGCGCAGCTTTCTCGCCGAGATAGCCGGCAAACTGCTGAGGCCGCCTGAGTCCGATCTTGCGGCCGTCGGCCAGCGTGACTTCCAGCCGCGGCGTCACGACGGCGAAGCTCTTCGCCTCGCGCCAACTCGCGCCCTCGAGCGGTGCCGCGTCGTCCAGGAAGTCGCGCACCCAGGCGATCACCTTGGCGCCGCGCTTCGGATTGTAGCCCTTGCCGCGCTCGGCGCCGTCCGTCTCGGGGATGGCGTCCGTGCCGTAGAGTGCATCGTAGAGAGAGCCCCATCGTGCGTTCGCGGCGTTGAGAGCATAGCGGGCGTTCATCACCGGCACGACGAGCTGCGGCCCGGCGATCTCGGCGATCTCCGGATCGACATTGGCGGTCGTCGCCTTGAAATCGGGCCCCTCCGGCAGGAGGTAGCCGATTTCGGTGAGAAACGCCTTGTAGGCGGCGAGATCGGCCGGGGCGCCATTCTGGCGATGCCAATGATCGATCCTGTCCTGCAGCGCTTCGCGCTTGGCTAGCAGCTCGCGGTTCTTCGGCGCGAGGTCGTGAACGATGTCGGAAAAAGCCTGCCAGAAATGAGCCTCGTCGATGCCGGTGCCAGGCAGCGCCTCCTCGGCAATGAAGGCCTTCAACTCGGCTGCCACTTTGAGGCCGGCGGCCTCGATACGATCGGTCATCGACAATCTCCCAAGGCCGGCGGCTCTGGTCCGACCAATTGTTCCGATATTCCTGCGGCTTTGGCATGCTGGCCAAACAGGGTCAATCATCCTAACTGCCGTCAGCCGGCAAAGTGCCGTGTCTCAGGCAGCCAGCTTGGAGACCGTGCAATCAAATTGGATCGCCGCGCCGTTCTCCTTGTTTACGCGTCGGATTTTCGAAAACCGCTAGGCACCTTCCGGTCCGATGCTCTAGTGTCCCGATTCTGAAATTCGCACGAGTTTGATATAGAGCTCCGAGCGAATTTCAGAATCTCAGGGACACTAGCAACTTGTTGATTCCTAGTGTCGTTTTGATTTCGAAGTTCGCTCAGAGCCCGTATCAAATGAGGCGAACTTCGAAATCACGACACTACGAGGCAACGCGGGGACGGCCTGCCGCCGTCGCCACGATCCGAGCCTCGATGAAGGAGCGCTGGCCTTCGATCGTCGCCGCGCTGATCCTGCGCTCGACGTCGACATTTGCCGCGTCGGTGCCGGCAGCCTGCGCCCTTTCTGCGACAGCGACGCGGACGCTCCGCTCCGCGGCGTCGAGCGCCTCGGCCTCCTCCGTGAAGTCCACAATCGTTGAACCGGCCGCGACCCGGAACAGCCCTTCCTTCGGCTGGCTGACCACGGCCTCCGCCGTCACCCGCACCTGGCCGACCACGGCGCCGAGAGCATTCGCCACTCCGGCGTGCTCGGGAACGATGCAGCGGTTGCCGACGAGCTCCGGCAGGCCAACATAATGCAGCGACGCCGAGGCGCCGAGCCCGATCACCGGCCGGTCAAGCGCCACGGTCAGCCGGGCGATGCCGGGATGCGCATCGACCGCGCGCTGGACGAGCGCATGCGCGACCGTCGCCGCGCCATCGAGCCCGTCCTCCGCAAAGGCGGTCTCGAGGATCACCTCGGCCGATTGCCGGGTGAGCGCCGCCAGCACCCTCTCCGCGAGCGCCTCCGGCGAGGCCGCCAGCACCTGGCCGCGGCCGTCGCGCTTTCGCGCGAAAAGCTCCGCGCCGAGCCGCGCGGCACCCGCGTTCCAGTTCGATTGCCGGCCGAGCACATGTGCGGCGTCAGACGGCGTGAAGCCGGAAACATGGACCAGCCCGCGCGAGACGAGGCGGGAGAGCGTCGCATTCTGCGCCGTTGAAGCCAGAATCTTGTCCAAAGGCTGCGGCAGCTCGTCGATCAGGAGATAGAGCCGCTCTTCGGCCGCGCTCAGCCCCGCGGCAAGCCGTTCCGGCACGCCGGTGCGGAAGGCGAAGCGGCCGTCCGTGCGGCTGGGATTGGGCGCACGCGCCTGCCGCTCCAGCTCGCCGAGCACGATCGCCTCATGCGCGACCGCCGCAAGCGACAAGGGCACGAGGCGGCGCGGTCCAAGCAGGATCCGAGGTATCAGCCCGCCATCTTCCAGCGCCACTTCGGAATCGCCGCCAAGCCCGAAGGTCCGCATCGCCACCGCCTCCACCATGGTGCGGAAGCCACCGACGGTCGCGCCTTCCGGATCGAGACGCGGGCGGCCGCGGTCGAGCACGGCAACGTCGGTGGTGGTGCCGCCGATGTCGGAGACGACGGCATCGTCGAGCCCGGTCATGTGGCGGGCGCCGACCAGGCTGGCGGCCGGCCCGGAAAGGATCGTCTCGATCGGCCGCTGGCGCGCGAATTCGGCCGAGACAAGGGCGCCGTCGCCGCGCACCACCATCAGCGGGGCGGAGATGCCGCGCTTTTCCAGGAAGCCTTCGGTCGCGGCGATCAGCCGGTCGATCATCGAGATCAGCCGCGCATTGAGCAGCGTGGTGAGCGCCCGGCGCGGGCCGCCGAGCTTGGCGGAGATTTCGTGGCTCGCCGTCACCGGCAGGCCGGTGCGGTCCCGGATCAAGTCGCGGGCGGCGATTTCGTGAGCCGGGTTGCGGACCGCGAAATAGGCGCAGACCGCGAAGCCGGAAACAGTGCCGGCAAGCCCGGGCAGCGCGGTCTCCAGCGCAGAGAGGTCGAGCGGCGCGGCGTTGCCATGGACGTCATGGCCGCCGCCGCAGAAGACGACGGGGTCGTGACCGAGCGCGGATTTGAGCCCGTCGCGATTGAGATCGGCCTCGCCAAAGCCGATCATGACGAGCGCCACGCGGCCGCCCTGCCCCTCGACAAGCGCGTTGGTGGCGAGCGTCGTCGACATGGAGACGAGCTTCACCGCCGTGGGCTCGACCGCCGCCTTCGTGAGCACCGCGTCGACCGCCCCGGAAATGCCGATGGCGAGGTCGTGGCGGGTGGTGAGCGACTTGGCCTTTGCGACCACGCCCGCTGCCTCCGACCAGAGCACGGCATCGGTATAGGTGCCGCCGGTATCGATGCCCAGGAAGAGAGGCCGCTCGGCGAGCACGCTGGAGTCTTTCCCGGATCGGACACTGGTCATGGCGTTCATTGCAGGTGAGGTCGCAAGAGCGTGGACGGAGCTTTCGTTCGTGCCCCTTATCCTATCCCGCCGAGGCATGAAAGGAGAGGCGGGTGGGCCAGGGGCGCTTAGTCCTTCTCCACGTTCACGGGGAGAAGGTGCCCGCAGGGCGGATGAGGGGCGGCGCCGGCTTTGCCGGAGTTGGCTCTGCGCGTCACCCTGCCTCAACAGCGGGACGATCGCATATGGAAGGCGCAACGCTGTTGCTCCCTCCCCCTTGTGGGGAGGGATTCAGGGTGGGGGTGCCTCGCGATTACCCTGCGAGGTTAGCTCAGGCAGACGGCACCTCCGGCCTGGCTTGGCGCGCGTCGGACCCCCACCCTGTATCCGACCCTGTATCCCTCCCCACAAGGGGGAGGGAGTCGTCGGCGTCGCGCCTTACAGATGCCTATCGCCCTGCCACGACCAGGCGGAGGGAAAAAGAGGTGCGTACCCGTCAGGGCACCAGATTGATTTCTTCGGTCTCGCCGCCCTGGCAGGTGTAGCAGCAATCGTCGCAGGTCTCCTCCCCGTCCGGCCCGACGCCCCAAAAGGTCGACTGGTCACCGGAGATCCAGGCGCCGTAGCAGATCGATTCCCCGTCCTGGCAAGAGAGCGACATGGTCTTGGTCTCGCCATCGTCGAGCATATAGACCTCATCCGACCCCGGCCAGACATGGTTGCGGCTCTGACTAAAGAGCTGCACTTCGACTGCGTTCGGATGGTGGTTGTTCATCACGAAAGTGACGTCGCCGGCAAAGGCGGGCGCCGCCAAGACAAGCGCGATGAGCGCCGGCGCGGCGCGCCGGACAATTTGATGGAAAGACATTTGTTGAAATCCCCCGAATGACGCGACGGAATCGCCGCGCCGCCGACATTGCATGAGGCTGCATGAATGCAAAGTCGGGTGGAGAGTTATTTTCGCATAGTGACGGCGTCCCATCCGGCCGGCTTTGCTGTCAGTTGCGCAGGGGGCGGCCTACTTTTCCGCTCTCGCCGCCGCTGAAACGCCACGGCGTTTCAGCGGAAAAAATAAACTCTCCCCGACATCTCTTCTTACGGCACCAGATCGATCTCCTCGGTCTTGCCGCCCTGGCAGACGTAGCAGCAATTGTCGCAGTGCCGCACTTTGCCGGGCCCGACGCCCCAGAAGGTAGTCCGGTCCCCCTGCAGCCAGGCGCCGTAGCAGATCGTCTCGCCCGTCTCGCAGGCCAGCGTCATCGTCCTCGTCTCGCCGTCCTCGAGCAGGAAGACGTCGCTCGGTCCCGGCCAAAGCGACTCGCGGTTCTGGCTGTAGAGCTGCACCTCGACAGGCTTGGGGTGCTGGTTGTTCATGACGAAGGTGAGCTCCTCGGCAAGAACAGGCGCCGAGAGCGCAACAAGGGCAAGGAGCGCGGCCGCGCCGCGCCGGGCGAGAAGGACGGCCATGTCGTTCCCCCAAAAGATTGCGGCGTGCTCCGCCGCAAAGTGAGATTGGCACGGCGCGGGGTGGAAGCACAGGGGGATTTGCGGAGGTTCGCACAACGTTGGTGTCCCCTCGCTCGCGTGACAAGGTTATCGCATTTGGGCGATGAGATGGAAAAGAACGGGGTGATGGGTTCGAGAGCGGAAATACGCCTTTCTTCAGACTCTACTAATATTAGAGATATCCTGGTGAATTCACCATATGATTTCTCTTATAATGCTTTTTAAATTTGCCTGCTCCAATATTGCGGCAGTTATGAATGGCCGAAGCGGAGGGGCTAATGAAACAACCCATTTTAGTCAAATTCACTGGCGCGATGGCTGAGGAACATCGCGTACCTGCCTATGAGGCCGCGGAAAGCCTACGTGGCATATCGCTGGCGGTTATGATTTCATCATACTATTTAGTGGAAGGTCGGGTTCGACATCGCAAATTTGAAAGCAGGAAATTCGAGCTAAATCTGGTTGCTCAGCGACCTGGTAGCTTTGAAAGCGTTCTTGAACTTGCTTCAGACCCGACGTTAATTTCGATCGCTCTTGGTCTATCAACGTCTATTGGAGGTACTTTTATTTATGAATTTATAAAGAGTATAATAAATCGCAGCATAGGTGGCAGCGGTGAAGCATCTATAGAAGCGCTTGAAGCTGAAGACAGATTGAAAACAGGGGATTTGACCGCGCTCGTTGAAGCAATAGAGCCCGCGATGAGGGGCGCCCACAAGTCAATAGGATACGGTGCCAGCAACATATTTATCATCACTGGAGATCACAACAATATAAATCTTAACGAAAGAACAAAAGATTATGTTCACACCTCAAAATTATCCAAATCTATTCAAATAAAGAGATTTAGTGTCGCTAGCTTTAACGCAAATTCTGGATACGGTAGAGCTTACGATTTTGAAGAACGACGCACGATCCCATTTGAAATTAGTTCAAGTATTGATCGAAAATCCCTTAGCGCATTATTGAAAAGCTTCGACTCCTATGCGCGTAGACGACGCTTCGGCGATGACTTGGCCTCGTCAGTCGCGCTCAAATATCAACCAGTACTCTCAGCTGATGGCAGGGTAAAGAAGTTAAGTATAATTGCGGCTCGTGACGAAATAAACGGCTTTTGATATTTGTATCAACAAACCGCGATTCACTACTTCAAAACCTGTCAACTGGGTCATCGCAAACTGGGGGCTTGGGGCTCGCGATCTCAGCTGAGTTGTGATTGGCGCGGCGATGCTTAGCCCTCATGGTGAGCCCTGTCGAACCACGAGGGCGCTTGGCACCGTCCCCCTCTCCGTCGCGCTTCGCGCGCCACCTCTCCCCCACTTTCATGGGGGAGAGGAATCCAAGCTGGAGGAGCGCCTCCGCCTCAATCACCCATCTTCAGCGCTTCGATGAACGCCTCCTGCGGGATTTCGACCTTGCCGAACTGGCGCATGCGCTTCTTGCCTTCCTTCTGCTTCTCCAGAAGCTTGCGCTTGCGGGTAACGTCGCCGCCGTAGCACTTGGCCGTCACGTCCTTGCGCAGCGCCGAGATCGTCTCGCGGGCGATGATACGACCGCCGATGGCGGCCTGGATCGGGATCTTGAACATGTGCTGCGGGATCAGATCCTTGAGCTTCTCGCACATGGCGCGGCCGCGCTTTTCGGCCGCCGAGCGGTGGACGAGCATGGAGAGAGCGTCGACCGGCTCGTCATTGACCAGGATCGACATCTTCACGAGGTCACCCTCGCGATAGTCGGTCAGGTGATAGTCGAAGGAGGCATAGCCCTTGGAGATCGACTTCAGCCGGTCGTAAAAATCGAACACCACTTCGTTGAGCGGCAGGTCGTAGGCGAGCATGGCGCGTTTGCCGACATAAGAGAGGTCGGCCTGGATGCCGCGGCGGTCCTGGCAAAGCTTCAATATGCCACCGAGATAATCGTCGGGCGTGAGGATGGTGGCGCGAATCCACGGCTCCTCGATATGGTCGATGCGCACCGGATCCGGCATGTCGGCCGGGTTGTGCAGCTCCTTCACCGTGCCGTCGGTCAAGTGCAAGCGGTAGACGACGCTGGGTGCGGTGGCGATGAGGTCGAGGTCGAACTCGCGGGTGAGCCGCTCCTGGATGATCTCGAGATGCAGCAGGCCGAGGAAGCCGCAGCGGAAGCCGAAGCCGAGCGCGGCTGATGTCTCCATCTCGTAGGAGAAGCTGGCGTCGTTGAGGCGCAGCTTGCCGACCGCGGCGCGCAGCGCCTCGAAATCCGCGGCATCGACCGGGAAAAGGCCACAGAACACGACCGGCTGCGCAGGCTTGAAGCCCGGCAGAGCGTTCGCGGTGGGGCGCCGGTCCTCGGTGATGGTGTCGCCGACGCGGGTGTCGGCCACCTCCTTGATGGACGCCGTGATGAAGCCGAACTCGCCGGGGCCGAGCTCGTCGACCTGCACCATCTTGGGCGTGAAGACGCCGGTGCGCTCGACCGGATATTTGGCGCCGGTGCCCATCATGCGGATCTGCTGGCCCTTCTTCAGCACGCCGTCGATGACGCGCACCAGCACGATGACGCCGAGATAGGCGTCGTACCAGCTGTCGACCAGCATGGCCTTGAGCGGGGCCGAGGCGTCGCCCTCGCGGGGCGGCGGCAGGCGATGCACGATCGCTTCCAGCACGTCCTCGATGCCGAGGCCGGTCTTGGCCGAGATGAGCACGGCGTCGGAGGCGTCGAGCCCGATCACCTCCTCGACCTGCTCCTTGACGCGGTCGGGCTCGGCGGCCGGCAGGTCGATCTTGTTCAGCACCACGACGATCTCGTGGTTGTTGTCGATCGCCTGGTAAACATTTGCGAGCGTCTGCGCCTCGACGCCCTGAGAGGCGTCGACCACGAGCAGCGAGCCTTCGCAGGCGGCGAGCGAACGCGAGACCTCGTAGCCGAAGTCGACATGGCCGGGCGTGTCGATGAGGTTCAGCACATAGTCCTCACCGTTCCTGGCACGGTACTGCAGGCGCACCGTCTGCGCCTTGATGGTGATGCCGCGCTCGCGCTCGATCTCCATATTGTCGAGCACCTGCTCCTTCATCTCGCGCGCCTCGAGGCCGCCCGTCATCTGGATGAGGCGGTCGGCAAGCGTCGACTTGCCGTGGTCGATATGCGCAACGATGGCGAAGTTGCGGATATGGGAAATGGGGGTGGTCATGGTGCGCGGCGTTTAGCAGAATGGGGGAATAAGGGAATAGGGCAGTCGACTACTGGAGTGGAGTGCACCCCTGTCGTGAGACAGGCAATAGGGCAATAAGGCAATAGGGCAATAGGGAATTGCTGGCGGCCGCCAGTGAAACAGCGAGCAGAAGCCGAGGCAGGTTGTCCGCAAGCTCTCGAGCGAGTGATGCCCTATTGCCTTATTGCCTTATTGCCTTATTGCCCTTGCTCCCCCCGCTCCGCGCATTGGCAGCGCCGACGCGGAAGAAAATCGACCGAGATGCCCCAACGTCATTGATTTCGATCAATTTACAATGCCGTCCTGTTCCAAAATGATGCAATCGACAACGGCCGAGAGGTTGGGGACGGTCGTCAATGGACGAACCTGCGGCTCTGATCGACGAGATATACGAGGCATCGTTCGTACCGGAACGATGGCCGGAGCTTCTCGATAAGTTTGCAAGGCTCGTCGATGCCTTGGGCGGTTACATTTTCACCGTCAGCCGTGGGGCCTCCGCGTGGACCGCGTCGGACAGCATGGCGCCGCATCTCAAGGCTTTCATGGAGGACGGCTGGGTACCGATCAACACGCGTGCCCCGCGTGCGGAAGCTCTGGGACATCCCGGCTTCATAAGCGATCTCGACGTCTACACGCTCGAAGAACTCGAAACAGAGCCGATTTATCGGGACTTCCTGCGCCCACGCGGCCTTGGCTGGGCATGCGGCACGCATATCCGCCTCCCGACGCAGGACGTTCTTTCCATCAATGTCGAGCGCCGCCTGGGACGCGGACCATTCGAACGCGAATGCGTACAGCTGCTCGACGGATTCAGGCCGCATCTGGCTCGCGCGGTCATGGTCGGGGCGCGGCTGGGGCTGGCGCAGGCTTGCGCCGTCGCCGACACGCTGGAAGCGCTCGGCCTGCCTGCCGTACTGCTCGGGGCGCACGGCCAGGCGCTGGCGCTGAACAAGCTGGTCCAGAGCATGATCCCCGATGTGGTTCAGGACCGCACGAACCGCCTGACGCTCGTCGAGCCCGCCGCCGACAAGTTGTTACAGACTTCCTTATCGGCCCTGGAGTTAGGGCAGCTGCACAGGGCCGCCATCCAGTCGATCCTGCTCAAGGGCGACCACAAGAATCCGCCTGCGATCGCGCATCTCGTTCCCATCACCGGCAGTGCGCGCGACATCTTCGCCCTCGTGCACAGCGCGCTCATCATCACGCCTGTAGCCAAGGCAGCGATGCCGGCCGGCGATGTGCTGCAGGCGCTGTTCGACCTGACACCGGCCGAACAACGTGTGTTCACCGGCATCGCGGCAGGCAGGACGTTGCGCCAGATAGCCGAGACGGGGGGCACCTCCTACGATACCGTGCGGGTGCAGCTGAAAAGCATCTTCGCCAAGGCGGGAGTAAGCCGCCAGGCCGAGCTCGTGGCACTTTCCGCCAGGCTCGGCTCGCTTGCCCGGTAACGCAAAACCAGCGAATGCGTCCGCTGCGCGACATCCCAGAAGATAAATCTGTGAACCCATTCGCACCGGCATTCTGAATAACCCAATCGGGGGATGCGCAGGTCAAAAGATCAGGCTTTTTCAAGAAGTGCTCCATGGCGGGCCTGGTTCTTATGCCTCCGTGGGACCTCGGGGAGGCATGACGGCAGCGACCGCATCATCGATGCGCAACGGCGGGGGCTTGCTATCAGGCGTGTCGACTACGGCCGCAAGGGGCATGGCGGCGCGGTTTGCTCCGGGACCGCGCCGCTTCCCTTCCCGAAAGCCCTTTTCTCTCGCACGATCCTCATCAGCTTTCGGGATCACGCCTTACGCGGCCACGAAATCGTAGAGCAGCTTGAGATTGAGCGCGGCGATGACCACGGCGATGACGCCGGCGATGATCGTCAGCCAGAGCGGCGAGGCCAGCGCGCCCATCTTCTTGCGGTCGGCGGTGAAGATCACGAGCGGGAAGACCGCAAAGGACAATTGCAGCGACAGTACGACCTGGGTGAGCACGAGAAGATGCGCCGTGCCGCTGTCGCCATACCAGATCGTTACGATCGCCGCGGGCACGATAGCGATCGCTCGGGTGATCAGGCGGCGCAGCCAGGGCCGCAACTTGATCTTGAGGAAGCCCTCCATGACGATCTGGCCGGCAAGGGTCGCCGTCACTGTCGAGTTGATCCCGCAGCAGAGCAGGGCAATACCGAACAAAGCAGGCGCGATGGCAAGGCCGAGCAGCGGCGACAATAGCGCATGCGCCTGCCCGAGCTCGGCGATGTCGTTCATGCCGGCTTTGTGGAATGTCGCGGCGGCCAGAATCAGGATCGAGGCGTTGATCAACAGTGCAAAGGTCAGCGCCACGGTGGAGTCGATCGTCGCGAATTTCAGCGCCTCGCGCTTCTCCGGCAGGGTGTCGCCATAGGCGCGGGTCTGCACGATCCCGGAATGAAGGTAGAGGTTGTGCGGCATCACGGTGGCGCCGAGGATGCCGAGCGCGAGGTAGAGCATCTCGGGATTGCTCACGATCTCGGTGGTCGGCGCAAACCCGCGGATCACCTCGCCCCAATTGGGATCGGCAAGCGCGATCTGGACCCCGAAGCACACCGCGATCACGGCGAGTAGCGCGATGATGAGCGCCTCGACCCAGCGGAAGCCGAGCTTTTGCAAATAGAGAATGAGGAAGACGTCGAGCGCGGTGACCACAACGCCGATCTCGAGCGGTATGCCGAAGATCAGGTTGAGGCCGATCGCCGTGCCGATTACCTCGGCGATGTCGGTCGCGATGATGGCCACCTCCGCGAGCAGCCAGAGCATATACGCAACCGGCCTCGGGAAGGCGTCGCGGCAGGCCTGAGCAAGATCCCGGCCGGAGCCGATGGCGAGCCGCGCGCAAAGCGACTGCAGCACGACCGCCATGATGTTGGAGACGAGGGCTACGACAAGCAGCGTGTAGCCGAATTTAGAGCCCCCGGCGAGCGAGGTCGCCCAATTGCCGGGGTCCATATAGCCGACCGCAACGAGATAGCCGGGCCCGAGGAAGGCGGCCGCACGGCGCCAGGCGCTGCCCGAGCGGCGCACCGCGATCGTGCGATGGACATCGGCAAGGGACGGATCGCCCCGGTCGCGGCTCCATCCCGCCGCCTGGTCTTCTACAAACATGGTTTCGACAGATTTCGCAGTTGCAACTCATTTGCAATAATGGGCGCGTCTGGCATGTTGTCAAGGGGCCGGTTACGGCCAATTGTCCGAATTCTTTCTTTGGATCGGCGAAAGGTCTGCGTCGCCCAGTCTCGTCGCAGCGCTATTGCTTGTGCGGCGGCAGGCGACCGGACCGCGAGAGATTGCAGCTCTACGGACGGGATCACGCTGCGAAAACAAAGGGCTAGTCTAAGTCTAATCGTAGTGCAGGTCGACGGCCTTGCCGCCGAAGACGCGGTAGACATAGGCCGATGTCAGGATGATCACCGGCAAGACGAAGAGCGCGCCGACCAGGATGAAGCCGAGGCTTTCTGGTGCGCTCGCGGCCTCCCAGATCGTCAGTTGCTCCGGCACCACGTAGGGATAGAAGGAATAGGCCAGGCCGGCGAAGCCGAGCGCGAAGATCAGCGCGAGCGTCAGGAATGGAAGCAGCGCATGGCGGTCCTTCTCCTTCGGCAGATGGAAGGTCTGTCGCCAGAGCCACAGAAACAGGACGCCGGAAAGGATGGGCAGCGGCGAGAGATAGACGAAGGTGGGGAAGACGAACCATTTCTCGAAAATGCGCGGGCTGGCGAGCGGCGTCGCGATCGAGATCTCGGCCATGCCGATGACGGTGAACACCAGCGCCCATCTCAGCCAGTGCACGGCTTTCTTCTGCAGTTCGCCCTCGGTCTTATAGATCAGCCAGGCTGCGCCCATCGCCGCATAGGCCGCCGCCAGGCTGACCGCCACCAGCGCGCCGAAGGCGATCGCGCCGAAGGACAGGTCGAGGCCAAGCACATAGACGCCGAGCATGTAGCCCTGGGCGAGCGAGGCTATGATCGAGCCGGCGAAAAACAGGCGATTCCAGCGGGCCTTATGGGCGGTGGGCACCTTGGCGCGGAAGTCGAATGCAACGCCGCGCAGGATGAGGCCGATGAGCAGCAGCGCGACCGGGAGGTAGAGTTCGGTGAGGATGATCCCATGCGCGTGCGGGAAAGCGACAAGCAACAGTCCCACCGCCAGAACCAACCAGGTTTCGTTGGCGTCCCAGAACGGACCGATGGCCGCGATCATCACATCTTTCTCGTGATCGTCGGCGGCGGCAAACAGGATGCCGATGCCGAGGTCGAAGCCATCGAGCACGACATAGATCAGGATCGCCAGGCCCATCAGGCCGGCGAAAATCAATGGGAGAAGGGTCGGCCAGTCGAGGGTCATGACTGCAGCTCACCAATCCGGCCGAAGAGGTAATCTTGAAGGGTCGGCGTTCTACGGCGCCCCCCTCTGTCCTGCCGGACATCTCCCCCACAAGGGGGGAGATTGGCTGGCATCAATGGTTTCGCCAATCGCCAACGCTGGCGATTGCAGAAACCAAAACGGCAGTCCGATCTCCCCCCTTGTGGGGGAGATGTCCGGCAGGACAGAGGGGGGCGCGAAGGGGCGCGACCTAAGTCAAGCATGACTATCTTTTTAAGCATGCTACTCCCCTGCCTGCACGGGCTGGGACAGCGAGCGGTCCAGCACTGCCGGTAGAGGCGAGTTGTCGCCTTCCTTGGCTGCCTTCAGCGAGAGACGGACCAGCACCGCAAGATAGGCTGTCATCAGCAGGACGTAGAGCACGAGGTAAACGGCAAGTGTGAGGGCGACATGGCCGCCTGGCACGGGCCCCAGCGCTTCGGCGGTGCGCAATATGCCGCTGACCAGCCAGGGCTGGCGGCCGATTTCGGTCGTGTACCAGCCGGCGAGCGAAGCGACCCAGCCGGAGATCGCCATGGGCACCAACAACAGGGCGATCGGCTTCGGCAGCACGCCTCTGCGCCAGACGTACCAGGCAGCGCCCCACGACAGGGCGAGCATCGCGAGCCCAGTGCCGACCATGATGCGAAAGCCCCAGAAGACGGGGAGGACCGGAGGGTGGTTGCCGGCAAAGTCGTTGAGGCCGGGCACGACCCCGTCGAGGCTGTGCCTCAGGATCAGGCTCGCAGCGCCGGGTATGGTCACCTCGTACAGATTTTCGCGCTTCTCCGCGTCGGGAATGGCGAAAAGCACCAGCGGCACGTTGGCCCGCGTCTCCCAGTTCGCCTCCATGGCCGCCACCTTTTGCGGCTGGTGCTCGAGCGTGTTCAGCCCGTGCTGGTCGCCTGCGAAGATCTGGATGGGGATCAGCACGGCCGCAGCGAATACGCCGGTGCGCAGCGCCACCCACATGGAATCGGAGCGGTCGCCGACGAGATAGCGCAGCGCCGAAAGGCCGGCGATCAGGAAGGAGACCGTCAGCCCCGAGGCAAGCAGCATGTGCACCAGGCGATAGGGGAAGGACGGGTTGAAGATCACCGCCCACCAGGAAACCACGTGAGCGACGCCGTCGCGCATCTCGTGACCGGTCGGGGTCTGCATCCAGGAGTTCAGCGCCAGGATCCAGAAGGCCGAGAGCGTGGTACCAAACGCGACGAGGAAAGTGGCGAAGGTGTGCACGCTGTTCGAAACCCGACGGAAGCCGAACAGCATGATGCCGAGGAAGACGGCTTCCAGGAAGAAGGCGGTGAGCACCTCATAGGCAAGCAGCGGACCGGCGATGTTGCCGACCCTCTGCATGAAGCCCGGCCAGTTGGTGCCGAACTGGAAACTCATGGTGACGCCGGAGACGACCCCAAGCGCGAAGGAGAGCGCAAATACTTTCACCCAGGTGAAGTATGCGCGCATCCAGGCGGTATCGCCGGTCGCGGAATACCGAAATTTGAAGAACAGCAGAACCCAACCAAGTGCAATGGTGATCAGCGGAAATAATATATGAAAGGATATATTAGCAGCGAACTGGACGCGCGACAGAATAAGTGGGTCCACAATGGGCGCTCCGGCTTCTTCTCGGACAAGAAGAAGTTAGAACGGACTACGTGGTCGGTCAAAGCGGCGTCATGGCGCGCGGGACATGTTGCCGCGGGATGCGGGTGCTGGAAGTTTACTTTTTCCGCAGAAGCTCGTGGCGCCTTTGGAGCCGGCGCAAGCGCGGAGCTAGCTGCACACGAACCGGACACGGCCGGCGGCACCTGTCTCGTTTCGGCAGGAGATCGGCTTGTCGGGATCGGACTGCTTGAATGGCGGGTTTTCGGTGAGGCTCATCGAAGGGATGGTGACGCTCGACTGGCGCTGGACAACGCGGCGCGGCGCCGTGCTCGCGGCCATCGGTGAAGCCGGCTCCGGGTCGAGCGTCTGGGAGGGCACGATGCGGGCCGCCTGCTCGTCGCCACCGAAGCCCATGCCGCCGAAGCCAAGAATGCGGCCAAAGGAAGGCTTCCTCATGACAATGGAGCCGTCGGAAGTCTTGGTGCAGCCGGAGGTGCCGATGAGCGCCGCTACGCTCAACGCGGTCACCGAAATACCTGCCATCCTCTTCATTCCGCTCAATTTTCCCCTCTCGCCAACAGCGAAGCAGCGTTCCAGCCCATGCCGCTCCCGGCGCGGACTACAGCGCTTTTCGACAGGCGATTCCAATTGGACCGAAATGTGGCGAGAGGGCCTGCCCGCCATTCACTCTATATGACGCAGCATTAACGGCGGCGCCTGTTGCCGTGAACATCCGGCCTCAGTCGCGGCAAAGTCCGGCCGGACATAAAGCGCATCGACCCCACCTCTTCGGCCAACGCCATGTTGCCAAACCGGCTTCAGCCACCCCAAAACCACAGCGGCCCGTCAGGCCGCAAATAAGCAGTCGATGACTGTTTCTTCCCACAACTCAGATCTGCGATGGGCTAAGCTGGAGTCCGCAAGAAATTCGGCGACTGTGGTGAGTTGGCCACAACCTCGGCGCGCTCACCACCGGACGAAGACCCTGCCCCCAAACGCCCCCGCGAGCGTAAGCATCGCGATCGCCAGCGTGTACCAGGTCACCACGAACAGCGGCGAATCGTCCGTGCAATGGGCGGCGTAGAGAGTGGCGGCGATGCCGCCGGCCGCCAGGCCGGCGACCGCGCCGGCCAGCGCGGGCCGGGTCGGCGCGGCGTTGCGCAACGCCAGGATGAAAAGCGCGAGCGGCCCGATGCCCATCAAGGGGATCAAGCTCAGGCAGTACCGGTTGTTCGTGCCGACGAGGCGAATGGCCCAGTCGGCAGAAGGAATGACGGCGAGCTCGAGCGCGACCGCCGCAACCAGAAGCAGCGGCGCCGCGGCAAGCGGCACGAGCCTGCCGCGACCGCTCGCTTCGGGGCGAGAGAGCGCGACGAGCGCGGCAAGTGCCGTCAGCGCAAGCAGCCCCGTCACCACGAACTTGAACGGGAAACGCATGGTTTGCGCAGCCGTGGCGATATCCGGCCGCGGCCCGATGAAGCCGAAGAAGATCGCAGCGGCAATGATGACCGCCAGCGCCAGGGCGAGAGACCAGGCGCGGCCAAACGAGGGTCCCTGTCGGCGTGCATCGGCCGCGAGCAGCTTGATCAGATCACCGGTTTCCATTTTCGCCCCGTCCGAACTTCCTGGCGATCGCGGTCAGCCCGCGATGCAGCGCAACCCTGACCGCCGCCTCGCTCATGCCGAGGCTCGCCGCCGTCTCGCCGATCGACCGGCCCTCGACGGAAATCGCCGACACGACCGAGCGCTGGCCGGGTGCAAGCGCGGCAAGCGCCTTGCTGATCTCGCGGCTGCTCGGACGATCCTCTTGCGGCGCCGCAACCGTCTCGGCGATCTCGTCGAGATCCACCTCGACGCGGCTACCGCGGCGGCGGAAAGCGTCGATCAGCTTGTAGCGGGCGATCGCATAGAGCCAAGGACCGACAGGCGCATCGGTCCGCCAGGTGTGGCGCTTCACATGGATCGCAAGCAGCGTCTCCTGCACGACGTCCTCCGGATCGAGGCCGCCCTGCCCGACCCTGCGCCGGACAAAGGAGCGGACCAGCGCGGCAGCGCCGGTCAGAAACGCCGAATAGGCCTTCTCGTCGCCGAGGAGCGCTGCCCTGAGTAAGCGGGCAAGCTCGGCGTCGTCCATGCCCTCCACTGCTCTCGTCCTTCGATGTTGTTCGACTGCAACTGCCGTCTTGTTACGCCGCTCCGGAAAAATTGTCGAAGCCCTGCAGCACAGTGCAGGCAATCGTTACGGCATCCTTGCCAGTGCCGGAAGCATGTCGGCGCGCTGAGACCATTGACCTGGTCAGCCGTTTGCCCGAAAGCTGCGACGACGCGCCGAAAGTGGCCGTTGCTTTTTGGAGGCAATCCTTGAGCCTGTTCGGCCTTGTCCAGCTCGGCATCTCGACCATCATCTTCCTGCTGGCAGCGAGCGTCGCCAAGGGCTGGGCTCTCGAGCCGACGATCGGCAAGCTCGTGCTGACCCTTGCGCTCTATTCGGCCGGCAATCTGATCATGCTGAGGCTGGTGCGCGAATTCGGCATGGCCTCGGCCTTCAGCCTGTCTGCAGTGATCCAGCTCGTGGCGGTGAACGTGATCGCGCTCGCCTGGTTCGGCGAGCGGCTCTCAATCATGCAGAGCAGCGGCGTCCTGCTTGCCATCTTCGCCGTCGGGCTGATCACGCTCGGACCGTATCTGGGGAAGTAGCGCTCCACCACGCGACGCGTGGTGGAGCAGGGCATTAGGGCAATAAGGCAATAGGGCAATAGGTGAGCGAGTTGGCGGCTGCGGATACCGTCGGCTCAAGCCATCGCCTAGTCCTGCTGCCTTATTGCCCTATTGCCCTATTGCCTTATTGCCCTCATTCCCTTCGGCTTCGGCCCGCCATAGGCCCAGTCGAGCAGCTCAACCGTGTGCACGATCGGCATGCCGGCATGGTCTGCGATCTGGGTGATGCAGCCAATATTGCCGGTCGCCACCACATCCGCCTTGGTCGCGGCGATGTTCTTCGCCTTGCGGTCGCGCAGCCTGGTCGCGATTTCGGAGTGCAGGATGTTGTAGGTGCCGGCCGACCCGCAGCAGAGATGCCCCTCGCGCGGCTCGCGCAGCTCGAAGCCGGCCTTGGCAAGCAGTTCCTTTGGCTGGCGCGTCACCTTCTGGCCATGCTGCATGGAGCAGGCGGAGTGATAGGCGACAGCGAGGCCGGGCCTTTCGGCCGGCTCCGGCAGCTCGAGGGTCGCAAGATATTCGGTCACGTCCTTGGCCAGCTCTGAGATTCGCGCGGCCTTTTCGGCATAGACGGGGTCAAGGCGCAGCATGAAGCCGTAGTCCTTGATCGTGGTGCCGCAGCCGGACGCGGTGATGACGATCGCGTCGAGGCCGCCGGCCTCGATCTCGCGCGTCCAGACGTCGACATTGCTGCGTGCCGATTCCAAGGCCGCCTCCTCGCGGCCCATGTGATGCACCAGCGAGCCGCAGCAGGTCTCGCCCCTGGGCACGACGACCTCGACGCCGAGCCTTGTCAGAAGCCTGATCGTCGCTTCGTTGATGGCGGGATCGAGCACCGACTGCGCGCAGCCCGTGAGGATCGCGACACGACCGCGCCGGGTTCCCGCGGCGGCATGGACGGCCGGGAGCGAGGACGGCGATTTCGGCGGCAGGCTCTTGGGGGCCAGAGCCAGCATGGCGGCGAAGGGCCTCAGCGGGCCCGCCTTCGCGAACAAGCCGGCGAATGGGCGGCCGAAGCTCGCCAGCGAAAGAGCAGCCCGGAAGCGGCCCGGGTTCGGCAGCACCCAGGCGAGCAGGGCCCGCGTGAGACGGTTTATCGCCGGGCGGCGGTAGGTCTTCTCGATATGGGCGCGCGCATGATCGACCAGATGCATATAGTTCACGCCCGACGGGCAGGTCGTCATGCAGGCGAGGCAGGAGAGGCAGCGGTCGATGTGCGTGACGATCTCCTCGTCCGCGGGCCGGCCGTTCTCCAGCATGTCCTTGATGAGATAGATGCGGCCGCGCGGACTGTCGAGTTCGTTGCCGAGCGTCACATAGGTCGGGCAGGTTGCCGTGCAGAAGCCGCAATGCACGCATTTGCGCAGGATCTTCTCGGATTCCGCGACATGCGGATCGGCAAGCTGGGAGGGAGAAAAGGTGGTTTGCATCAGGTCATCCGCCCCGGGTTGAGGATGCCTTTGGGATCGAACTGCTCCTTGAGCCGCGCGGAGAGGGCGGCGAGCGCGGGCGGCTGCGGCTCGAAGACGGGCAGTGCGGCGCGAACATCCGGTGCGGCGCGCACCAGCAGGGCGTGGCCGCCGCCATGAACGCGGACGAGCCGGCGCACGGTGTCGGCCTCGGCATCGGCATCCATCTTCAGCCAGACGAGCCCGCCCTGCCAGTCGTAAAAGGCTTCGCAGGCCGCCTCCATGCGTAGCGCATAGACCATTTTGTGGCCTTCGGAGGGCTGCATGGAGACGCGCCAGACCGACGTGTTCGTGCCATCGGCGAAGGGGATCGCGTCGCGCAGGTCGCGCCAGATAGCGCGCGAGACTTCGCGGTCGATCTCTTCAATCGGCCCCGCCGCACCGAGCAGCTGTCGAAGATGCGCAACCCGAGCCATGACCGAGGGACCGAACCCCTCGACGCGCAGCAGCGTCGCCGCCTCATTGCCGAGCACGCCGCCGGCAAGACGCGCGGCGATCATGTAGGGCAGATGCGCTGCGCCGGAGACTTCGGCGCTCGAACCCATGGCCAGTGCCATGGCGCGCACCGCGTCCTCGTCGGTGAGGCCGCGCACCGCGACGGTGGTCTCGGTCTCGGCGGCCGGCAGCACCTTGAAGGTGAGGTCGCTGACCACGGCGAGCGTGCCCCAGGAGCCGGCGAGCCCCTTGGAGAGGTCGTAGCCGGTGACGTTCTTCACCACGCGTCCGCCCGACTTGAAGGCCTCGCCGCGGCCGGAGACGGCATGCACGCCCAGAATATGGTCGCGCGCGGCGCCGGCCTTGATGCGTCGGGGGCCGGAGAGATTGGCGGCAAGCACGCCGCCGATCGTGCCGGTCTTGCCCTCTCGGCCGTGCTCGGAGCCGAGCAGCGGGCCGAAGTCGATCGGCTCGAAGGCAAGCTCCTGGTTCTTGTCGGCGAGCATCGCCTCGATCTCGGCAAGCGGCGTGCCGGCCCTCGCCGAAAGCACCAGCTCCTCCGGCTCGTAGAGCGTCACGCCGGTCAATCGCGACAGGTCGAGCGTATGCGCGGCCTGCACCGGCCGGCCGATCGCCCGCTTCGAGCCGCGGCCGAGGATCTCGAACGGCTGTTCCTCGGCGGCCGCCCATTCGACGGCGGAGAGAAGTTCGGCTGATGTGGAGGGGGTGAAGGTGGTCAATTTAGCCACCCTGTCCTGACTGACTCGACTGAAGCGTAGCGCCCTATGTTGCCCCCCTCTGTCCTGCCGGACATCTCCCCCACAAGGGGGGAGATTGGCTGTCTTAGATGATTTCGCCAATTTGCCTGGCTCGCGATTGGCGAAGCCAAAGCGGCCGTCCGATCTCCCCCCTTGCGGGGGAGATGTCCGGCAGGACAGAGGGGGGCGCGAACGAACGCCGACGTAACAAACATTATCACTTCAAAGCCCCTCAAAACCTCGGCAGATCCGGAAACGCCAGCTGTCCCCGATGCACATGCATGCGGCCGAGCTCCGCGCAGCGGCGCAGCTGCGGGAACACCTTGCCCGGGTTGAGCAGATGGTTCGGGTCGAAGGCGCATTTGACGCGCATCTGCTGGTCGAGGTCGGCCTCGTTGAACATTTCGCCCATCAGGTCGCGCTTCTCGACGCCGACCCCATGCTCACCGGTAAGCACGCCGCCGACCTCGACGCAGAGCCGCAGGATGTCGGCACCGAATTTTTCGGCGCGCTCCAGCTCGCCTTCCTTGTTGGCGTCGTAGAGGATCAGCGGGTGCAAATTGCCGTCGCCGGCGTGGAAGACATTGGCGACTGCAAGGCCGTATTTCTCGGAAAGCTGACGCATGCCCTGGAGCACGCGCGGCAGCTCCTTGCGCGGGATCGTACCATCCATGCAGTAATAGTCGGGCGAGATGCGACCGACCGCAGGAAAGGCCGCCTTGCGGCCTGCCCAGAAGGTGAGCCGCTCCTGCTCAGACTGAGAGATGCGACAGGTGGTCGAGCCGTTCTTCAGCGCGATGGCCTCGACGAGACCGATCAGATGGTCGACTTCCGTCGCCGGACCGTCGAGCTCGACGATCAGCAGCGCCTCGCAGTCGAGCGGATACCCGGCATGCACAAAATCCTCGGCGGCACGGATCGCCGGGCCGTCCATCATCTCCATGCCGCCCGGGATGATGCCGGCACCGATGATTTCCGCGACGCACTGGCCGGCCTGCTCGCTCGACGGGAAGCCGATCAGGAGCGCCCGCGCAGTCTCCGGCTTCTTGAGGATGCGTACGGTGACCTCGGTGACGACGCCGAGCAGGCCCTCCGAGCCGGTCATCAACCCGAGCAGGTCGTAACCCGGGCTGTCCAGGTGCTTGCCGCCAAGACGCATGACGGAGCCGTCCATCAGCACCATCTCGACGCCGAGCACATTATTGGCTGTAAGGCCGTATTTCAGGCAATGCACGCCGCCGGAATTCTCCGCCACATTGCCGCCGATCGAGCAGGCGATCTGCGAGGACGGGTCGGGCGCATAATAGAAGCCATCCGCCTCGACGGCCTGGGTTATCCCAAGATTGGTGACGCCGGGTTGCGCGACCACGCAGCGGTTCGGGAAGTCGACCTCCAGAATGTGGTTGAAGCGGCTCATGACAAGCAGCACCGCATCCTGGAGTGGCAGCGCGCCGCCGGAAAGAGACGTGCCGGAGCCGCGAGGCACGACGCGGATGCCCTGCTCACTGCAATATTTCAGGATACGCGAGACCTGTGCCACCGTCTCCGGCAGCACGACGACCAGCGGCAGCTGCCGATAGGCAGTGAGGCCGTCGGTCTCGAAGGCGCGCATCGCGGTGACGGCGTCGACGACGCCCTCGCCGGGCACGATGGTGCGCATATGGGCTACGATTTCCGCTCGCCGCGAGAGCGTGGCGGCATCGGGTGCCGGCATCAGCAGTCCGGTCATTTTGGCCTCCCTGCCGGTATTAGTGGTAAAAAAGCTTTACCAGTCAATGCCAACTTGTGCGCGCCAGAGCAAGATGAATCGAATGAAAGCCATTTCTCCTGCCCCGGCCCTTGAAGATCATGCAGCCTCTGCTGCACTGACCTTCGGTTCGAGACCATGCTCCAGTCTGCGGGCGTGCTATTTTGCACCATCGTCCCCATGCGAGCGGCGGATGCGGCGGACGAGCCACCAGACCGCGAGCACGACGAAGGGAACGGCAGCAGCGGTGACGGTCTCCGGTTTCACATATTGTTCGACGAAGCCGGAGCCCTTCGCCAGATATCCGATCAGGCCGACCACATAATAGGAGACGGCGGCGACCGAGAGGCCCTCGACAGTCTGCTGGAGCCGAAGCTGGAGGCGGGCGCGATTGTTCATGGAGGCGAGCAGGTCGCGGTTCTGATGCTCCACCTCGACATCGATCCAGGTGCGCAGAAGGTTTGTGGTCCGTGTCAGCTTGCGCGACAGGTTCTCCTGCCGCTCTTCGACCGAGCGGCAGGTGCGCATTGCCGGCGCCAGCCGCTTGCCGAGGAAGTCGGCCCAGGTCTCGTAGCCAGGAACCACGGCCTCAGCCAGCGCCTTCAGCCGCTCGCCGACGATGCCGTCATAGGCGCGGCTTGCGCCGAAGCGATAGAGGCTGGCTGCGGCCTCCGCCTCGAGCTCGGCCGCCAGCTCCGTCAGCTCGGCGAGCAATGCCTTGCTGTCGCGGCGCTCGCTGGCGCGCATCTCGCCGGTAATCTGCGCGAGCCTTTCCTCCATGCGGGCTACCCGGATGGAGAGCGACTGTGCGAGTGGCAGGCCGAGCATGGCGAGCGTCCGGTAGGTCTCGATCTCGATCAGGCGCTGCGACAGCGCGCCGGTACGCGAGGGCGACATGCCCTTGTCGAGCACCAGGATGCGTGTCATCCCGTCGCCATTCTGTCGGAAGTCGGTCACGACGGCGGCCTGGCCGCTTTCGACCACGGAATAGCAGAGGCTCGCCGCGTCGAAGGAGTCGATCAGCTTCTCGTTGGCCGGCGTCCAGGCGCGGATCTCCACCCTGATGCCTGAAATCACCGTTCCCGGCGGACTGAAGCCGTTGCCGAAGGGGGAATCGTCCGGCAACCGGCCGGGCTTCTCGGCAAGCGGGCCCTCCCAAAGATAGGTCGAGAACTCGGTGTGCCGCTCCCAGTGGAGCGTGCCCTTGCCCCATTTCATCGCGTAGTGGCGGGCCTGCCGGTCCGGCGCGGCAGCGCCCAGCCGCCGCGCCAGTTCTGCAAGCACGGCATGATCGACCGAGCTGTCGGCGGTCATGAAGGAGAGCTGGATGAGGACGCGCGGCTTCTCGACAAGCGGATGCGGCCGGGCATGCACCTCGCCGATGGCGCCAGGCCGACCTTCATGAGAAGGAAAGCCCAGCACAGTTCCGGCAGGAACGACGCTGAATCTCGTCTTGGGCGGTTCGATCGACAAATGTCTCTCCATACCTGCCGAGTTCCGCGTTCTATCATCCCCCTTCCGTGAAGTAACGTGCGCAACGGTGTCGCGGCTGTCGTTTGGGAGTCGGACGGTATCGGCATCGAACTTCTTCCATCCGGAAGCAACTGGATAATTTGTTTGACCACTTTGGCGCGTTGGTCCTAGTTTAGAGACAGCGGGAACGCGCGGAGACCGAATGGGCGAGATCTTTTCGCGGATAGAGCATGTGCGCACTGCCGACGAAGTGGTGCAACAGGTCGAGAGCCTGATCCTGGAAGGTGTGCTGAGCTCCGGCGACCGGCTGCCCGGCGAGCGCGAGCTTGCGCGCCAGTTCGAGGTGTCGCGGCCGATCCTGCGCGATGCGCTGAAGGCGCTCGAGCAGCGCGGCCTGCTGGTCACCCGCCATGGCGGTGGCACCTATGTCGCCGATGTCACCGGCGAGATCTTCGCCAGGCCGGTGATGGACCTCATCGCCAGCCACCGCAAGGCCACGGCCGACTATCTGGAATATCGCCGCGCGATGGAGAGCATCGCCGCCGAGTTCGCGGCGAGGCGCGCGACCGCGGACGACCGGGCGCTGCTTCACCGCATCATGGCACGGATGGAAGCCGCCCACGTCAAAGGCGATCTGGTCGAGGATGCGGCGATCGACGTCGAGTTCCATACCGCGATTGGAGAATGCGCGCACAATATCGTGCTTCTGCACACCCTGCGTTCCTGCTATCGGCTGCTCTCGGACGGTGTCTTCCACAATCGGCTGATGATCTTCACCTTGCCCGGCGCCCGCGACGAACTGCTCGCCCAGCACAGGGCGATCCACGACGCCGTGGTGAACGGGGACCCGGAAGCAGCACGCAGCGCCGCGGCAAGGCATATCGACTATGTCGAGCGCGCGATGGTCGAAGCAGATCGTTTCGACGACTGGCGGCGGGTGTCGCGGTTGAGGCTCAGCCAGAGGTCGGTGGGTGGAAGAAGGGTTACGGGCGATGCGGCCGAGTAGCGATTGCTCGATAGAGGCTGGCGTTCTGTCGCGCCCCCCTCTGTCCTGCCGGACATCTCCCCCGCAAGGGGGGAGATTGGCTGTCATGAAGGATTTCGCCAGTCTCAAAGGCTGGCGACTAGCGAAACCAATGCGGCCGTCCAATCTCCCCCCTTGCGGGGGAGATGTCCGGCAGGACAGAGGGGGGCAACGTAGAGCACAAACCTCCACCACGATTCGGAACGGAAGGCACGCATGAACGATGGCTCCTCTGCCCCCCGTGTCGGACTTTTCGTCACCTGCCTGGTCGACCTGTTCCGGCCGACGGTCGGCTTCGCGGCGGTCAAGCTGATCGAGGAGACCGGCTGCACGGTGGAAGTGCCGATGGCGCAGACCTGCTGTGGGCAGCCGGCCTATAATTCGGGCGATCGCGCGGACACGCGCGCCATCGCCGAGAACACGATCGAGGCCTTCGAAGGATACGACTATGTCGTCGCGCCGTCTGGCTCCTGCGCAAGCATGTTGAAGAAGCACTATCCCGGACTGTTCAAGGGCGATCCCACATGGGAGCCGCGTGCGGCGGCCTTTTCGGAGAAAGTGCACGAGCTTGTCAGCTTTCTGGTCGACGTGCGCGGCGCGACTCGCGTCTCGGCGAAGCTCGAGGACACGGTCACCTACCACGATTCCTGCTCGGGCCTGCGCGAGCTCGACATAAAGGCGCAGCCGCGCCGGTTGATCAACTCGATCGAAGGCGTGCAACTCGTCGAAATGCGCGATCCGGATGTCTGCTGCGGCTTTGGGGGTACGTTCTGCGTGAAATACCCGGATATCTCCAACGCAATCGTGGAGAAGAAGACCGAGAATATCGAGGCGTCTGGCGCCAGGACGTTGCTTGCCGGCGATCTCGGCTGTCTGATGAACATGGCAGGCAAGCTGAGGCGCCAAGGCTCCAAGGTCGAGGTGCGCCACGTCGCCGAAGTCCTCGCCGGGATGACCGACACGCCGCCGATCGCAGGGAGGGGCTGATGCAGATCACCTCTCCCGCCTTCAAGCAGAACGCCCGTGAGGCACTGCACGACGCGCAGCTGCAAAAGGCGCTCGGCAATGTCCGCTCGGGCTTCATCGAAAAGCGTCAAAAGGCCGCCGATGCGCTGCCCGAATTCGAAAGCCTGCGTGACAGCGCGCGCGACATCAAGGATCACGCGCTCAAGCATCTCGACCTCTACCTCGAAGCCTACGAGTCGAAGGTGACCGAATCCGGCGGGCGCGTGCACTGGGCCGAGACGGCCGAAGACGCGCGCAACATCGTGCTCGAGATCTGCCGCAGCGCGGATGCCCGGTCTGTGACCAAGGGCAAGTCGATGATCACCGAGGAAATCGGGCTCAACGAGTTCCTCAAGGTGAAAGGCATCCACCCGGTCGAAACGGATCTCGGCGAATACATTATCCAGCTCCGGAACGAGCACCCGAGCCACATCATCGCGCCGGCGGTTCACCTCAACAAGGACCAGGTCGAAGCCGACTTTCGCCGCGTGCACACCGACTTCCCCGCCTCGCGCGACCTCACCGAGCCGGAGGCGCTGCTCGGCGAGGCGCGCGCCGTGCTGCGCAAGGAATATTTCGCGGCAGATGTCGGCATCACCGGCGCCAATTTCCTGGTGGCCGAGACCGGCACCTCGATGATCGTCACCAACGAGGGCAATGGCGACCTCACGCAGATCTTGCCGCGCATCCACATCGTCGTCGCTTCGATCGAGAAGATCGTGCCGACGCTGGAGGACGCTGCGCAGATTCTGCGCGTACTCGCCCGCTCGGCGACCGGGCAGGAAATGAGCGTCTACACGACGCTGTCGACCGGCCCTCGCCGGCCGGGCGACCCCGACGGGCCGGATGAATATCACGTCATCCTGCTGGATAACGGCCGTTCGTCGATGCTCGGCACCGAGTTCCAGGACATGCTGCGCTGCATTCGCTGCGGCGCCTGCATGAACCACTGCCCGATCTATCACGCGATCGGTGGTCACGCTTATGGCTGGGTCTATCCCGGCCCGATGGGCGCGGTGCTGACGCCATCCCTGATCGGCGTCGACAAGGCCGGGCATCTGCCCAATGCTTCCACCTTCTGCGGGCGTTGCGAGAGCGTGTGCCCGATGCGGATCCCATTGCCGAAGATGATGCGGCACTGGCGCGAGCGCGAATTCGAGCGCGCGCTGAACCCTGCGACACAGCGCTACGGGCTGAAGTTCTGGGCCTTTTTCGCGAAACGCCCGGAGCTCTACCGCGCGGCAACCTCGCTCGCGATCCCGCTGCTTCGCATGATTAGCCCGCGCAGTGGCCGTTTCTCTTCGCTGCCGCTCGCCGGCGGCTGGACCAAATATCGCGACTTCCCGGCGCCGGAGCAGCGCACATTCATGCAGCAGGCGCGCGAGAGAGGTCTGACAAAGGAGCGTAATGTACAGGGATGAGCGCGCGCGAGGCGATTCTCAAGAAGGTGCGAGGCGCGCTGAATGCGAGCGCGGGTGACGCCGAACGGGCGGCTGCGGTCGGCGAGCGCCTCGCCAAGGCACCGAAGGGCATCATCCCTGCACGCGGGCAGTTGCCCCGGGCCGGGCGCATCGAGCTGTTCTGCACGATGGCGAAAAAGCTTTCGGCGACCGTCGAACGGGTGGACGGCAAGGATGCCGTACCCAAGGCGGTCGCTGCGTATCTGAGGCAGCGCAACCTGCCCGCGGCCTTGCGCATGGGCGAGGACGATCGGCTTACCGGCATGCCATGGGACAGCGAGCGGTCCCTCCAGGTGAAATATGGGCCCTCCGACGGCAATGACGAAGTGGGGCTCGCCCACGCCACTGCCGCAGTGGCAGAGACAGGGACGCTGGTGATGACCTCAGGCAACGGCAACCCGACCAGCATCAATTTCCTGCCGGAGCACCATCTCGTCGTTGTGGATGCCGACGACATCGACGGCGACCTCGAGGCTGCGCTCGGAAGAATCCGAACGGGCTATGGCAAGGGCAAGATGCCGCGCACGGTGAACCTGATCTCCGGTCCGTCCCGCTCGGCCGACATCGAGCAGAAGATCATCCTCGGTGCGCATGGGCCGCGGGCGCTGCATGTGATCGTCGTGGGTGAGTAGCAGCGTGATGCGGGCAAATTCCTCTTTTTCACGATTCGGCCGTCGTCTTTCATCCGCCACAGCTCTGACGTAAACCGAGAAGAAAGGAAGCCAGCGGCAACGTAGGTGCCCCTTTCCCGTTCTCATGGAAAGGCCAGGACAGCGACCTGCTTGGACAGCGGAAGGGCTTCAGATGACAGGCGTCCACATCAAAGACGCTAAAGGCCCGGATGGATTGCGCATCTACGCCGTCGGCGACATCCACGGCCGGCTGGATCTCTTGAAGGCGATGCACGGTGCGATCGCCAGCCATCTTGCCGAGCGACCGGCCCGCGACTGGCGCATCCTTCATCTCGGCGACTATGTCGACCGCGGCCCGGATTCCCGCGGCGTGCTGGATTTCCTGATCGAGAGGCAGATCGCCGAACCGCGCATCGCCTCGCTCGCCGGCAACCACGATGTGAGCTTCCTCGACTTCCTGGCCGAGCCGAACCCGGACGGGCTGTTTGCCCTGAACGGCGGCAGGCAGACCGCATTGTCATATGGCGTCGAGCTGGATTTCCTCGACCCGTCCGCCTTCCCTGCCCAGTATGAGGCTTTTCGCCAGGTGGTGCCGGAAGCCCATCGGACATTCATGCGGAACCTGGCTTTCTGCCAGACTTTCGGCGACTTCTTCTTCTGCCATGCCGGGATCGCTCCCGAAGTCCCGCTTGAGCAGCAGAGGCCGCGCGACCTGATCTGGATCCGGGAGAGGTTCCTCGACCACGAGGGGCTTCATCCCAAGGTCGTGGTGCATGGCCACACACCCTCTGCCGAACCTGAAGTGCGTCCGAACCGCGTCAGCGTGGACACCGGAGCGTTCGCATCCGGCGTGCTCACCGCCTTCCTGGTCGAAGGCGAGGAGAAGCAGATCATGCAGGTCGGGGTGTAGCGGGCGGCTTGAGGGCTGCGCCCTTCAGGGCAGCGCAGCTGCCTCAGTGCCTGATGGCGCCGACGCCGTAGCCGTCGACGACGGCGTGGCCGCTCGAAGCATCCGCGGCATAAATACCGATGCCGCCGATGGCGATCGCAGCAAGCATGGCGAGGGAAAGAAGAGCAGCCTTCACAGGGGTCATTTCCGGTTTTGATCTTCCCAAATCATGTGGCGGCACGATTAATGAAGTATTTCCGATGCGCGAGAAATTTTACGAAAGAAGACCGCACCGCCCGGGCGGGCCTTCTAGGAGGCAAATACGGCGAAGACCAGTGAAGGTTCCCGGCCCGACTGTGGAAATCGGCGCAAGTTGCAGATATGTCACGCTGGCGTCAGATCGCCTTGACCCAGGCGCGCGCGATGGCGAGACCGACTGTTTCGGCATCGGGCCCATGTCGCGCCGCCTCATCTTCGAAACGATCGGCCCAGTCGGGATGGCGCTCGGCGATCAGCGACCCATAGGCCGCGTTCCAGTCGCGCACCAGCGGCCGATCGGCCTCGAAGTGGAACTGGATGCCATAGGTTGCGCGGCCGATGCGGAAGGCCTGGTTCTCGGCGGCCGCGTTCTTCGCCAGCCGCTCGGCGCGGGCGGGCAATGTGAAGGTATCGTCGTGCCACTGGAAGATCGGGAAGCGCGGGGGCAACGCGCAGAGAACGGCATCGATGCGGGCAGCCTCCGTCAACTCCACCTCGCGCCAGCCGAACTCGCTCGCTGTGCCGATATGGTTTTCCCCACCGAAAGCGCGGGCGAGCATCTGGCTGCCCAGACAGATGCCAAGCACGGCGCGGTCCCCCGCCTCGAATTCGCGCAGCATGTCTAGAAGCTGCGGGAAATAAGGGTATTCGCCGTCCGCCAGCGCATTCTGTCCGCCGCCCAGCACCACAGTGGCGTCGTAGCCATTGACTTCCTTTGGCAAAGGATCGCCGCGATGGGCGCGGCGAAGGTCAATTTTCGCCCCGGCTTCGGCGAGGGCGGTCCCGACCTGCCCGAGGCCCGTATTGTCGTAGTTCTCGACGACCAGAACTTGCAACGGAACCCCTCTTGCTGACAGTTTTTGCGACGCTCGTCGCTTATCATGTGCAGGACGCTAGTGTCCCTGTGATTCTGAAATTCGCACGAGTTGGACACAGGGCTCGGAGCGAATTTCAGAATCACAGGGACACTAAATGAGGCGAACTTCGAAATCACGACACAAGTGAAGAGGAGCAAACCGTGCCGTTGCAGAACCGGGTCGACCCGTTTGGCGAAATCCATGCCGTGGCGGCGCGCGGCATGTTCACCGGAAACCGCGGCGTCATTCACGACCCGGGAACGAAGACGCTGACCACACGGCGGTGGACGACCAAGGCATGGCTGATCTGTCGATGCGAGTTCAAGGGAGTAAGACGCGAGCCGATGGGACGCAATGCGCGCACCGGCAATGCGGGCTGGACGGAGCTGTTCTTCCTCGACGAGGTGACGGCGCTTGCCGCCGGCCACCGCCCCTGCTTTTACTGCCGGCGGGAAAAGGCAAAGGAGTTCGCCGGCAGCTACGCCGATGCTTTCGCAATTGCGGAGCCGAAAGTGATGGATATCGACGCACAGCTGCATAGGGAACGGCTGGCCTCGGCGCCGAAGCCGGCTGCAACCGGCATGCTACTGGAACAGGAAGCCATCGCCGCCCTCCCCGACGGCGCGATGATTGCAGCAAACCGCGATGCCTTCGCCGTCAAGGGCGGCAGCCTGCTACCCTGGACATTCGAAGGCTATGGCGCTGCCGTCTCCAGACAGACCCTTGGCTATGCGAAGGTCACCCTGCTGACACCGCCGACGACGCTCGCCGTGCTGAGGGCCGGTTACCGGGTCGTCTGGCACCCGACGAACGGGCTTTGAATCCAGCTCGACGCGGCGATCGTCGCGTGCACGCATGCCGACGCCAAGCCGACCGTCAATTCGCTCACCGGTTGGTTGCGGCCGTTTAAATGATGTGATTTGTTGGGGTCACTTGCTTCGTGCGCTCGAAGCTAGTCGCGCCGGCTTCTCAAACCCCCAAGCCCCCCGCCCAGAGGAGCCGGCGCGCAAGCTGCTTCCTGTGAGATTCCATCAAGCAGAAGAAAACGCGGCGACGCACGCTAGTTCCAGCACCGCCCCAAGCCCCAGCTTAGCCCGCCCAAACAATCGTGCGTCGCTCGCGTCTGAGATTTACCGTGACGCAAATTCAGCGAAAGCGCTACAGCTTTTGTGCTGCTTCAGGGGAAATGGCGCCGTGTGTGGCGATTTTGTCACCGTATTCAGCGAAAAAAGCGCAAAAAGCTGCCCTTTTGCGCTCTTAAAGCCGGTGCAGACGGCATGCGGGTGCCGGCCGGGTATTGCTGAGAAGCCGATCCGGCCCCGGCCGACGCGCCGAGCTGGAGTAACTCGTTTGGTGGCGCGAGCTCGCCGCCCGGATCCTCGACAAGCATTTCGCAAGTCTCCGGGTCTTTTTGGCTGGATGAAAGCCACCAGTCGGAATTAGAACATCGGCCGGAAGGATGATGTACTACCCGCTATGTTCGCGATCTCTATCGGCCCATTTCGTCTTTAACATTAGACCAACGTCCATGCGAGCGAATTACAAATTGCAACGGCTTTATGTGGCCGGCGACCTCGACTCCGGCCTGCCAGTCAGGCCGGACGCCGCCCAGAGTCATTATCTGGCGAATGTGCTGCGCATGAGCGAGGGCGCCGAACTGCTCGTCTTCAACGGGCGTGACGGCGAATGGCTGGTCCGAGTGGCAGTGAAATCGAAGAAGGCGGTGGAGCTCACCGCAATCGAGCAGACGCGGCCGCAGCCGCCCCAGCCGGACCTCGTCCACTGCTTCGCACCGCTCAAGGCCGGTCGGCTCGACTATCTCATCCAGAAGGCGGTCGAGATGGGCGCCGGCGTGATGCAACCGGTCATCACACAGCACACCCAGGTCACAAAGATCGGCAGCGACCGCGTCAAAGCCAACGCGGTCGAGGCGGCCGAGCAATGCGGCATACTGGCGGTCCCCGAAGTGCGGGAGGCAGTGAAGCTCGATCGGTTGCTCGGCGCGTGGGAGAAGGACCGTCGGCTGATCTTCTGCGACGAAGATTCGTCGACGGACAATCCGCTTGCGGCGCTGCAATCGATCCGGGAAAAGAAGCTCGGGCTGATCGTCGGACCGGAGGGCGGCTTCTCGGACGAGGAACGCAGAGAGCTGCGCGCCCTGCCCTTCGTCACGGCAATTCCGCTCGGACCGCGCATCCTGCGCGCCGACACGGCGGCGGTCGCGGCCCTTGCCGTCATCCAGGCAACGATCGGGGATTGGTGAGCTGGCCCGCAGCGAACTATCTCGGACTGTTCGAGCCCGATCGCCGCCCTTGTCCAGGACTCGCAGCCGGAACGAGGCTCGGGCTCGCTTCGTTCCGCTCATCGCATCGTCAACATTTTTCGCTTGATCGCAGCGCTCGAATTCGGCGATCAAGCGCCGACATTTCGGCCCTAGAGCAGGATGAATTCGAGTGGAGCGTTCATCCTGCTCTAGCTTTTTGTTTCTGGAGCATGATCTTATCCGAAAAGCTGCAACTTTTCGGGATCATGCTTCGCGGGTCCGGAGGGGCAGAGTTTATGGCGCGCGACACCACAGACTTCCGGCCGATCGAATCGGCCGACGAGCTTAGTGCCTATCTGGCGGCCGGCTGCAGGCCGCGCGAGAAATGGCGGATCGGCACCGAGCACGAGAAATTTCCCTTCTATGTCGATGGCAATGCGCCCGTGCCCTATGGCGGTCCGCGCGGCATCCGCACGCTGCTCGAAGGCATGCGACATGCGCTCGGCTGGGAGCCGATCATGGACCAGGGCCACATCATCGGGCTCGTCGAACCGACCGGACAGGGTGCGATCTCGCTTGAGCCCGGCGGACAGTTCGAGCTGTCCGGCGCGCCTCTGGAGACGATCCATCAGACCTGCCGTGAGGGAAATGCGCATCTCGCGCAGCTTCGCGAAATCGCCGAGCCGCTCGGCATACGCTTCCTCGGCCTCGGCGGTAGTCCGAAATGGACGCTCGCCGAGACGCCCCAGATGCCGAAGTCGCGCTACGAGATCATGACGCGCTACATGCCCAAGGTCGGCACGCACGGCCTCGACATGATGTATCGCACCTGCACGATCCAGGTGAATCTCGACTTCGCCTCCGAAGCGGACATGCGACGCAAGATGCAGGTGTCGCTGAAGCTGCAGCCGCTTGCCACTGCGCTCTTCGCCAACTCGCCTTTCACCGAGGGCCGGCCGAACGGCTGGATGTCATGGCGCGGCGAGGTCTGGCGCGACACCGACAACCAGCGCTCGGGCCTGCTGGAATTCTGCTTCGCGCCGGATTTCGGCTTTGCCGACTATGCGAACTGGGCGCTCGACGTGCCGATGTATTTCGTCATCCGCGACGGCCGCTATCACGACATGACGCATCTGACCTTCCGCCAATTCATGGAGGGTGCGGCCCATAACTCGATCCCCGAAGGCGTGCCGACCATCGGCGACTGGGCGAACCATCTCTCCACCCTGTTTCCGGATGTAAGGCTTAAGCGCTTCCTTGAAATGCGCGGGGCAGACGGCGGACCATGGCGGCGCATCTGCGCGCTGCCGGCCTTCTGGGTGGGACTGCTCTATGACGACGAGGCGCTTGCCGCCGCCGAGACGCTCACAGCCGACTGGACCTATCGGGAGGTGCTCGCCATGCGCGACGCGGTACCTGCGCAAGGAATAGCCGCGCAATTCCGCAACTCGGATCTGCGCGGGATCGGGCGCGAGGTGCTCGCCATTTCGCGCATCGGGCTCACCAACCGCGCGCGCAAGAACCGCGACGGCTATGACGAGACGCATTTCCTCTCGACGCTCGACGAGGTGATTGCCCGCGGCACGACAAGCGCGGAGGAGATGCTTGCCGCCTATCACACGCGATGGGGCGGCTCGATCGAACCGGCTTTCCTGGAATATGCGTATTGAGCGCGGAACGGCACTCTGACACCCCGCATTCCTTCGCGCTCCCCTCTGGCCTGCCGGCCATCTCCCCCGCAAGGGGGGAGATCGGCTGTCATTGACGGTTTCACCAATCTCCAACGTTCGCGATTGGCGAAGACATAGCGGCCGTCCCATCTCCCCCCTTGCGGGGGAGATGTCCGGCAGGACAGAGGGGGGCGCGACAGGGCAAGAGCGCTGCAAGTTTCTTTCGAGCGCTTCTCGAGCTCGATCCCGGCATTCCCGCCTCGGCCGCTTTGAGCTAGGCTGTTCGACGACGGTGCGGCGCATTGCGGAGGTCCGATATGGCCACCCTGTTCGATATGCTTGCCAACGCCCAGAACGGCCAGGCCCTCGATCTGATGGCAAGGCAGTTCAATCTCAACCGGCAGCAGATGGAACTTGCGATCGAGGCACTGCTGCCGGCTTTCAGCCAGGGCCTGAAACGCACTATGTCGGACCCTTTCGGCATCGCCGCTTTCATGAACGCGCTCGCCTCCAACCAGTACGGCCAGTACTTCGACCAAGCGTCGCGTGCGTTCTCCCCGGCCGGAGTAGCCACCGGCAATGACATGCTCGGGCAGCTGTTCGGCACGAAAGAGCTGTCACGGGCGCTCGCCTCGCAAGCGGCGCAGGCGACCGGCATCAGCGCGGAGATATTCAAGCAGATGCTGCCCGTGATCGCCTCCGTGCTGATGGGCGGCATGTTCAAGCAGTGGACCGGCCAATTGCAGACAAGTCAGCAGGCTGGTGGCTTCGGCGCCGGCAATCCACTCGGCGAGATCATCGACCAGATGATGAAGCAAGGAGGCCTGATGCCCGGACAGCAGCCCCGCCAGCAGGACACGGTAGACCCGTTCGACAACCCGTTCGGGAAGGTGCTGAAGGACATGTTCGGGGGCGGGACAGCGGCGGGCGCACAGCAGCCGATGCCCAGCGACGTGGACAATCCGTTCGGCAAGATGCTGGAGGCAATGCTGGGGGCTCGCCGCAATGGGCCTGCCTCCGAACCCGATCGGGGCACCCAGCCGCAGCCGCGAGACAACCCGAGTGGGCGACCGCGCAACCCGTATGATGACATCTTCGGTGAGATGTTCGAGACCGGTCGCAAGACGCGCGACGAGTATCAAAAAGGCGTCGAGGATATTTTCGAGCAATTCCGCCGTGGCATGGACCAGCACATATAGAGACACCGCTGAAGGATGAACGATACCGCCCGCGATTTATTGAGCGGCGGTGATCTCTTTGCCGAGCTGGATGGAAGGGAAGTGCCGCTACGCCGGATCGCAGGAGCTACAGACGCCATGATCCCACTGTAGCACCTTGTTTTTTTTCACAGCATGGTTTTATCGGAAAAAGATCTGCAACTTTTCGGGATCATGCTGCAGGTGGTGCGATGCCGTTCAGACATGTTGCCGACCTGGAAGAGAGATCGATCCTTACCGATGCTCTCCATGAGTACTGCCGCGAGAACAAAATCGATTCGGCGAGCCCGGAATATGAGGACGCGCGGCGATTGATGTTGCTGCTGTACGAGCGGGGCGGCCATCGCACCACCAAGGATTTAAAGGCAGCACTTACCGCCGCGATACGGCGCGAGGAATAGAACAGCACGAGATCTCATAAAAATGCCCGGCCTTGGGAGGCCGGGCAGTGAGCAGGCGTCCGGTGGGAAGCCGGAGTGAAGCGGGAACGCCTGCGTAAACTCTCAGCACACCTTGCGGGCGCCAGCGATGTCGTCCTCGGCGCGGCGGCGGACAATGGCGCCGAGCGTTACGGTCGGATCCACGGCAAACGCGTTGCCTACCGCCACGTAGAGGTCCGCGCGAGTAAGGCCTATGTCGGCGAGCTGGGCGTCGGAAAATTCGCCGAGGCGGTAAAATTCGCGTCGGTTCCTGAATGCGCGATAGATGTTGGAGACGGCCCGGAGGGCGTGCACCAGCAGACTCGGACGCGCTGCGAAGCGCGAGGTGGACGAGACGTGTTCAAGTGCGGCCATGGGTCCCTCCTTGGGGCGAACAGCGCCGCCACCCCGCGCGATGCAGCCGGGAGGAAACGGCATCGCTCAAGGGCAGACGGCTGCTTGCGCTCGGACAATGGCAGGCGGCAATTGATTAATCTAACGAATGTTTTTAATCTTTAGCATCAACATTCATGATAGGAATTGCGATGGCCGCCCCGCTTGATCTGGACCAGTTGCAGACCTTCATTGCCATTTCCGATACGGGCAGCTTCACCCGTGCGGCGGAAGAGGTGAACCGGACCCAGTCTGCCGTCTCCATGCAGATGCGCAGGCTGGAGGAGCGCATCGGCAAGCCGCTATTCGAGAAGGACGGCCGCTCCAACAGGCTGACGGAAGAGGGAGAGCGCCTGCTCTCCTATGCACGGCGGCTCATCCACTTGAATCGCGAGACGCTTGCTGCCTTCGACGACATGCGTCTTGAGGGCACGATCCGCATCGGGACGCCCGACGACTATGCCGACCGCTTCCTGCCGGAGATCATGGCGCGCTTTGCCCGCTCCAATCCGCGCGTCGAACTCACCGTCGTATGCGAGCCGACACCCGGGCTCGTCGAACACATAAAGCGCGGCAATCTCGACCTCGCCATCGTCACGCACGACGACGTTAAGGGCCAGTCGGAAGTGGTGCGGCGCGAGCCGCTGCTCTGGGTGACTTCGGCCAACCACGCCACCCACGAGCAGGAGATGCTGCCGATGGCCTTCGGCCGGCCGACCTGCATCTGGCGGCGCGCGGCCTGCGAGGTTCTCGACCGCATGAACCGCGACTACCGCATCCTCTTCACCAGCTTTTCGGCGACGGTGATCACGGCGGCCGTGCTCTCCGGCCTCGCCATCTCGGTGCTGCCCGAATGCGCGCTGAGACCCGGCATGCGCGTGCTCGGCGACGCCGACGGCTTCGGCACACTGCCCGACTGCAAGATCGGCATCATGCGCGGCCATAGCAGCCGGCCGCAGCTTGTCGACGCGCTGGTCAGGCATATCTCCGAGAGCCTCGACAACATTTCAGTGCCTTCCGCCGAGGATAGCGGGACGCTCGATTTCGCGGCTATCGCGACCATGCGTGGCAAGCGGCCGAGGTCCGGGCAGGTCTTGCCCAGCTGGTGATCCACGCTGCGCGAGCTGTTTTTCCGACCTGAACTTGAGCGAAAATAGCGTAAACTGCAGTTTTTGCGCCAAAAAACCGCCTTTTGGGCCCGCTGAAGCGGGGTTCGGCCCCTTCTCCGCCACAATTCGCTTTCACGCTTCCTGCGGCTGGCGGCATTCTTTGCCGCCTGATCGGCTGCTGGAGCTGGCGAGGGCAATCGCTCCACAGGCCGATGGGGCGCTCGACTGTTGAAGTCTGGCGTGGAGAGTGAAAGTGAGTGGTCCCTTACCTGATGCGACCTCGAGGTCGCAAACCGCAGCTATTGTCCCCGAAACAACCAAGGCGGCCAGGCCCCGAGGCGGTCCGAGCCTTGTCTTCGCCATCGCTGTCATCGGCAGCGCTGCACTGCTTACCGCGGGCGGTGTCGTCGCATTCCATGCCGAGCCGACGCAAGGCGCGACCGAGCAAGGCCCCGTGGCGAGCGAGGAAAAACCCATTACGGTCGCCTCGCTCGACCCGACCGACCTCATCGTGCCGGTGCGCAAGGTCACGGTAAAGCCGATTTCGGCGAAGGTCGGGGCACCCCCGCCGGCCGCGCCGAAAGCGCCGCAGGAGGTGGCTGAAGCCGCTGAAACCGATCTGCTCGAGCAGCAGGACCCGCGCTGGGCGCGGACCGATGCCGAGAAAGGCAAGACCGCCTTCGCCTCGGTTCTGCAGCAGACTGCGGCACCGGACCAGAGCGCAATCGTGACGGCTGCAGCCCTCTCGCTCGCGGACCCATTGCCTGCCGAGGCGAAAGACCCGAGCGACGAGACCCGGACCGCCGCGGTTGACCCGGCGGATGTGAAGCCAAAAGACGTTGCGAAGAAAAAGCGCAGCGAGCCAGCCGCCTCCGCGACCCAGAATGACGATCTGGTTCCCGATCTCTCCAGCCCCGGCCGCGGCCGGACGGTGCAGATCATCAAGGGCGTCCATATGCGATCGCACGGGAAGAAAGGCTCGAAGGTGCTCGATACGGTGCCGCGAGGGGTCGATGTGAAGCTCCTCAACTGCAAGGACTGGTGCGAGATCGTCTATAACGGCCGGCGCGGCTTCATCTACAAGGATTTCATCGGAGACGCCCGAGGCGGCAGCGCCGAAGCTGCAAAGCCCGCTAAGGCGAAGACGGTATATACGGTCGACGCCGCCGAAGGGTCGGACCACAAGCCGGAAACGTCCGCCGCAAATGATGAAACGTCCGTCGCAAAGGATGACGGCTCCGCAAAGGACCGCTCGAAGCAGCCCTTCCGGGTCATCTCTTCCCGGTACCAATGACGAGCACGTTGCCGAGCCCGACCAGCGCCAGCCCGGCAACTGCATATGCCGTCCAGGAATAGCCCTCGAAGGCGGTCGAGATCAGTAGCGCGAAGATGGGGAACATCACCGTCGAGTAGCCGGCGCGCGCAGTGCCTATCCGCCCGAGCAGCGTGAGATAGGCGGCGAAGGCGATCACCGTGGAAACGACCGCAAGGAAGATCAGCGAGCCGAAATAGGAAACGGTCGGCTCGATCATGAAGGGCTTGCCGAGAACGAAGGCCAGGAAGCCCGACCAGATCGTGCCGTAGAGCATGCCCCATGCATTGACCGAGACAATCGGGAGGCCGCGCCGCTGATTATAGGCCGAAACCTGGTTGCCCAGGCAGAAGGACAGCGTGCCGCCGACACACAGCAGCAGGCCGGTCAGCGTATCGCCATTGAGACCATGCCTGGCCATTTCGGGGTAGAACATCAGCGCTATGCCGAGAAAGCCTGCAAGCCCGCCGACCAGCACCCGCAATGACGGGGGCTCGCGTGTTATCAACGCGGCAAGCAGCATGTTGACGACCGAAGCCAGCGAGAAGACGACCGAGAGCAGGCCGCTCACCAAATGCAGCGCGCCATAATAGAAGAGCAGGAAATTCGACGAGAACATCAGGACACCGAGCGTCACAAAGCGCAGATGGTCCGACAACGGAAAGGTGAGCCGCCGCCCCGAAACGAGCACCCAGGCGAACATCAGAATGGACGCGATCGCGAAGCGCCAGACGATGTTGACCTCGGGCGAGACGACATCGACCTGCAGCTTGATGGCGAACCAGGAGGCGCTCCAGGAAAGCACCGTGAGCGCATAGAGCCCATAATCGAGCGGCTCGAACGGGCGTGAAGTCATGGCTTTCGACGGGATCGCAGTGGCGGCTTCGGCAGACATCAGCGGGGTGTAGGCACGCGGCAGGCTGCAGTCCATCGCATAGTTCTGATCTTTCGATTGAATGAGGTGATGGGATAGGCTTCCTTCCGGCAGGTCGCATGTCGTCCGGACAAGCGGCTAGATATCGCCTGCGTTAGAGCTGGAGCGCCACGCCGCTCTGCCTCTTGTTTTGCGCATCGGATTCGTCCGAAAACCGTTGCGCACTTTTCGGTCCGATGCGCCAGGCGCCACTTGACCATGCGGTGCCATTGGGTCCCTATCCCTTCATGTCCGATACGCTTTTCACCGATTCGGGGCGCAGCAACGCGACCGAATACACGGTCTCGGAGATTTCCGGCGCGCTGAAGCGCGCGATCGAGGATCAGTTCGGCAATGTCCGCGTGCGCGGCGAGATTTCAGGCTATCGCGGGCCGCATTCGTCCGGCCATGCCTATTTCGCGCTGAAGGACGACCGCGCCCGGATTGAGGCCGTAATCTGGAAGACGACCATGGCGCGGCTGCGCTTCCGGCCCGAGGAAGGCATGGAAGTGATCGCGAGCGGCAGGCTCACCACCTATCCCGGCTCGTCGAAATACCAGATCGTCATCGACAATCTGGAGCCCGCCGGGGCCGGCGCGCTGATGGCGCTGCTCGAAGAGCGAAAGCGCAAGCTCGCGGCCGAGGGGCTGTTCGAGGCTTCGCGCAAGCGGCGGCTGCCCTTCATGCCCAAAGTGATCGGCGTCGTGACCTCGCCGACCGGCGCCGTGATCCGCGACATACTTCACCGCATCAAGGACCGCTTTCCCGTCCACATCATCGTCTGGCCGGTGCGCGTCCAGGGCGACACGGCCGGCCCCGAAGCAACCGCGGCCGTCGACGGCTTCAACGCGCTGGCCGCAAGCGGCGCCATCCCGAGGCCGGACGTTCTGATCGTGGCGCGCGGCGGCGGCAGCCTGGAGGATTTGTGGGGCTTCAACGACGAGGCGCTCGCCCGCGCCGTGGCGGCTTCCGGCATTCCCGTGATCTCGGCGGTCGGTCACGAGACGGACTGGACGCTGGTCGACTTCGTCGCCGACATGCGCGCGCCGACCCCGACTGGCGCGGCCGAGATGGCAGTGCCGGTAAAGGCGGAGCTGGAGGCCGGCCTTGCTTCGCTTGGCGCGCGGCTGAGGGCCTGCGCATCGCGCGGCATCGATCGCAGGCGGCAGGCGCTGCGGGCCGCTGCCCGCGCCCTGCCCTCGGCCGACCAGCTGCTTGCGTTGCCGCGCCGGCGCTTCGACGAGGCGACGAGCCGGCTTGCGCGCGGCCTGGTGGTCAACACGGAGCGGAAACGGGCGCGGCTCGGCGCGGTCCGGCTGTCGCCGGCGGTCCTCACGCGGCGCGTCACGCAAGGCCGCAAGGATGTGCGTGCCCTCTCCGACCGGCTGCTTGCGGCTTTGCGTGCCGAAGTGCGTGACCGGCGCTCGCGCTTCGAGCGCGACGCGCGGCGGTTCGACCCGGCCGTGCTCACCCGCCGCCACCAGGCTTTCCGGGAGCGCCTCGGCGTGCTGCAGAGCCGCGGCGACCGCTCGATCGAGGTTTCGCTGGAGCGCCGCTTTTCGCGCCTGGTCCAAGCCGACCGGCTGCTCTCCACGCTTTCCTATCAGGCGGTGCTGGAGCGCGGCTTCGCAGTTGTGTCCAACGCGGACGGGACGATCGTGAAGAGCGCCGCTTCGATCTTTGCCGGCGAGCGACTGACGCTGACGCTCGCCGACGGCAAGGCCAATGCGATCGCCACCGGCGAAGCCGCAAGCCGGACGCAGCGCACGAAACTTTCCAGGAAAGGCGCTGATCCGGACAGGCAAGGGAGCCTCTTTTGATCGGCATTCCGCAGCACCACGCCGCCACCCCTTCCGGAAAGCCGCGCGCCCGCGGCTACGGCATCCCCTTCGACGGCGTGCCGGGCGCCCTCAATGCGATCACCGACGTGCCCGGCGTCGCGGTCGGCTACACCACGCTGATTTCAGGGTCGGGGCCGCTCGTGGTCGCCAAGGGCCCCGTGCGCACCGGCGTGACGGCGATCCTGCCGCGGCCAAAGGCGGAGCTCGCTCAGCCGGTCTTTGCCGGCATCTATTCGATGAACGGCAATGGCGAGATGACCGGCTCGCATCTCATCGAGGAAGTCGGCACGTTCAACTTCCCGATCACCATCACCAACACGCATTCCTGCGGCGTCGCGCATGACGGCACGCTGCGCTGGATGCACCGCCTGCTGCCGGGCGCGCTCGACGCCTGGGGCCTGCCGGTCGCGGCCGAGACCTATGACGGGTTCCTGAACGACATCAACGGCCATCACCTGACCTTCGACCACGTGGCCGCAGCACTCGACGGCGCAGCAGCGGGGCCGATCGAGGAAGGCAGCGTCGGTGGCGGCACCGGCATGACGGCTTTCGGCTTCAAGGCCGGCTCGGGAACCGCCTCGCGTGTCGTCGAATGGCAGGGCAAGAGCTTCACGCTCGGCGTTTTCGTGCAGGCAAACTACGGCCGCAGGCACAATCTCACCATCCGGGGAGCCCGTGTGGGGCCGGAACTCGTCGAGCCAGCAGTGATCGACAACACGCCGCAAAAGGAGAAAAGCTCGATCATCGGCATCGCCGCGACCGACGCGCCATTCCTGCCGCACCAGTTGAAGCGCATCGCGCGGCGCATGCCGCTCGGCGTGGCGGCGACGGGCGGCTACGGCTATCACAGCTCCGGCGACATCTTCCTCGCCTTCTCCACGGCCAATGCGGAGGCGGCCGGCGCAACGCAATCAGAACTCGCCACCGCATCGTACATCCCCGACCCGGAGATCAATATCTTCTTCGACGCCGTCATTCAGGCAACCGAAGAAGCCATCCTCAACGCCCTCACCGCCAACGAGGACATGACCGGCCGCGACGGGAATTTCGTACCGGCGCTGCCGCGCCCGTGGCTGGAGCGGAGGTTTTCGGCAGGTTAGGAACGATTTCCAATCGCCTGTGCCGCCGGTCGACGCCTTCGCCTTACAAGACTTAACTGAGGCGGACGAGTTGCCAATCACCTCCCTTTCCGCCCAGAGCAGTCGTCTATGAGGTCGACCCCCGCTCCGGTTCGCTTCGCGAACCACCTCTCCCCCGATCGACGCCCGATCGACGGGGGAGAGGAAGCGCCGGTCGCAATGCCAGGCGCCCTTCCTCTCCCCTTTTGAGGACTTTTGAGGGGGAGAGGTGCCGAGCGAAGCGAGGCGGAGCGGGGGTCTTCGGCACCTACCCGATTGCCTTGTCCGTCCGCCCGACATGAAACCGAAACGTCCTCCGTTCGTTGGAACCTCCTGAAGGAGGACCACAAATGCGCAGTCTATTGATTAAAGCGGCTTTTTCGCTGGCGGTCGGCGCCGCGGGTTTACCAGGGCTTGCAGCCCCGGCATCTGCACAGGATTTGGAGCTTCGGCTCGACCGCCACGGCCCACAGCTCAGGATGCGCCAGGCCTGCGACCCGGACGTCGAGGATTGCAACGACGACGGCTACCGTTACGCTCAGCGGCGCGGATGCACGGAGGACCGGGCGCTCAACAAGGCGGAAGACATGGGGATCCGGCGCGCCCGCGTCGCCTACGCCGGCGAGCGCACGATTCGGATCCGCGGCCGGTCATATGACGGCGATCGGGTCGCTGTGACCTTCGGCCGGGAACGGGGTTGCCCGGTGCTCGAACCCTGAAGCTGGGGCTTAATGGTAAAGCGTCTATCTATCCAGACGAGATAGTGCCTCATTGACGAGGTTCGGTCGGCCCCGCCGCGTCGGTGCAAATCGTCATATGCGAGAATGGTACGGTTGGGTGGGTTCGAACCACCGACCTCAGGAGCCACAATCCTGCGCTCTAACCAGCTGAGCTACAACCGCACGGGCCTTTATCGGCGAGCCGTGAGATACGGGTAATTCTAGGATATTTCAAGCGGGATGGAAGCCTGTCGACCATTTCGCCAGTTCTTAGGCAAAGAAAAAGGCCGGGGGAGGAGGTCCGGCCTTTTCCTATTAGAGGCCAGCGGGAGGAGGATGCTGGCCTGGCCCGCAAGACGGAGGGAGGAGGATCCGCCTCGCGGGTGTCTGGTGACCCTAACTCGTCAGGCGACCTTGAGTTCCTTGATCGCCTTCTCGAAAACGTCTTTCATCGGTTTGGAGACGTCTTCGGCGGCCTTGCTGGTGACGGCCTGCAACTCCTTGGCCTGCTCGACGGCCTTATCGACGCTCTGGCGCATGAAGGCCGTCTGCAACTCGATCACCTCGGCAAGCGACTTCGCGCCGACCAGCGCCTCAATATGGGCGAAGCTCGCTTCGGAATTGGCGCGCAGCGCCGCGATTGTCTTCAGCGTGATGTCGTTGCCGACCGACTTGACGGTCTCGTAAGTCGATTCCAGCGCTTTCTGCGCCTCCTCGGCGCCGGTCTTCAGCTTCGCGTAAGCTTCCTTCGACTGCTCGATGCCCTTCTCGGCGAAGGCGCGAACCTGATCGGCGGCCTTGGAGGTGTCGAAGGAGGGAAATTCAACGTTGGCGACGGTATCGTTCTCGATGCTCTTGGTGGTCCTGGGCATTTTCCTATCCTGTAAATGACGGCGTTGATTTCGGTCGCCGTTCGTTGATGATGGGATGAAGAATAGCAAATCTCTTTGTGCAGTGCAACATTTTTGTTGCGCTGCAAAATCAACGACTTCGAATTAACCACGTGCCGAGAGATTCCGGTGGGCTCGGCAGCGGCGTTGTGGACGCCGGCAGGCTGGAGTTTTATTAATAAAGTCTTAATTTCGGGGGCTTCCGAGCATTCATTCCCACCGGTCAGAAATGCCGTCAGGTCAATATTCCTACATCGATATCGCTGCGCTCGACCCGATCCGCACACGCTTTGCCGAAGGCGAGGCGATGGCGATCCTTACACCCGCGCTGGATGAGGTGATCTGGGCGAATGGACCGGGCGCCGTGCTGTTCGGCTATTCCGACATCGGCGCCATCATCGGCATGGAGCCACAGATCGGGCTCGCGGCCAAGCGCCAGATCATGGCGGCGCCCGGTTATCCACGGATCGGCAAAGACAGGGCAGTCACCGTCCGGCTGGCGAGCGGTCTGATGAGCCGCGCCATCTCCTTCAGCGCGAGCGAAATCGAGCTGCCGGGCGGCGAGCAGGCGATCCTGCTCGCCGTGCCCGCAGCTTCAGCGGCCTGGCGCAGCCCGGCCGAGACGGCAAGCTGCGCCATTGCCGGGCTCGACCAGGACGGGCACTATGCTGCCATCGTCGATGGCGGGGGCAAGCTGGTCGCGGCTTCGAGCGGCTTCGAGCGGCTCGGCATAGCGGCTCATGTGCTCGGCGCACTGGCAAGCGAGGCGAGAAGCGAACGGCTGGTCAAGCGCATGCTGGAGGCCGGAGACGGCTTCCTGCCGGCGGGTTTCGTGAGACTCACCGACGAGCCTGCGACTTTTCTGCTCGTGGTGGTCGACGAGGCGCTGGAGGGCGAGGCGTACGAGTCGGAGCCTGTTGCCGACAAGGACGGAGCCTGGCTGCAACGAAGCACCAGCAGCGAAGCTGCCGACCTGACCTCCCCTGCCGATGATCCCGAACGAGCCTATTCGGAGCCGGCCGGAGCAGGAGCGACAAGCGCCGAAGGCACGCCGCGCGACGGCACCGATCTGACACCTGCAGCCGAGGGCCCCGACGCGTCACAAGACAGCGGAGAGGGTACCGGGCGCCAGAAGGGTGCGGCGGACGAGCTTGCCGCCAGGGAAACGGCAATCGCTTCCGACCAGCCGCGCGAGAGTGCGGACGAGGCGCCGGCGCTTGCTGAGGATCGACCGCAAGCGGCCGAACAAGTCCGGCCGGCGGCAAGCCAACCCGAGATGAATGGCCTGGGTGTCCCGGAATCGGCCTCGGCGAGCGCTTTCGATCGCTCCGCGGCACCCGTGCGCTTTGTGTGGAAGACGGATGCCGCGGGCCGCTTTAGCGAGATTTCGCAGGAATTCGCGTCGGCGGTGCGTCTCGCGCCCGGCGATCTCGTGGGGCTCAGCTTTCGCGAGGCTGCAGAAAGGCTCGGCATCGACCCGAGCGGCGAAATAGCGGGGCTGCTCGAACGGCACGACACATGGTCCGGCCGTTCGGTGCTTTGGCCTGTCGCCGGCACGGAGCTGCGCATCCCGGTCGATCTTGCGGCATTGCCGACCTACGACCGCGATCGCAACTTCGCAGGCTTCCGGGGCTTCGGCGTGGCGCGCCCCACCGATGCGATCGTCGATCAGCAGGCGAGCGGCTTCTCTCTCGCCAAGCGGGTCCCGGACGAGCAGGACATGGCGGCGAGCACGGCCGCCGCCGCAGGTGAGAGCGGAGCCACATCCGACGAGGGCGCGACGCCTGGCGAGCAGCAGGCGCCCCGCGCGCCCGCCGAGCACCCAGCTTCGAACGACCCGTTTCAAGGTGAAGTGCCGGCCATTTCGATCGCCGCGAAGCAGGAGCGCCGGCAATCCGACAAAGTGATCCGGCTTGCCGAGCACCGTCCGACGATCGACAAGGCGTTGTCGCCCGGTGAACGTAATGCTTTCCGCGAGATCGGGGATAGGCTGAGAAAGGATAGCGGCGTCGCGGCTCCGGTCGATCCGACCCTGCGGGCCGACAATGATCGCGAGCCACGCCCTGACGCAGCGCCGGAACGGCAGACGTCGCCAGAGGACGAGACCGCACGCATTGGCAGCGGGGCGGAAGGGACATTGCCGGGCCCAGACCTGGATCAAGTAGGCTCGGCAGGGGCGCCGCAAGCGGCCGACGCCGAGGCCGAAAGCGCTGCCACCGAGCTTTCAGAGACCGGGGCCCCGGAAGATGAGGCCGTCGCTGAGCCGGGGAAGACCGGAGATGAGGCCGCGCTGCAGTCAGCGACCGAACGGGAGCTCACTGGTGAAGCTTCCGCCGCGACGGCCGCCGTGGAGGTCGCGCGCGAGGCCGGAACCGCATCCTCCCCCGAGGCTGCAGAGGCACCGCCGGCCGACAGGGTGCCGCCGCGCTATCTTCCCTCGGCCTTCGCGTCGGGAGAGCAGTCAGCCGCGCGCGCACCGCTCGATACCTCGATCCTCGACAAGCTGCCGGTGCCCGTGCTGATTCATTCCGGCGATGTGCTCCATTACGCCAATCGCGAGTTCCTCGACTTCACCGCCTATGCTTCGGTCGAAGAGCTCGATGCGGCAGGCGGGCTCGGCGAACTGTTCGGCGAGCCTTATCCCGCGGAGGACGACGGGGACGAGCCCGGCCGCAAGCTGAGGCTCCGGACCAGTCAGGGCCTCGAACATCCGGTCGAAGCGTTCCTGCAGTCGGTGCCGTGGGGCCAGGGCAAGGCGCTGCTGCTTTCGCTCAGGCGAAGCTGGCGCCAGCCGGTAACCTATCCGGCAATGCAGGCCACCGCCATGCCGGACGGCGATGCCGATCTCGAAGCTCGCATCGCCGAGATGAGAGCCATCATGGATACGGCGACCGACGGCGTGGTGCTGATCAAGCCGGACGGCATGATTCGCTCGATCAGCCGTCCCGCGGAGGCGCTGTTCGGCTTCGACAGCAAGGACGTCGCCGGCAAGCCGTTCACCTCGCTTTTCGCGATCGAGAGCCAGCGGGCGGCACATGACTATCTCAACGGGCTCTCCGACCACGGGGTGGCCAGCGTCCTCAACGATGGCCGCGAGGTGATCGGCCGCGAGTCGCAGGGCCGCTTCATCCCGCTCTTCATGACGATCGGCAAACTGCCGAGCGACAGCGGCTATTGCGCCGTGATGCGCGACATCACGCAATGGAAGCGCGCCGAGGAAGAACTCACCCAGGCGCGCGCGCAGGCCGAACGCGCTTCCTCGCAGAAGACGGAATTCCTTGCCCGCGTCAGCCACGAGATCCGCACGCCGCTCAACGCCATCATCGGCTTCTCCGAACTGATGCTGGACGGGAAGTTCGGGCCGATCGGCAACGATCGCTACAAGGACTATCTGCGCGACATCAACCGCTCGGGCAATCATGTGCTCGACCTCGTCAACGACCTGCTCGACATCTCCAAGATCGAGGCCGGCCAGCAGGAGATGAGCTACGAGGCAGTGTCGCTCAACGACACGCTGGCCGAAACGGTGGCTCTGATGCAGCCTCAGGCGAACCGCGAGCGCGTGATCATCCGGTCGAGCTTCGCCTCGCGCCTGCCGGAGGTTGTCGCCGATCTCAGAAGCGTGCGGCAGATCGCGCTCAACCTGCTGTCCAACGCAATCCGCTACACGCCGGCCGGCGGCCAGGTGATCGTTTCGACGGCCTACGAAGCCTCCGGCGACGTCGTCATGCGCGTGCGCGACACCGGGATCGGCATGAGCCAGCCCGAGATCGAGCAAGCGCTGAAGCCTTTCAAGCAGATCAACGCTCTGAAGCGGGCACGCGGCGACGGTACCGGCCTCGGCCTGCCGCTCACCAAGGCCATGGTCGAGGCCAACCGAGCGCGCTTCATCATCAATTCGACCCCCGGCGAGGGCACGCTGGTCGAGATCACTTTTCCGTCAACGCGCGTGCTGGCCGACTAAGTTTGAAGAAAAGTCCACGATTTCAAAAAGCTGCGTCAAAACCTCCAGTTTAGAATAGTTCTAAACTATTGAATTCATTGGGCTTTGTCTTGACGCTCCTGGCAAGTTCCAGCATTAGCACGACGGCCGCCTAAACAAGCTGCCGATCAGCTATTCCGCGGGACCTTGAATCCCGACGCGAGGAGACGACCAATGAACCGTTCGACGTCGCGCGTGCCGACCATCCTGGCGAGCGCCGCAGCACTTGCTCTCGCCGGCTTTTTCTCAGCCCCTGCTTCGGCCGAAGGCACGGTCAACATCTACACCTACCGGCAGCCGGATCTCATCAAGCCGGTGCTCGACGAATTCACCAAAGAGACTGGGATCAAGACCCAGGTGCTGTTTCTCGACAAAGGCCTCGAGGAGCGCATCGCTGCGGAGGGACAGAACTCGCCGGCGGACGTCATCATGACGGTCGACATCAGCCGGCTCACGGCCACCAAGGCAAAGGGCGTCACCCAGCCACTCGATGACGAGATCATCAACAAGAACATTTCGGCCCAGTATCGCGACCCGGACGGCGAATGGTTCGGCGTCACCAAGCGCGCCCGCGTGGTCTACGCTTCCAAGGATCGGGTGAAGGAGGATCACCTTTCCTATGCCGATCTCGCCGATCCGAAATGGAAGGGCCGCATCTGCATCCGCTCCGGCCAGCACGACTATAATATCGCGCTGTTCGCCGCGATGATCGCGCATTGGGGCGAGGAGAAAACCGAGCGATGGATGCGCGCCTTCAAGGAGAACCTCGCGCGCAAGCCGGACGGTAGCGACCGCAGCCAGGCAAAGTCGATCTATACGGGCGAATGCGACATCGCGCTCGGCAACACCTATTATGTCGGCCTGATGCTCACCAACGAGAAGGACCCGCAGGAGCAGGAATATGCGAGATCGCTCAAAGTGATCTTCCCCGATTTCGGCGCCGACGGCGGCACCCATGTCAACATTTCCGGCATGGCGCTCGCAAAATATGCGCCGAACAAGGACAACGCCATCAAGCTCTTGGAATTCCTTTCGCAGCACGAAGCGCAGAAGATCTATGCCGAGAAGAATTTCGAATATCCGGTCGAGCCGGGGCTGGCGCCATCCGAGATCGTCAGTGGCTTCGGCGAACTGAAGGCCGATATGCTGCCGCTGGTCGACATCGGCAACAACCGCAAGGCCGCTTCCGAAATGGTGGACCGGGTCGGGCTGAATGACGGGCCGAGCAGTTGAACAGAATGGGGTTGTCTCCGATTGAAACGCCGAGCCGGGCTTCGCGCCCGGCTTTTCGCGTTGGTGCGGTCTTCAAGGTAGCTCTTAGGCCAAAGCACTCTACGTTGCCCCCCTCTGTCCTGCCGGACATCTCCCCCTCAAGGGGGGAGATTGGCTGTCGCAAGTGGTTTCGCCAACCGTCCACGTCGCAGGAGATGCGCAGGGGGAGCGGCCGTCCGATCTCCCCCCTTGAGGGGGAGATGTCCGGCAGGACAGAGGGGGGTGCGAAGGGGCGCAAGCTCCTATCGCAATCGTAATGGCCGATTCGCCTTTCCAGTATTCGGCAGAACGCGGCATCATCGGACCGGGCGCCTCACGGTCCACCCGCGTCCGGCGCCCACGCCACCCGATCGCCAGCGCAGTCGCCTTTGCTGTCTCGGCGATCGTGCTCCTGCCCATCGCGAGCCTGGTGCTCATCGCGTTCAGCGGCGGCGCAGAAGAGTGGGGCTACCTGTTTCGGTCGATCCTGCCGAAAGCCAGCTTCACGACGATCTCGCTGCTTTTCGCGGTCGCCGCCTCGACCACAGTGCTCGGCGTCGCTACGGCCTGGCTGGTGGTCGCCTTCGAATTCCCGGCGCGGCGTTTCTTCTCCTGGGCGCTGGTACTGCCGCTTGCCGTGCCGCCCTATCTTGCGGCCTATGCCTTTGCCGAGTTTTTTCTCTACACCGGACCGGTGCAGAGCCTGTTGCGAGCGGCGTTCGGCTTCCGGAGCATGCGCGACTACTGGTTCCCCGACATTCGCTCGACCGGCGGCGCGGCTTTCGTGATGGCCTCGGTGCTCTACCCCTATGTCTACCTCACCGCGCGCATCGTCTTCCTGATGCAGGGCCGCAATATCGCGGACGTCGCGCGCACACTGGGCGCTGCGCCGTGGAAGGTGTTCTGGCGCGTGCTGCTCCCGGTCGCGCGGCCGGCAATCGCCGCAGGCGTGGCGCTCGTGCTAATGGAGACGATCAACGACATCGGCGCCTCGGAATATCTGGGTGTGCAGACGCTGACGGTCTCGGTCTATTCGACTTGGCTCAACCGCGGCAGCCTGGAGGGCGGCGCGCAGGTCGCGCTCGTCATGCTTTTTCTGGTGCTCGTCCTGCTTTTCGCGGAGGACCGGGCTCGGCAGCGGCAGCGCTTCCACACCACTCGCGGCACGCATCTCAAGGTACGACCGCAGCGCATACCGCTCAAAGGCTGGCGGAAGCTGCTCGCGCTTGCCGTCGCTACAGTGCCGGTGCTGTGCGGGTTCGGCATCCCGCTTTACGTATTCGGCAGCTATGCGCTGCGCCGGCTCGACCAGATTGCATCTCCCGACCTGGCTTCCTCCTTCCTCAGCAGCCTGCTCACCGCCTCGACGGCTTCGCTGCTCACAGTGATGCTGGCGCTGTTCCTCATCAATGCCGTGCGGCTGTCGCGCTCGCATTCGATGCGCGTCGCCGTCCGGCTTGCCTCGATCGGCTACGCGTTGCCGGGCGGCATCATCGGACTTGGCCTGCTGTTCGTGCTGGCGCGCTTCGACAATGCCGTCGACGCGCTGTTGCGAAGCTCGCTCGGCATCTCGACCGGGTTGCTGATCTCCGGAACCGCTGCAGCCGTAGTGCTCGCCTGCACCATCCGCTTCCTGGCGCTCGCGGAAGGCGCAGTGCGCTCCGGCATCGAGAAGCTGCCGCCCAATCTGGACGAAGCGGCGCGCAGCCTGGGGCGTTCACCTCTAGGAAGCGCGGCCTCGGTGCTTCTGCCGCTGCTCAGCCCCGCGATCCTGACGGCGCTGGTGCTGGTCTTCGTCGATACGATCAAGGAATTGTCGGCGACGATCCTGCTCAGACCGTTCGGCTTCAACACGCTCGCCACCTTCGTCTACGAGAATGCCTCGCGCGGCGTGCCGGAGGACGGGGCGATTGCAGCGCTCGCCATCATCGTAACGGCGCTCGTGCCGGTCGTGCTGCTTTCCGGCGCTCTGATGCGCGACAAGGAAGCAGCTATGTGAGAGGCTTCGGCCGAACATCGCGTCCGCCAGGGCGGGATAAATGAATTCGTATCGAGTGATTCATCCCCCCTGGCTGCTTGTTTTTGCGGCATGATCTCATCCGAAAAGTCGGCAACTTTTCGCGATAATGCCATTTTCCGCGCGATGCCCAAAAAAAGAGAGGCGCCGAAGGGCGCCTCAGTCCAAAAAATGCTGTGACTACGGGAGCTTGAGGGGCCGACGACCTCCGGGAGTGAAAGTCGGGAGTTCTCTCTCAAGTTGTCGTCGACTATCCGGGGCGGCGATTAACAACTTCTTACCAGGCAGCCGCAGAATTTACCGAAGTGTACCAACCCTGAAATCGAGGTAAATTTCGCGGGAAGGTTTGGTTAACCATGATGGCTGCCCACACTGCTCAGCCGGCACCCCTTCGACCGCCCCCAAAGTCCAAGCCTCAGCTCTTCAGCTCCGCAAGGTCACGGTAGAGCTCCAGCGCCTGCGGATTGGCGAGCGCCTCCTTGTTCTTCACCGCGCGGCCGTGCACGACGTCGCGCACGGCAAGCTCGGTGATCTTGCCGGACTTCGTGCGCGGGATGTCAGCGACTTCTATGATCCTGCCAGGCACATGGCGCGGGCTGGCACCGGTGCGGATCTGGGTTCTGATCTTCTGTTCGAGGGCGGCATCGAGCGAGACGCCGGGCTGAAGACGCACGAACAGCACCACGCGCACGTCACCATCCCAGTCCTGACCTATGCAGAGCGCCTCGGCGATCTCCGGCAGCTTCTCGACCTGGTTGTAAATTTCCGCCGTGCCGATGCGCACGCCGCCGGGATTGAGCGTGGCATCGGAACGGCCGTGAATGATTATGCCGCCATGCTCGGTCCATTCGGCGAAGTCGCCATGGCACCATACATTGTCGAAGCGCTCGAAATAGGCGCCGCGATACTTCCGGCCCTCGGGATCGTTCCAGAAGGCGATGGGCATGGAGGGGAATGCTTTGGTGCAGACGAGCTCGCCTTTTTCGCCGACCACCGGCTTGCCGTCGTCGTTCCAGACATCGACGGCCATACCGAGGCCCGCCCCCTGGATTTCCCCGACATAGACGGGTTCGGTCGGCACTCCGAGCACGAAGCAGGAGACGATGTCTGTGCCGCCCGAGATGGAGGCGAGGTGCACGTCCCTCTTCACGCTCTCGTAGATATAGCTGAATCCCTCGGGCGAGAGCGGTGAGCCGGTCGAGGAGATGGTGCGCACCGTGGAAAGATCGTGCGTCTCGACCGGCTTCAGCCCGGCCTTGCGGGCGGCGTCGATGAATTTTGCCGAGGTGCCGAAATGCGTCATCCTCTCCGCGTCGGCGTAATCGAACAGCACGTTGCCGTCCGGATGGAAGGGCGAGCCGTCATAGAGCAGCAGCGTCGCGCCGGAGGCCAGGGCCGAGGCCAGCCAGTTCCACATCATCCAGCCGCAGGTCGTGAAATAGAAGACGCGATCGCCGTCGCGGATGCCGGCATGCAGGCGGTGTTCCTTGACGTGCTGGAGCAAGGTGCCGCCCGCCGAATGCACGATGCATTTCGGCACGCCGGTCGTGCCCGACGAGAACAATATGTAAAGGGGATGGGAGAAAGGCAGGCGCTCGAAGGCGAGTTCCTTCGCTTCGAAGGGCGCGAGCGGATCCTCCAGGGCAGCCGCGCCGGGAATTGCAGTCGCAGCCTGGCGGGCGGTACCGAGATAGTCGACGATGAGCGTGCGCTTCAGCGACGGCAGCCGCGCCGCCACGTCCTTCACCTTGGCGGAAACGTCGTTCTGCTTGCCATTGTACCAGTAGCCGTCGCAAGCGATGAATATGACGGGCTCGATCTGACCGAAGCGGTCGAACACGCCCTCGACACCGAAATCCGGCGAGCAGGATGACCAGATCGCGCCGAGCGAAGCTGCCGCGAGCATGCCGGCAATGGCCTCCGGCATGTTGGGGAGCATGGCCGCTACGCGGTCACCCTGTTTCACGCCGAGCTCGGCGAAGAGCTGTTGCAGCTTGGAGACGAGCGCTCTGAGCTCGTCCCAGGAAAGCCGGCGGTCGACCTTGTCCTCGCCCTTGAAGACGATAGCGTCCGACGGCCCGGATTTGCGAAGCAGGTTTTCGGCGAAGTTCAGCCTTGCATCGGGGAAGAAGGAAGCGCCCGGCATCCTGTCGCCGTCGACCAGCGCGCGTTCGCCGCGTTCACCCGAGATGTCACAGAAATCCCATATCAGGTTCCAGAAGCCGGCACGGTCGTCGATCGACCAGCGGTGCAGTTCGCGATAGCCGGCAAAGGAGCGCCCCGCCCGCTTTGCAGCTTCACGCGAGAAGGCAGTCAACGCGGCCGATTCGACCGCTTCCGCCGAAGGCGCCCAGAGCTTGCCCGAACTGTCCATTGGTCCTCCTGAGCACGTTCCGCAAAATTGCCCTACCGGCTTTGTGATAACAATCTGCGGTCAATTGGAAATCCAAGCGAGCCATCGTGGGACATCCGCGATGCCTGCTTAGTCATTGGGGGAGCTACTGTTATCGCACGGCAGCAAAAGACACTATCGCCTGAAAATTGCGAGTACATCCAAAAAACGCCATTGACCGGCCATAATAGCTTGAAATGAGTTGAAATGATTCGTGAACGGTCTAAATCGCACAAGGCAGGGCTTGGCCGCGGCGCCATACCGTTCAGCGCAGCGCTCGGAGCATCATGCCGGCATCGATGATCAGAAAAAGCATATGGGGCCTGATCGCGGCCGCGATTGTTGCTGCGATGATCGTTGCAGTGCTGCCCCTCATCGCTTCCACGCGCATCGTCCAGGATCGTATCGCGCTGGAGATGAGCGCCTGGAGCGGCTATCGCGTCGAGCTTGGCGCCGCCCCTGACATCCAGATCTGGCCAAGTTTCAAGGCGGTTCTCAACGACGTAAGCCTGTCCGACTGGGAGGACTCGAGCCGCCGGCCCGTGCTCGATGCCGAAACCGTCGAGCTTGAGTTGTCGCCGATCGCGGCTCTGCGCGGCAACATCGTTTTCTCCAGGGCCAGCCTCGTCAGGCCGGTGCTCTATGTGACCCAGGTCGCGCCAAACCGCTACGCGCCCACCGCGCCGAAGATCGGCCGCATCTGGCACGCGATCGAAAAGGCGCGCGAAGTGCTCGCCAAGAATCCGACGAACCCGAACCTTTCAGCCCTGTCCGACGAATCTTTCGGCACGGTGGAGTTCAGCGACGGTCAGGTGATGGACCGCAACGGCGGCAACAACGCCGCGTTGATCACCGGTCTTGCCGGCGCAGTCGAATGGAGCGCTCTCAACAGCAAGGCCAGGCTGAGGGCGAACGGCGTCTGGCGGGGCGAGAATTTCTCGGTCGAGGCTGCGTCCGCGCAGCCGCTCATCCTTTTTGCGGGCGGCTCGGCGCCCGTCTCCGTCAATGTCAAGGCGGCCCCGGCCGCGGGACACTTCGACGGGGTCGCCAATCTTTCACAGAACTCCTTCTTCAACGGCCAGGTGGCCTTCAACTCGCCATCGCTGAGGCGCATGCTCGAATGGTCTCGCAACGACCTGCCGCCGGGGGCGGCTTCGGGGCCTGTCGCCCTGTCGGGCAAGATCACCGGCGACCGCAGGCGCCTTAGGCTCGAAGACGCCCAGATCACGCTCGACGGTAATCCGGCCTCCGGCGTGCTCGAACTGTCGCTGGCTGACGCGGTGCCCGGCTTCGTCGGCACGCTCGCTTTCGATCAGTTCGACCTGCGTGCCTTCCTGTCGGCTTTCACGCCTTTCGTGCCCGGCAGCGACGGCAGCCCCTCGACGATCGACGTCGCGTTCGCCGAGAAATACAATCTCGACCTGCGCCTCTCGGCGAATAGGGCTACTGCAGGCGACCTGGTCTTCACGGGTTTCGCCGCAACGGCGCAGGTCAGGGGCGACCTCGCTGCTTTCGACATCTCCGACTCCACCATATTCGGCGGCACGGTGCAGGCCGGCTTGCGCTACGACCGCAAGGGCGACAACGGCAACCTGGATGTCAGGCTGCTCGCCAGCGATGTCGACACCGCGGCTGCGGCCACGCTCGCCAAGTCGCTGCGCACCACGCCGTCAGGAAAGGCAACGGTGTCGCTCATGCTCAAAGGCCCCGCCCCCGATTGGAACAGATTCCTGCAAACGGCAGCCGGCTCGTTCTCGATGACCTTCGGGCCGGGCACGGTGAATGGCTTCGATATCGGCGACTTCATCAACCGCTTCAAGCAGGGCGGGTTCTTCCCGCTCGCAGATGTTGCCCCGAGTACGCTCAATGTCGACCGTGCCGAGGTCAGGGCAACGCTCGCCGACGGGACGGCGAGGCTCGAGAAAGCCGAAGCGACGCTTGGCCCGCGCCGGCTCACCTTGACCGGCGTAGTGCCTTACTCGGTCGGCGGGATCGCGCTCTCCGGTGCGCTCATTCCCGTGAAGGCGGCGGCCGACGATCCCAATGCGGCCGAGGCGTCGTTCTTCGTCGGCGGCTCATGGGCCGCGCCCTTCGTCTCGCCGATTTTCAGCGACACCTATTTCGACCGGCCGCGGATAGGGCAGAACGACTAGCCTGTTTTGCAGCATGATCTTATCCGAAAAGTCTGCAACTTTTCGGGATCATGCTGACGCCTCACGCGCCTCTCAGCGCCGCCTGCTCGTCTCTGATGCGCTGCGCCTCGCGCCGCTTGTTGGCGATCGAGGCGATGATGACGCCGATCGCCACAATGGCGACGAGGAGGGTGGAGACGGCGTTGATCTCCGGCGTCACGCCGAGGCGGACCTGGCTGTAGATTTTCATGGGCAGCGTCGTGGCACCGGGGCCGGAGGTGAAGCTTGCGATCACCAGATCGTCGAGCGAGAGGGTGAAGGCCAGCATCCAGCCGGACACCACGGCGGGCAGGATGACTGGCAGCGTGACCTGGAAGAAGGTCCGCAAAGGCGTCGCGCCAAGATCCATGGCCGCCTCTTCGAGCGAGCGGTCGAAGCTGAGCAGGCGCGACTGCACCACCACCGCGACGAAGCACATGGTGAAGGTGATGTGGGCAAGCGTCACAGTGAGGAAGCCGCGGTCGAGGCCCATGGCCACGAAGAGCAGGAGGAGCGACAGGCCAGTGATCACTTCGGGCATGACCAGCGGCGCGAAGACCATGCCTGAGAACAGCACCCGCCCGCGGAAGCGCGTGTAGCGGGTGAGCGTTATGGCGGCCATCGTGCCGAGAATGGTGGCGAAAGTCGCCGAGATCAGGCCGATTCTTGCCGTCACCCACGCAGCGTCCATGAGGCCCTTGTTGGAGAACATGGAGACGTACCATCGGGTGGAGAAGCCGCCCCACACCGTCACCAGCTTCGACGCGTTGAAGGAAAAGACGACGAGGATCACGATCGGCAAATAGAGGAACGCGAAGCCGAGCGTGACGGAGACGATATTGAAGCGGCTCCACTTTCCCATCATGGCTACTTGCCTCAGCCCTCCTGCGCTTTCGCCTGTGCCTGCTGATAGATGATGATCGGTACGGTGAGCACGAGCAGCAGGATGACGGCGACTGCCGAGGAGACCGGCCAGTCACGATTGGCGAAGAACTCGTTCCACAGTGTCCGGCCGATCATCAGCGTCTGGGAGCCGCCAAGCAGATCCGGAATGACGAATTCGCCGACCACCGGGATGAACACGAGCAGGCAGCCGGCGACCACGCCCGGCAGCGAGAGCGGGAAGGTGATCTTCCAGAAGGCAGAGGCCGGCGCGCAGCCGAGGTCCTGGGCGGCCTCGATCAGCGAATAATCCATCTTCTCCAGCGTCGAATAGAGCGGCAGCACCATGAACGGCAGGTAGGAATAGACGATGCCGATGAAGATCGCCGAGTAGGTGTTCATGATGATGAGGGGCTGGTCGATAATGTGCAGCGCCATCAGGAACTGGTTGAGCAGGCCCTCCGGCTTCAGGATTCCGATCCAGGCATAGACGCGGATCAGGAAGCTCGTCCAGAACGGCAGGATAACCAGCATCAGCAGGACGGGCCTGACCGCGGTGGGCGCGCGCGCCATGCCATAGGCAATGGGATAGCCGACGATGAGAGTGAGCACGGTCGAGATCGCAGCGATGACGAGGCTCGACACATAGGCTTTGAAATAGAGAGCGTCCTGGGTCAGCCAGACATAGTTGTCGAAAGACAGTTCGCTGAAGCTGTCCTTCAGCGCCTGCCAGCCTCCGGTCAGGTCGAACACCGGCGAGTAGGGCGGCATCGAGATCGCCGTCTGGGACAGCGATATCTTGAAGACGATGATGAAGGGAACGAGGAAGAAGACCAGCAGCCAGAGATAGGGAACGATGATCACCAATCGCCCAACGACGGCTGAGAGCGCCCTCGCGGCGAGTGGTTTCTCGCCCTGCCCCGCCGCTGCTTTGGTTTCCGCGATGGCCGCACCCGACATGAAACAGCCCTATCTCGTCAGGACCACGCCGGCATCCGACCGGAACGATATCCACGCCCGATCGTGCCAGGTCAGCGGGTCCTCGGTGACGCGCTGGCTGTTGACGACGCTGGTGCGGACCATGCGCCCGTCGTCCAGCCGCACGTGATAGAGGGTCATGTCGCCAAGATAGGCGATGTCCCAGATCTCGCCTTCGACGGCGTTGGCCGTGGCATCCTGCGGCCGCTTGGACGAGACCTTGATCTTCTCCGGCCGCACCGCGAACCAGACCGTGTTGCCGTTCCTGGCCTCGCCGACATTGTCTGCGCGAATGGTGAAGCCGTTGCCGCCGTCGATCGTGGCGCTGCCGTTCTCGCGCGCCATGAGCTTGCCTTCGAACATGTTCACGGAGCCGACGAAATCGGCGATGAAACGCGAAGCCGGCGCCTCGTAGATCTCGGCGGGCGTCGCCACCTGCATCACCATGCCCTTGTCCATGATGGCGATGCGGTCGGCCATGGTCATCGCCTCTTCCTGGTCGTGAGTGACGATGATGAAGGTCAGGCCGAGTTCCTGCTGCAGGTCCATGAGCTCGAACTGCGTCTGCTCGCGCAGCTTCTTGTCGAGCGCGCCGAGCGGCTCGTCGAGGAGCAGCACCTTGGGGCGCTTGGCGACGGAACGCGCCAGCGCAACACGCTGGCGCTGGCCACCCGAAAGCTGATGCGGCTTGCGCTTGGCGAAAGGCTCGAGCTTCACGAGCTCCAGCATCTCCTTGACGCGCTTCTCGATGTCAGGCTTCGGCATGCCTTCCTGCTTCAGGCCGAAGGCGATATTGGCTTCCACGGTCATATGCGGAAACAGTGCGTAGGACTGGAACATCATGTTGACCGGCCGCCTGTAGGGCGGGATGCCCTTCAGGTCCTGTCCGTCGAGCAGAATGCGGCCGGCAGTCGGCTCGTCGAAGCCGGCGAGCATCCTGAGAAGGGTGGACTTGCCGCAGCCCGACGCACCGAGGAGGGCAAAGAACTCGCGCTCATAGATCCCGAGCGAGAGGTCGTTGACGGCAGTGAAGTCACCGAACTTCTTCGTGACTTTATCGAAGGAGATGTAAGGCTTCGCCGCCGAATCGGTCCACGGCGCGAAGCTCCTGCGGATGCTGCCAAGCGATTGCATGTCCCTCGCCGCCTTTCCCCAAAGGACGAAGCCCGGGCGAATAATCGCCCAGGCCCTGGATCACTGGCCGGTGACGATCTTCGTCCAGGTCCGCGTGACGAGGCGCTGCGTCTTCGGGTCCAAGGGGGACACGGTGAACAGCTTCTGGAGCGTCGCCTCGTCCGGATAGATGGCCGGGTCGTCGAGGATCTCCTTGTCGATGAACTGCTGCGAGGCCTTGTTGCCGTTGGAGTAGAAGACGTAGTTGGTCGCCTTGGCCGCCACTTCGGGCTTCATCATATAGTTGATGAAAGCATGCGCCTCGTCGACATGCTTGGCATCGGCCGGGATCGCCATCTGGTCGAACCACATTTCCGCGCCCTCTTTCGGGATCGCGAAATCTATGGTCACGCCCTGATCGGCTTCGGCGGCACGGTCACGTGCCTGGAATACGTCGCCGGACCAGCCTATCGCGAGGCAGATGTCGCCGTTGGCCAGTGCGTTGATGTATTCCGACGAATGGAATTTGCGGATGTAGGGCCGCACCTTCATCAGCGCCTCTTCGGCCTTGGCGAGATCGTCCGGCGACTTGCTCTCGGGATCGAGCCCAAGATACTTCAGCGTGATCGGCAGGATGTCGGTCGGCGAATCCAGCACGTAGACGCCGCAGTCGGCGAGCTTCTTCAGCTTCTCGGGATCGAAGAAGACATCCCAGCTGTCGATCACTTCGACGCCGAGCGCGTCGGACACCTTCTTGGTGTTGTAGCCGAGGCCGACCGTGCCCCACATGTAATTGACGGAGTATTCGTTGCCCGGGTCGTACTTGGCGGTCCGCTCGGTAATGACGTCCCACATGTTGGAAAGGTTGGGAAGCTTCGACTTGTCGAGCTTCTGGTAGACGCCTGCCTCGATCTGCCGGGCCATGAAGGGGCTCGCCGTCGGCACGACCACATCATAACCGCTGCCGCCTGCCAGAAGCTTCGTTTCGAGGATTTCATTAGAGTCGTAGACGTCATAGGTGACCTTGATGCCGGTCTCCTTGGTGAAGTCCTCGATGATCGAGGGGTCGATATAATCCGACCAGTTGTAGACGTTGACGACCTTTTCCTGGGCATGGGCGGAAAAGGCGACAGTCGCAGCCAGCAGCGGCGCGGCCGAGAGCAAAAGCGCCTTACGAATCATGGAGTTCTCCTCTGTTTGTTGCACGTCCCGACTCGCACAGCGGTCCTTCGCGCAGCGGTCCTTCGCGGCCGGGTTTGACGCCAGCCTATTGGCCTTTTTTTGAAGCGACAAGCTCGAATTCCGCAGTGCGGCATTGCGCGCTGAAGGGCGTGATCGCGGGGGCTGACGCCAATCGGAAACAATGTCCCGCAACAGTCTAGTTCGGAGTGGGAATGCCGGTGGTCCCCGGCCGCGCGGGCCGCTGCTGGCGGCGGAACTCCAGCGCAAGGTGAACGATCAGGGCGACAAACACTACCGTGCCGCCCAGGATCGTGCGGCCCGAAGGAATCTCGTCATGGACCAGCCAAACCCAGATAGGCCCGAGCACCGGCTCCAGCGTGCCGAGCAGCGCGGCAAGTGCGGCCGGTATCAGCCGCGCGCCGGAGGCAAAGCATGCGAGCCCCAGCCCGAGATTGACCGCGCCGAAGACGAACAGGAAACCCGTATCGGGCGCTGAAACCCAGAGCGTCCCCGCCTGAGAGAGAGCGAAGAGAGCGGCGATGATTGTGCCGAGGCAGGTCGCCGGTGTCATGCGGACGTGAGAGTAGCGGCGGGTGATCACCGTCGCGGTGGCGATGGCGACCGCAATCAGCAGTGCTAGGCCGTCGCCGATCGGCGACACGTCGCCTTGGAAGGATTCCGACACCATGATCGCGACGCCGCAGATGACGGCCGCTATCGCCGCCCAGGTCGCCGGCCCGACGGACTCGCGAAACACCACCCAGGCGATCAGCGCTGCAATCAGCGGCACACCGGCCTGCATCAAAAGGATGTTGGCGACCGTCGTATAGGCCAGTGCGACGATGAATGACGTCGACGCAGTGGCGAAGCCCAGCGAAACCAGGATCCCTGGAATGCCCATGCCGGTGAAGAGCCCCACCATCCCGCGCCAGCCATTGCGCCACGCCATGAAGGCGATGAGGAAGGCCGCCGCCCAGACGGAGCGCCAGAACACGACAGTCCAGCTGTCGGGCGCCTCGATGAAGCGCGCGATGGTCCCGCCGAAGCTCCAGATTATCGCGGAAAGGCAGACGAGCACGATGCCGATCTTATCGGAGCGCTCGGAAGATGCAGCGGCCGCTGGCGACACTTCCTGTCTGGCGGTCGTCTCACTCATAATCCGGTGGCCGTCACGTCCCGATCGCCGCCGGGTGCCGGCGACTCTTTCAGTCTCGACTAATCAATGCCGCCTTTCCTGGCGTGATCCAGCCCCGCAATCCCGTTATGGCACATGGAAGCAAATAGCGAGTAGCGAGTAGGGGGCCCTATTCGCTATTCGCTACTCACTGTTCGCTCTCCTGCTCGGTTTCAGCGATACCGCCTCATGCCCGGCCAGAGCCAGGCACCCTCCCCGCCATAGAAGCCGCCGCGGTAAAATTCGTCGTCGCAAGCCGGCAGTTTGGGCCTGCGTCGCGCGATTTCGCTGTGCACAAGCGCCCAAACCATCAGGTGGTCCATCATGGCAGCACCTCCCGTGTTTTCGATTTCGCAAAGATAGCAAGCAACTTTCAGCCCTTGAACCGATCAAAAACGCGCCATATCGTTCAAAAATGAAAAACGCGGACTGGGAGGACTTGAAGCTCTTCATCCATGTGGCCCGGGGCGGAGGCCTATCTGCCGCGGCCGCGGAGCTCGGGCTCAGCCCGGCCACGATCGGGAGGCGCATGGTCGCGCTCGAGCGCGCGGTTGCCCGGCCTCTCTTCGTCAGGCGCCAGAGCGGCTACGATCTCACCGACGACGGCCGCACACTGCTTGGCAAGGTACTTGTCATGGAGGCCGGCGCGCGCCCGATCGAGGACTGGCTGGCGACAGGCGGACAGCGTTCGGCGGTTCGCATTTCGGCCGGCACATGGACGGCAAATTTCTTCGCAGAAAACTTCTCGCGCCTGTGGACGCCTGACGATCCCTTCCGGATCGCGTTCAAGACGACCGAGGCTCGGCTCGACATCGGCCACCGCGAGGTCGAGATCGGCATCCGCAACGGGCCGGCCGAAGGTGCCAACCTCGCCTCGCGCCGTACCGTGCCGGTCGCCTACGCGCCATTTCGGGCGCGCAACCAGGCCATGGCAGGACGGGACGACTGGGTGGCCATCGCGCCGCAGGACGCTATAACCAGATCGGCGCGATGGGTGAATTCGCGTTCGGACGTGACGATCAGCGCCTGGGCGAACACGCCGCGCACGCTTTACGACCTGATCCGCTCGGGAGTCGGAAAGAGCGTGCTGCCCTGCTTTGCCGGCGACCGGGATCCGCTGCTGGAGCGCGCCGGCGACGAGATCCCCGAGCTTCGCGAAGACCAGTGGCTGGTCATGCATAATGACGATCGCCATCGCCCCGACGTGCGGGCCGTGATCGACCGGATCGTCGCGCTCGTCACCGCGCATGCCGCGCTTTTTGCCGGCGAGAGGCCGATCGGCGAAGCGTGACACGAAGTTGGTATCCGACCGTCAACCACCCGTTAACTTGGAATACTTGCGATCGATAAACTTATTTAGGATTCAATAGCTTCGGAAGCGGCACCAGACCGGCGGGCAGCGCCGGCTCCGTTCCGCCGCTGCATAAAAAAGAAGATCGAGGAGGCTCGACTATGAAGGCAGCCTGGTATGAACGCAACGGCAAGGCGCGCGCGGTGCTGATGGTAGGCGAGATGGACGCGCCCGAGCCCGGCCCGGGAGAAGTGCGGGTCAAGGTGACGACATCCGGCGTGAATCCCTCGGATGTGAAGAGCCGACGCGGGCGCCCGCTGAACTGGCCGCGGATCATTCCGCACAGCGACGGCGCGGGCATAATCGAGTCCGTCGGCCAGGGCGTCGAGCACGGGCGGATCGGCGAGCGGGTCTGGCTCTGGAACGCGCAGTGGAAGCGGCCTTTCGGAACGGCCGCGGAATTCATCTGCCTGGCGGCAGACCAGGCGGTGACGCTGCCGGGTCGCGTGGATTCCCCCTCCGGGGCATGCCTCGGCATCCCGGCGCTGACCGCGCTGCAAGCGGTGCGTCTGCACGGTCCTATCGCCGGCAAGACGCTGCTTGTCACGGGCGCCGGCTCGGCAGTCGGCCACTATGTGACACAGATCGCCAAGCTGCGCGGCGCCCGCGTGATCGGCACGGCGTCGGCCGAGAAGGCCGACCATGCACGCAACGGCGGCGCCGACTTCGTCATCGATTACAAGAAGAAGGATGTCGCCAAGGTCGTAAAAGAGCTGACGCGCGACGAAGGGGTGGACGGCATCGTCGATATGGACTTCTCGACATCCGCGCATCTGATAGCCGAGAACGTCGTCAGGGCGCATGGCACCATCGTGTGCTACGGGTCGAACGTCGCCGGCGACATCCCGCTCTCGTTCCAGGCTATGCTGTGGAACAGCTATGCGCTCAAGCTGTTCCTGATCTACGAACTCAAGCCGGAGGATCGCCGCGCCGCGATCGAAGAGCTCACCGTCATGCTCAGGGACGGCAGCTTGAAGCACAGCATCGGCGCGCGCTTCCCGTTGCGCGACATCGCCGCCGCGCATGAAGCTGTCGAGGCCGGCAAGGTCGTCGGCAACGTCGTTCTGGATGTGGGTTAGAGCAACGGCTTCAGCAGCTCTGCCAGCCTGCCGGCATCGCCCTTGCCAAGCTTCGAGGCGAAGTTTTCGGCGACCGTCCTGCGATAGACACGCCACATACGCCTGATCAGCACCCTGCCGGCCTCCGTGATCTGCAGCACCTGTCCCCGACCATCCTCCGGATGCGGGATGCGCACGGCATAGCCCGCCCCTTCCAGGCGGTCGATCAGGCGCGAAACATTGTACTGCGGCAGGAGCATCTCCTTCTGAAGGTCGGCCGGACGCAGGCCCGCCTCCCCGGCCCGATGCAATTCGAGCAGTGCGTCATACCAGGCAAGCTGCGGCAGGCCGGCCGCCTTCAGTTCGCGCTCGACCACATCGAGGAGCCTGGTCGAGACTTTCAGGAGCCGCGCCCACGCGATGATCTCGAGTTCTTCGAGTTTTCTGTCTTCCGTCATGCTTTTGCCTCTACCATTTTCATGCAAGTGCATCAATCTTGACAATGCATGCAAGTGCATCTAATTTTTATGCGAATGCATTGATAGGAGATTCCCATGCGACATCGGCTTTGTGCGGAAAGCGACGTGCCGGAGAGCGGCAGCATCGTGCTGCCCTTCTTCGGGCGCGAGGTTCACGTCTACAGAAGCGGTGGCCGCATTCGGGTGGCGGCAAATGTCTGCGTACATTTCGGCGGGCCGCTGGAATGCAAGGACGGCTCGTTCGTCTGCCCCTGGCACGGCGCGAGCTACGATATGGACAGCGGCAGGGCGACAGGCGGCCCGGCGCGCAAGGATGCGCAGCTGATGTTCCTGTCGAGCCGGGTCGAGAACGGCGACGTCAACTATGTCTGGGGAGAGTGACATGCAGCCTTCGCTCACGCTTATCAGCCATCATCTCTGCCCCTATGTGCAGCGGGCCGCGATCGCGCTTGCCGAGAAGCAGGTCCCGTTCGAGCGGGTATGGATCGATCTCTCGGACAAGCCGAGCTGGTTCGGGAAAATATCACCGCTCGGCAAGGTGCCGGTGCTGGTCGTCAGGGATGCCAAGGGCCACGAGACCAGCATCTTCGAATCCGCCGTCATCCTGGAATATCTGGAGGAGACCACGGATTGTTCGCTGCATCCCGCCGAACCGCTCGAACGCGCCCGCCACCGCGGTTGGATCGAGTGCGGCTCGCAGGTGCTCAACGCGATCGGTCGCCTCTATTCGGCGACGGACGAGGCCGTATTCGAGAAGGAGCGCGTGGGAATCGACGCAATGTTTGCCAGGATCGAGGAGGAACTGACGGACGGCCCGTTCTTCTCCGGCAAGCGCTTCAGCCTCGTCGACGTCATCTTTGCGCCGGTGTTCCGATATTTTGACGCGTTCGACAGGCTAGGCCAGGTCGGAATGTTAGTCGGCAAACCGAAACTGACGGCATGGCGCAAGGCCCTTGCCGCGCGCCCCTCGGTGCGTTCGGCTGTCGTGGAGGATTTTCAAGAACGGCTGATGCGATTCCTGCAGGCGAAGGACGGCGTGCTGGTGAGAAGGCGGAAGGCAGCTTGAACTACTGAAAGTCGAAGGCGCTCAGCCCCGTCGCCATCTCGTCGAGGCCGAGCGGTCGGGTGAGAGGCGGCTCGGCGCGGGCAAGACAGCCGACGCGCTCGCAGACCCGGCAGGCCGGACCGACGGGCGTGGAGCCCGACGGGCCGCCCCCCGCCGATTGCCCCGAAGCGCTCATTCCGGCCGGCAAGGCAGCGCGATAGACGACCTCGTCCATGAAAGAGATGTCGCAGGCAAGCAGCATTGCCGTGCGCCGCGGCCGTTCGGCGAAGGCGCCTTGCGGGCCCTCGAGCGTCCGTGCAACACACAGGAATTCCGCGCCGTCCGGCATCTCGATGGCCTCCACAAGGATCTGCCCGGGCTGGGAGAAGGCGGCATGCAGCGGCAGCTTCGGGCAGCCGCCGCCGAAGCGGGCCTGTGGGAAGCCTTGCGCGCCGGCGCGGCGGAAGCGGTTGCCGGCGTTGTCGACCTCCAGCATGAAAAAAGGAATGCCGCTGCTGCCCGGCCGGCTGAGCATGGTGAGCCGGTTGGCCGCCTGCTCGAAAGAAACGCCGAAGCGCGAGCGCAGCACATCGATGTCGTAGCGCGAGCGAACCGCGGCCGCGAGGAACGGCTGGTAGGGCATCATCAGCGCATGCGCGGCGTAGCGGGCGAGCTCGAAACGGGCGAGCCGGCGAGCCTCGTCCGACGACAGCTTCAGCGCCTCGATCTCGGCGGCGATCGCGACCCGCATCCTGATCAGGCACGCCTCCATGGCGACCTCGCGCAGCTGGTCGAAAGGCGACAGGCGCTCGGAGACGAAGAGGCGCTGCGAGTGACGATCGTAGCGGCGGCGCCAGTTGGGCATGGTGGCGGCAGGGAGCACGCGAACCGTGATGCCGAACTCCCGCCTCAGCCAGGCCTTCAGCGCGCCGGACAGGTCGTCGCCGGGATCGAGCAGCGAGATGAAAGACTCCGCCTCATCCTCGAGCGAAGCGAAATGGTTCGGCCTTCGCTCGAAGGTCTCGCGCACCTCGTCGACCGGCAGTCGCGCGCCGGAGAGCGCGGTTGCGCGCCCCTCGCGGACGAGCAGGTCGGAGAGATCGGAAAGCCGGCCAGCCTGCTCGCGATAGGCCCGGTAGAGCTTGATGACTGCTGCTGCCGCGTTAGGCGCGGCTTCCGCGACTTCGATCAGTTCCTGGTCGCCCGGCAGTTCACCCAGGAGCAAAGGATCGGAGAAGACCTCCTTCAGCGCGGCGACGGAGCTTTGCGCCTCGCCCTGCAGCTCTTTTGGATCGATTTCGTATACGGCGGCCAGCTTCAGAATGAGTTGCACGGTCAGCGGCCGCTGATTGCGCTCGATCAGGTTGAGGTAGGACGGCGAGATGCCGAGCCCTTCGGCCATCGCCGTTTGGGTGAGGCCCTTGCCGTTGCGAATGCGGCGAATGCGAGGACCGGCGAAGATCTTCTGTTCGGGCATCCCAGCTCTTGTCCAAAGATTTACAAATCCCGCCGCTCGCGTGCCGCGGACAGATTTTGACAATTTTTACAGCTTTACCGGAGCGGAGCGTCAATCACAAGACAGAATTACCCTTATTTCCCAATAACTGGAGCGATTCCTCTGGCGGACACCGAGGTCCAATGTAAATGAAGTCATGAGCTTGCGGTTGTTCAAGCTCGGTCAGGAATATCACAGCCCAGTCGATCGCACGATCCAGAGGAGCAAATGACTGATTTTTACAACCTTGTCCCCTCCGCGCCCGAAGGCCGCTTCGACGGCATTGAGCGGCCCTATTCGCCGGAAGACGCAAAGCGGCTGCGCGGCTCGCTGCAGATCCGGCATACGCTTGCCGAGACCGGCGCCAATCGGCTGTGGAAGCTGATCCATGACGAGGAGTTCGTGAACGCGCTTGGCGCGATGACCGGTAACCAGGCCATGCAGATGGTGCGCGCGGGATTGAAGGCCATCTACCTCTCCGGCTGGCAGGTGGCTGCGGACTCCAACACGGCATCGGCCATGTACCCTGACCAGTCGCTCTATCCGGCCAATGCCGCGCCGGAGCTTTGCCGGCGCATCAACCGCACGCTCCAGCGCGCCGACCAGATCGAAGTTTCGGAAGGAAACGGGCTTTCGGTCGAAACCTGGTTCGCACCAATCGTGGCCGATGCGGAGGCCGGCTTCGGCGGGCCGCTCAACGCCTTCGAGATCATGAAGGCCTTCATCGAGGCGGGCGTGGCCGGCGTCCACTACGAGGACCAGCTCGCGTCTGAAAAAAAGTGCGGCCATCTGGGCGGCAAGGTGCTGATCCCGACCGCAGCGCATATCAGGAACCTGACCGCAGCACGGCTTGCCGCCGACGTGATGGGGGTGCCCACCCTTGTGGTCGCCCGCACGGACGCGGAAGCGGCGAAGCTGCTCACCTCAGACATAGACGAGCGCGACCGGCCCTTTGTCGATTACGAGGCGGACCGCACCCTCGAAGGCTTCTATCAGGTGCGCAACGGTCTCGAGCCTTGCATCGCGCGCGCAGTCGCTTACGCGCCTTATGCTGACCTGATCTGGTGCGAGACCTCCAGGCCCGACCTGCAACAAGCCAAGAAGTTCGCCGAGGGCGTGCGACGGCACCATCCGGACAAGCCGCTCGCCTACAACTGCTCGCCGTCCTTCAATTGGAAGAAAAACCTCGACGACGAGACGATCGCACGTTTCCAGCGCGAGCTCGGCGCGATGGGCTACAAGTTCCAGTTCATCACGTTGGCCGGCTTCCACCAGCTGAACCACGGCATGTTCGAGCTCGCCCGCGGCTATCGCGAGCGCCAAATGGCGGCCTATTCCGAGCTGCAAGCGGCGGAATTCGCATCGGAGGCGAACGGCTACACGGCGACCAAGCACCAGCGCGAGGTCGGCACCGGCTATTTCGATGCCGTGTCGATCGCGATCACCGGCGGCAAGTCATCGACAACGGCCATGCATGAATCGACCGAGCATGCCCAATTCCGGCCGGCGGCCGAGTGAGGAGTTGGCTCCGTGACCCAGACGCCAAGTAAGGAGAATGCCATGCCCCCCAGGACTCACGTCAAGGAACGAGCCGAGGAACAGGCCTCGGCGATGAGCCCGGAACAGCAAGCGGTGATCCGGATGGTCGCCAACGACCTGCACCGCCTCAACCAATCGGTCATGAAGGCCGTGGAAGCCGGCGTCTCGGTGGAACTCGTCCGCTCGGCGCGTCATCATGGCGGCCGCGGCAACTGGGGCGACCTGCTGATCCCGGTCGTGGTGGCGCAGACCGCGGCGGGTTAGAAGGGCGTGCGTTCAGTTGGATCTACATGCCGTTCCATTTCTTTCTTTGCTCATCCGACTATCCGAAAACAGTCGCTGACTTTCCGCTGGCGCGGTCCTTCGGTCCGATCCGATGCGCCAGCCTGCTGCAACCTGCGCGTACATGCATACATTCACAAAAACTTATAAACCACCTTGCGACGGGCCGCACCAAGCGGCCCGTTTCGGCTTGACATCGGCCGCAAACAGGCGACTATCCCTGCCCATCATAGGCAATTTCGTTCTTCAGGAACGGTTTCTCGAGCAATGTCGAAATGGAAACTCGAACCGGTTTCCGTCAGCACTCGATTTATGGTTGCTGACAAAGGGGAAGATGCGGCGACCGAAAATCTCTCTGCCGTGCTAGTCGTCGGCACGTCACAGATCACGCGGGTCGTCGTCTCCAAGATCGTCGAGCGGTGCGGGTTGAGGCCCGTCGCGGAATCACCTGAAACCGCCGGTCGCGTCCTCTCGGCACTTAAACCGGGAACCGTCATCCTGGACGGCGGCGCCGACAATTGCGATTGCGACCACCTCTTTGACAGCCTGTCGGTCCAGCGGCGAATATCCGGTCGCAATGTGCCGCGCGTGATCCTGTTGTCGATCCGAACCGTTGGCTCGGACGACCTTCGACATGCCAGCGTCATCGATGCCGTAGTCGCCAAGCCGATCACGCCGGAGACGCTGCAGCCGGTCGTCAGTCGACTGGTCGAAGCCGTCCGTGCCTGAGCACGGCGTTCGTATCTGGCATTCCCGTCCGGATTCCCTGTCTGTCGGAGTCTGCTGCCGCGCAGAGCCTTGGGACAAGTTGGCGGAGCCTGCATGAAGGCCCGGCTCGGCCCTCTTTGCTTCCGTCAGCGGCCATGGCTATAGTCGCGAAATCCGCAACTATCTCGGTGATTGATGCCAGTCCTAAAGAAGGAAGCCCGACCGTCAAATCGCGCGGGGCGCTCCCGCATGCCCCAATTCCTGAAGAACCGCCGTGGCGTAAGGAACTGGAAAGAAGCCGACGAATGGCTGGAATGGCGCGGCATCGAGGACATAGAGTGCATCACGCCCGACCAGGCTGGCGTTGCCCGCGGCAAGATGATGCCGTCGAAGAAATTTACCTCCAATACCTCGCTCGCGCTGCCGTCCGCCGTGTTCATGACGACCATCTCGGGCGGTTATCCCGAGGACGGCAACGGCTTCCAATACCCTGAGGACGACGGCGACCTGAAGCTGGTGCCGGACCTGTCCACCCTCTCCGTCGTGCCTTGGGAGGAGGACCCGACCGCACAGGTGATCTGCGATCTCGTGCACCAGGACGGCCGCGTCGTCGAGTTCACGCCGCGCAATGTGTTGAAGCGCGTCGTCGCGGCCTATGCAGAGGCTGGGCTGAGACCGGTGGTGGCACCGGAAATCGAGTTCTATCTCGTGCGGAAGAATCCAGACCCCGACTATCCGCTGGTGCCGCCGGTCGGGCGCTCCGGCCGGCCGATCGGCGGCGGCGCCGGCTATTCGATCGCCGGCGTCAACGAGTTCGACGAGCTGATCGACGACATCTACCATTTCTCTGAAGGGCAGGGCCTGGAGATCGACACGCTGATCCATGAAGAGGGCGCGGGCCAGCTGGAGATCAACCTTCGGCACGGCGATCCGATCGAGCTCGCCGACCAGGTGTTCATGTTCAAGCGCACCATTCGCGAAGCCGCGCTGAAACACGAGACCTATGCGACCTTCATGGCCAAACCCATCCAGGGCCAGCCCGGCTCGGCCATGCATATCCACCAGTCGGTGGTGGACAAGAAGACGGGCCGCAACGTCTTCTCCAACGAGGACGGATCGGAATCGGAGGCCTTCAAGCATTTCGTCGGCGGCATGCAGAAGCATATAGCAAACGCGCTGGTGATGCTGGCGCCATACGTCAACTCCTATCGCCGGCTCACCCAGGCGGCATCTGCGCCGGTCAACAACAAATGGGGCTACGACAATCGCACCACGGCGTTCCGCGTGCCGCGCTCGGATCCGGCCGCCCGGCGCGTCGAGAACCGTATCCCCTCCTCCGACGCCAATCCCTATCTGGCGCTTGCCGCCTCGCTCGCCTGCGGGCTCATGGGCATGCGCAACAAGATCCAGCCGGAGGCGCCGGTGATCACCACCGCCAACGAGGACGAGATCGACCTGCCCCGCGGCCTGCTGGAGGCCGTCGACCTGTTCGAAGCCGACGAGGAGCTGCACCAGGTGCTCGGCAAGCAGTTCTCCTCGACCTACGCCGCGATCAAACGGGCGGAATTCGAGACCTTCATGGAAGTGATCAGTCCGTGGGAGAGGGAGTTTTTGTTGCTGAATGTGTGAGCGAGTAAGGCAATAGGGCAATAGGGCAATAGGGGGGAGCAGAGCTCAAATGTCATCAGAGGTGCAGTCACACAGGGACTTGGTAGTTTGGCAGCAAGCCATCGACTTAGCTGTAGCGGTCTATCAAGTCACAAAGAACTGGCCAAAGGATGAACTATATGGACTGACGGCGCAGGCTCGAAGAGCTGCTACTTCCGTGGCAGCGAATATTGCTGAGGGCTACGGACGCGAGAATCGCGGTTCCTATCAGCAGTTTCTCCGCATCGCGCAGGGTTCGCTAAAGGAACTGGAGACCCACCTCACGATCGCTCAGCGAATCGGCATTGCCCGCGACGATGCCATTGCGCCAACTCTGGAACGCAGCGAAAGCGTGGGCAAGTTGCTCCGGCTGCTGATCCGTAAGCTGTCCGGTCAATAACCCTATTGCCCTATTGCCCTATTGCCTTATTGCCCTACTGCCCTGGTTCCGATGCTCTACCAATCCCCAATCTCCCCCGGCATCTCCTGGTATGAGGACACGGTCGGAGACCGTCCAACCTACCCGACGCTCGACGGCGATCGCAAAGCAGATGTCATCGTCATCGGCGGCGGGTTCACCGGCCTCTCGGCGGCAGCGCACCTGGCCAAGGCCGGCGCGAACGTTGTGCTCATCGAAGCATACCGGTTCGGCGACGGCGCATCGGGGCGCAATGGCGGCCAGCTCGGCACCGGTCAGCGCACGCCGCTCGACGAACTCGAAGCTTTGCTCGGCTGGACGAGGGCCAAAGCATTGTTCGACCTTGCCGAGGAGGCAAAGGCACATCTGCTCGAGTTCGCCGCGACGAACAGGATCGACATCGACTTCACGCCGGGTCAGCTCTCTGTCGCCCACAAGAAGCGTTATGTCGATGACTACAGGAATTATGCCGACTATATGCGCGAGCGAGCCGGCTACGAGCACATCTCCTTCATGGACGCGGCCGAGACCGCCCAACGAGTCGGCTCGTCAGCATATTTCGGCGGGACACGCGACACCGGCACCGGCCACATCCATCCGCTCAAGTTGGTGATCGGAACGGCGCGCGTGGCCGCGGAGGCGCGCGCACAGCTTTTCGAGAACACCAAGGCGACCGGCATCCGAGCGAATGGCGGCAAGGTCGAGGTGACAACGCCGAAAGGAACGATCAGGGCCGACAAGGGGCTCATCACCGTCGATGCCTACGGCAACGGGCTGGAGCCGGTGAGCGCAGCGCATATCATGCCGATCGGCTCCTTCATTGGAGCGACCGTGCCGCTCGGTGCGCAAAGCCCCGTGCTGCCCGGCGGGGAGTCGGTCGACGATTCACGCTTCGTCGTGCGCTATTTCCGCAAGTCGAACGACGGGCGGCTGCTGTTCGGCGGGCGCGAGATCTATGCGGTCAAGGATCCGAAGGACATCCACCTCCACATCCGCCGGCAGATCGCCGAGGTCTATCCGGCATTGAAGGACATCGAGATCACACATGGCTGGGGCGGCTATGTCGGCATCACCATGCCGCGCCGGCCCTTCGTGCGCGAGGTGATGCCCAATGTGATCGCGACCGGCGGCTATTCCGGGCACGGCGTCATGCTGTCGAACTTCATGGGCAAGCTCTATGCCGAAACCGTCGCCGGAAACCGCGACCGGCTCAAGCTTTTCGAGGAGCTGAAAATTCCCGCCTTTCCCGGCGGCCGTCTCTTGCGCCAGCCGCTGATGTTTCTCGCCCTCAACTGGTATGCGCTGAGGGACCGGATCTAGTCAGCCTGTCAGTTGAATCAGCCGAAAGTCGCATGCCAGTGCTGCGGTCGCCCGATGCGCGGTGTGATACGTTTCACGTGTCACGCGATATCGGGGGGATCCTCATGAAAGCCGAACTCAAGGCGGGACTTCGCCATACACTCAGCCTGCGCATCGACGAATCTCTCACCGTCCCGCAGGTATCTTCCGCCTTCGCGGGTTTCGAAGAGATGCCGCCTGTTTTCGCGACGGCCTTCATGGTCGGCTTCATCGAATGGGCATGCATCGAAGCGCTTCGGCCATTCCTCGATCTCAACGAAAGGACCGTTGGCACTCACGTCGACGTGAGCCATGTCGCGGCGACACCTGTGGGCATGACCGCCACTGCCGAAATCGAGTTGATCGCGGTTGAGGGCCGCAAGCTGCGCTTCAAAGTAAGATGCAGCGACGAAGCGGGCCTCATCGGCGAGGGCTTCCACGAACGGGCGGTCATCGACAGGGGGAAGTTCATGCAGCGCCTTTCCGAGAAAGCTGCAAGGGCCAGCATATCTGTGAGCTGAACCGGCCTGGCCGGTTCGGCTTCGCCTTTCCGCCCCTCGCGCTTTCCGCGAGCGGCCGCAAATCGCGAGTTCTGCATCCATCCTCGTCCTGCCGCTTGCGGAGCGGGCGGCGGCGGTCCATGCTTATATTAGAATTATCGCAAACAAGCCTGGTTTGCCGCTGCCCTTGAGATCTTGATCGATGAATTGCGCAAGCTGCGGTTTCCAGATTGAGGCCGGTTTCGCGTTCTGCCCGAAATGCGGCGCGAAGCAGCCTCGGGCATGCCAGGGCTGCGGCTATCTCTGTGCGCCGGAATTCTCCTTCTGTCCAAAATGCGGGGCGGGCCTGGGCAACGCGTCCATAGCGGACGCAAGCAGTGACATGCCGACCGGCCGCCGCGCAGCAATCGGCGACCGCTCTGGCGCTGATCGCATAGCGGTGGACGAGCGGATTCCAGGGCCTGGGCGTCCACCACCCGACCTGGAGGCCGACCGCCGAACCGTCACGATCCTTTTCGCGGACCTTACCGGCTTTACCTCACTCAGCGAGCAGCTCGACCCGGAAGTCATGCAATCGCTGCAGAACGAGTTGTTCGAGGAGCTGACTGCGGCGGTGCAAAATGCCGGCGGCTTCGTCGACAAGTTCATCGGAGATGCGCTGCTTGCTTTGTTCGGCGCACCCGTCGCGCATGAGGACGATCCGGAGCGGGCGCTCCGCGGCGCCCTCGACATGATCGAGCGCATGGCCCGCATCGGCAAGCGCTCGAAGGCTTTCGCCGGCTTGCCGCTGGAGCTGCATATCGGCATCAACACCGGGCCAGTGGTGACGGGCGCATTCGGTGTCGGCAGCGCCAAATCCTATTCCGTGACCGGCGATACCGTGAACACGGCGCAGCGCCTGCAATCGCTCGCCGCACCAGGCGAGGTGCTGGTCGGCCCCTTGACCTACAGGCTCACTCGCCATGCCTTCTCCTATGAATCGCTGGGCGACGTCGCACTGCGCGGCAAGTCCGGCAGTGTCATGGTGCACAGGCTCGTGGAGCAACTCGATGCACCGCGCGCGGCGCGCGGCTTGGAGGCGCTTGGGCTCAGCGCACCGCTGATCGGGCGCGCCGCCGAGCTCGGGCGAATGCTGGCGTGCCTGGATAGGGCCTGCAACGGCTCGGCCCAGCTCGTGCGGCTGGTCGGCGAGGCCGGCATTGGCAAGTCGCGGCTGGTCAGGGAATTCATCGCCCGTGTGCGCGACGACGAGCGGTTCGGGAATGTCGCCGTGCGGCAGACCGCCTGCTCGCCGCGCGGCGAGCAGTCCTACGGCGCGCTCGCGGCGGTGGTTCGCAGCGCCGGCGGCATGATGCAGAACGATCCCCCGGACGAAATCCGGGCAAAGCTCGGCTTGCTGCTCGGCGAGCTGGGGCTTCATGGGGAAGAGGCCGAGCGGCTCAAGCCACTGCTCTTCCACGTGCTCGGGGTCAGCGATCCCGATGCGACCTTGCGGCATGTCGAGCCCGAGCAGCTGAGGCGGCAGATTCTCTACGCAATCCGCACCATCATGGAGCGGCGGCTGGCGCTTTCACCTCTCCTGATCGTCGTCGAAGACCTGCACTGGGCAGATGCCGTATCGCTCGAGGCGCTGCGATTCGTTGTGGATCGGCTCGAGCGCACACGGCTCATGCTCGTAGTCACGCACCGACCGGCGCCGGAAAACGACCAGCTCGACTCCACCAAGGTCAGCCACACGGCTCTGCGGCTCTGGCCTTTGAGTGACCCTGAGGGCCAAGACCTGCTTGCGGCGCTGTTCGGCATTCCTTTGTCCAAGTCCTCAGGCCGTCTCGCGAACCGGATCCTGAGCAGGGCGGGCGGCAACCCGCTCTTCATCGAAGAAATCGTGCGTGGGCTGATCGATAGCGGCGTGCTCAGGCGCGACGGCGCGAAATGGCAGATCGCGTCCGACGAGGCTGGCGCCGGCATCCCGGCCAGCATCCAGGCGATGTTGCTCGCCCGCATCGACCGGCTACCGCAGGACGTGCGCAGGCTGGCGCAAGAGGCCGCCGTGATCGGTCCACGTTTCGACGGGGCCCTGCTGCAGATGATTACCGCCGACCCGGCGAGGCTGCAGACCGGTCTGGAGCTGCTCTGCGATTTCGAGCTCATCGAAGAGGTCTCCGGCGCCGGCTCGATTGCCTCGCAAAGCTACCGCTTCACGCAGACCCTGCTGCAGGACGTGATCTATCAGAACCTGCTCTTGCAGCGGCGCACAGAGATGCATGGCAGGATTGGCAAGGCGCTGGAGGACCTTTCAGGCGATGACCCGGAAAAACTCGAGGATCTGACGTTGCTCGGGCACCATTTCAGCCTGAGCGCAGCCGAGGAGAAGGGAGCGCGCTACCTGATGAAGGCGGGCGACCGGGCCCACATCATCTATGCCAATGAAGACGCGCTTCGCCTCTACCAGCAAGCGCTGGCGACGCTCGCTCGATCGGGGCAATCCCAGATGGCGCTCCTCCTCAACGAGTGCATTGCCGACCTCAGCGGGCCGAGCGGGAGGCGCGAGGCAGCGCAAGAGCATTACCGGACGGCGCTCGATGCCTACCAAACCGCCGGGGACCGGATCGGAGCGGCACGCATTCTGCGCAAGACCGGACGGCTGCTGTGGGACTGGGGCAGGCGCGAACAGGCAGAGGCGAGCTACGCGCAGGCCGCCACGCTGCTCTCGGAAACGGATGCACCGGTCGAGCAGGCGCATTTATGGCAAGAGCGGGGCCGGCTGGCATTCCGCACCGGAGATCATGCCCGTGCGGTGAAGTGGGCGGACGATGCCCTTGCCGCCGCGAGGTGCGTGCCGCCTGACGCCGACGACGCCAGCCGACGCGAGGCCGCACTAGCGACCGCCGAAGCGCTCAACACCAAGGGCGTCGCTCTCGCACGGGCCGGCAGGAGCCAGGAGGCGGTGCGCGAGGTGGAGCGTAGCGTCGAAGTCGCCGAAGCCGCCGGACTGATGAGCGCCGCTTGCCGTGGCTATACCAATCTCGGCGTGCTCTATACGCTGATCAATCCGCAGCGAGCCATAGACGTATGCCGGCGCGGGCTCGATGTGGCGCGCCGGATCGGCGATCTCGGCTTCCAGGCGCGGTTGCTCGCCAACCTCGCGGTTGCCTGCTGCACCTTCACCGACAGGTGTCCCGAGGAAGGCGTGCCCGCTGCCGAGGAGGCGATTGAAATCGACCGCGCGCTTGACCAGCGCGAGCATCTGTCGGTGCCGTTGATCGTGCTCGGGCAAATCCACCAGTGCAACGGAAAGCCGGAGTTGGCAGCGAAGCTCTACGGCGAAGCGCTGCAAATCGCCCGAGAAACAAGTGAACCACAGCTTCTCTTTCCGTGCTATGATGGCCTAGCGACACTCAATCTCGACCTCGACAACCTGGCTGAGGCCGATCGTTATTTTGCGCTGGCACAGGATGTCTGCGCCCAGCACGGGCTCGACCCCGACGCACTTATCGTCCTGCCTTTTCTTGACTGACCGGGAGGAGATTCGGAATGTCCGAGGATATCGATATTGGACCGCTGCAGCCGGGCGACCGGGCACCGAATGTCGTGCTCGACGCAATCACGCGCGACGGCAAGATCGCCATCGACGACTTTCGCGGTCAGAAGGCCTTGCTGATCGGGCTGTTTCGCGGCCTGCACTGCCCGTTCTGCCGCCGCCACATCACGGCATTGTCAAAATTGGCGCCCTCGCTGCGCGAGAAAGGCGTGGAGAGCCTAACGGTCGTCAACACACCGATTGAACGGGCGCGGCTCTATTTCCGTTACCATCCGATGCCGGCGTTGCTTGCGGCTGCCGATCCAGAGCGTGCTGCGCATCGGGCATTCGGCCTGCCCAATTTGCAGGTCACCGAGAATGAGACTGCTTGGCCATACAAGGTCAGCTCGGAAGTCGTGACCTCTATGCGCCTCGATATTCCAGGGGAATTGCCCGAGCCCATGGACCCATTTTCAGCCATGGAATACCTCAACAGGAAGGACGACTACGAAATCAGAGAGGCGGATCAGGAGATGATTGCGACTGGAGTCGCCCAGATGACAGGTCAGTTTCTCCTCGACAGAGAAGGTATTGTGCGTTGGACCTTCAACGAGACCGCCGAAGGCGGACACAACATGTTCGGCGCGCCGAATTCGCAAGAATTGATGTCGGCGGCCTCGCAACTTGCGCATTAGGCCGCTCCTGCGGCGATATCCAGAGGACGTTCAGATGCCGGAGCGTATCGATATTGGACCACTGCAGCCGGGCGAGCGGGCGCCCAACGTTGTGCTCGACGCAATCACACGCGACGGCAAGATCGCCATCGACGATTTTCGCGGCCAGAAACCGCTGCTCGTCGGGCTCTTCCGCGGCCTGCACTGCCCGTTCTGCCGGCGCCATATAGCCGCGCTCTCGCAGCTAACGCCAGCGTTGCGCGAACGGGGCATTGAGAATCTGACCGTGGTCAACACGCCCATCGAACGGGCGCGGCTCTATTTTCGCTACCATCCGATGCCTGACCTGATTGCCGCTTCGGACCCGGAGCGCGTTTCACATCAGGCGTTTGGCTTGCCCAATCTCGAATTCACCGAGAGCGAGACCGCCTGGCCATACAAGGTGTCCATGGCCGACGCGGCCGCATTCCGGGTCGACCTCCCAGGCGAGTTGCCCGGCCCCATGGGCTCCTTTGAGGCCGGGGAGTTTCTCGACAAGAAGGACAAATATGAATTCACGGAGGCTGACCAGCAGATGGAAACCACCGGCAAGGGACAGCTTGTCGGTCATTTCCTCCTCGACCGCGAGGGCATCGTGCGCTGGACGTTCACTGAAGTTGCCGAGGGCGGCCGTTACATGTTTGGGACGCCGACCTCGGACGAATTGATGTCGGTCGCCTCGCGCGTGGCATAGCGAGCTGATTGGTCGAGCAGAGGGAACGAAGTTTACACGCTGCTCCCACGGCGGGAAGGGCGTGTCGCCTGCGCTAGAGCAGGGCGAATTCAGTCGAGTCATTCATCCCATTTCGGCTGAATGATCTTTCCGAAAACTCGGTAACTTTTTCGGGATCATGCCCTAAATTCGTGTTCGGTTCGATCATGGGAGACCGTCATGCATGACTGGAAACTGCCGTGGAGCGGCGGGTGCCGGTGTGGTCGCATCCGTTTCGAGGTCACGAAGCCGCCATTGATGGCCGCCGCCTGTCATTGCCGCGGCTGCCAAAAAATGAGCTCGAGCGCCTTCTCTCTGTCGCTGACGATGCCGAGCGACGGCTTCGCTGTTACCGACGGCGAGCCTGTGATCGGCGGACTGCATGGCCCGACGCACCATTATTTCTGCTGGTACTGCAAAACCTGGATGTTCACCCGGCCGGAAGGCTTCGATTTCGTCAATCTGAGGCCGTCAATGCTGGACGAGCACGGCTGGTTTGCGCCCTTCATCGAGGTCTGGACGGCGGAAAAGCTGCCCTGGGCCGCGACCGGCGCGGTACATAGCTTCGAGACCGAGCCGGAATTCTCCAGCTACCAGGGACTTATGCAGGAATATGCCGAGAGTGGCGCGCGTCCGGCCTGACCAAGGCCGAAGCGTGGGCTCCGGACGCTGGCGGCCTTCCAAAATCGTTTCGCCAGCGTATGGTGTCGCCAATTCTTGAGGCGGTCGAATCGCCGTGCGAGTTTTCGAACAGAGCAGATCCGCAGTGGCGAAACGAGCCGGACAATCACTTGATGAGCGGCGCAGGAACCGGCTCAGGGCGCTGATTGCCTCGACCGAGAACGAGGGCGCGCGGCTGCAGTTCTGGGCGCGCAACGGGGCGCTCGCGGCGATCGCACTGGTAATCATCCTCGTCTTCAAGTGGGACGCGCAGATGCTCTATGTGCTGTCTGCGCTCGCCGTTTTCTTCCTGACCGGGCTCTTCTCCTACCGGCTGGCGATCGCAGGAAAGCGCAAGATGCCGATCGGCCTGATCCTCGGCGTCTTAGACATCGTGCTGCTCACCTTCCTGATGGTTGCGCCCAGCCCCTTCGCGGAATTCGAACCGCCGGCGGCGATTGCCTTGCGCGAAGGCGGGTTCAAATATCTGCTCATCTTCATCTGCCTCGGCGCGCTCAGCCTTTCGGTGCGCTACGCAGTCTATCTCGGCACGGCTGCCGCAATCTCCTGGGGGCTGGCTGTGCTGTGGGTGGCGGAGCGACCACAATCCATCGTGCCGAACCTGTTCCACCAGCATTTCGACCCCAAGGAGTGGATGCGGCTCTATCTCGACCCGAACTTCGTCAACGTCACGGAGCAGGTGGTCAACGTCGCGCTCATCCTGATCGTAGCGGGAATCATAGGTACCGTCGTGCTGAGGGCCCGCAACCTGGCCGACGAGTACACCAAGGCGGAACGGGCGAGGTACAATCTCTCACGGCATTTCTCGCCCAATGTCGTCGATGTCCTTGCCGCCGCCGACGAACCGTTCGGGCCGATCCGCCGGCAAGACCTCGCCGTGATTTTTGCCGATATCATCGGCTTTACGGCCTACACGGAGGACCATCCGGCCGAGCAGGTGTTCCAGTTGCTGCGCGAGTTCCACCGGCGCATGGAAGCCGTGGTCTTCGACCATAAGGGAACTGTCGACAATTATATCGGCGACTGCATTATGGCGACCTTCGGCGTGCCGAACCCGGCCCCGGATGATGCGGCGCGGGCGCTGAGAGCTACGCGCGCGATGATCTTGGCGCTCGACGAATGGAACGACGAGCGAGCAGCAGCAGGCGCCGAGCCGATCGACATACGCGTGGGCTGCCAGTTCGGGCCAGTTGTGATCGGCGCGATCGGCAGTGAGCGCAACCTTTCCTTCGCCGCCGTCGGCGACACCTGCAACGTAGCGAGCCGGCTGCAGAATCTCTGCCGCGAGCTCGATGCCGAGATCTGCGTCGGTGCTGCCGTGATAGAGGCGGCTATCGCTGCGGGCGACCATCAAGCTTCCGCCGGTTTCATCAATCACGGCGCGGTGGCCGTACGCGGGCGCGACGCGCTGGTCGACGTGTGGTATCGGCCAAAGAGGGAGAGGATGGCGGCGTAGCATAGAGTTTTGTGCAAGCCGTTTGACGCTGGCTGCGTCGACCTAAAAGCAGAAGGCTCTAAGACGCACTCAAGTCTTCTTGGAAAGACTAGCCGGGCCCCATGACACTGCCCAGGGATTCGCCCGAGATGTCGCGGCTCGCCTTCTCGAGCTCCTCGGCATAGCGCCGCATCAGATGACTTTCGGTGAGGAGGCCGACGACCCGCCGCTCGGTCAAATCCGCGACGACGGCGAGCTCCTCGCTGCCCGCTCGAGCAAAGGCATCGGCCGCGGATTTGACGTTCATGCTCGGTACCAGCACCGTGTCCTGGTATTTCGCGAAAGAGCCTACGCTCGCCGTTCCGGATGCCTCGTCCGGGCGTTCGGCATAAAGGTCCGCGACGATCAGCATTCCGACATAGCGCTTGTGCTCGTCTACCGCGACGACCCGCTGGGTCGAGCCGAGCGGAAACTCCTTCTCGAAGGCTTCGAGCGTCATCTCGGCGTCCACCGTGCGGATATCGCTGCGCATCATCGTCCCGACCGTGAGACTGCGCATCCAGCCGATGTCGTGGGCGCTGCGGATCGTCTCGCCCCTCAGATGGAACCGCCACGTCGAGAACGAGTAGCCGAAGGCCTCGCGCACCAGCACAGTCGAGACGATTGCCGCAGCCAGAACCACGCCGGTCAGCGTCAAGTCGCCGCTCGATTCCAGCGCCAGGAACGTCATCGTCAGCGGCCCGCCGACAATGCCGACGGCCACCGACGTCATCCCGACCACCGCTGCCATGGTCGGATCGATCGTCAGGCTGGGCGCCGCGACTGCCGTGGCCACGGCAAAGATCTTGCCGAACAGAGCGCCGAGGAACAGGGAGGCGAAGAAAAGCCCGCCGCGAAAGCCGGACCCGATCGAGACGGCCGAAGCAAGCAGCTTCAGAAGGAAGAGCTCGGCGATGACGGTAAACCCATAATTCATGGCGAGCTCGCGGTGCAGCGCGCCATGCCCGCTCGAAAGTACCTGCGGCGTCACGAGCGCCAGAATGCCGACGACGCATCCGCCCATCAGAGGCCGCAGCGAGGCGTCTATGGATATTCGCTTGAACAGCTCCTCCGTCAGCGTCACCAGCCGCATCATCACGATCGAAACGCCGCCGGCCGCCAATCCTAGCAGGATGAACGGCAGATAATGTGTTGGGGGTATCGGCGAGGGGGCGCCGACTTCGATCGGGAATTGGATGGCGCCGAGCAGGGTGGCGGTCAGCGACGCGCAAAGCGCTGCCGCCAGCACCGGCGCGACGTTGGCGACCGAATAAACGCCGATGACCAGCTCGAACCCGTAGAAGGCACCCGTCAGGGGCGCCCCGAAGGCTGCGCCGATGGCGCCGGCAGAGCCACAGCCCACCAGGAGCCTCACGTCCGACCTGCGCAGGCCCAATGTTCGCGCGGCCCATGACGCGATGCCGGACCCGACCTGAGTGTAACCCGCCTCAAGGCCGACCGAAGCTCCAAACCCGCTCGATACGATTGTCTGCAGCCCAACGATGAAGGTGTCCGTCAGCGACATCCTGCCGCCGTGCAGCGCGTTCGCTTCGATCGGGTCGATAGGCGCTCGAAACCGGTACCGACGCAGATAGAGGATGCTGAGGCCCATCAGCGCCCCTCCGACCGCCGGCACGAGCGCCTGCGTCGGATGCGAGAGAGAGAACATTGCGGAAAGCCGCGCCCCGGTCGGCAAGTCGAACAGCAGCCAGTGCATTGCCTGAACAAGCCAGCTCATGCCGGTGACAAGCGCGCCGGCAATCACCCCGACTGCACAGGCAATGATGACGATCATGGTCGCGCGGGCCTGACGCAGCCTGTACGCCGACTGCGCGATCTGACGAAGATTGCCGGCATCGAGGGCCTGGGGAAGAACGTTCATGAGAGGACAAGCTGCCGCATCACCCGAAAGCATCCCAATAGCGACAAATGGATGACGGCTGCTTTCTTTTCTACACGCATCCGTCAAAGGCCGCACCTTGCCTGCGCCCTTCGAATTCCTGCCTTCAGATACAGCGACCGCCGTCGACTTCCAGCGCCACGCCGGTAATGAACTCGGCCTCGTCGGAGGCGAGCCAGAGCGCTGCATTGGCAATGTCGAGGGGCGTCGAGAGACGGCCAAGCGGCACGGAGGCGCGGAACAGGGCACGCCTCTCGGGCGTGTCCTCGCCCATGAAGAGTTCCAGCATGCCGGTTTCGCCGGCGACCGGACAGAGGCAGTTCACGCGGATCTTTTTCGGCGCGAGCTCCACCGCCATCGACTTGGTCGCGGTGATCACCCAGCCTTTCGAGGCGTTGTACCAGGTAAGGCCGGGCCGCGGCCTCAGCCCTGCAGTCGAGGCGGTGTTGATGATCACGCCGCCGCCCTGTTTTTCCATGAGCGGAACGACAGCAAGCGTGGAATGGTAGATCGCCTTCATATTGACGGCCGTGATCAGATCGAACGTCTGCTCATCGACCTTCAGCATGTCGCCATTGCGGTGGGTGAAGCCCGCATTGTTGACCATGACGTCGATGCGGCCGAATTTTGCGAGCGCGGCGCCAACCATTTCGTCGGTGCCGGATTTCTTCGACACGTCAGCAGTGACCGGCACAGCCGTTTCGCCGATATTGCGAGCGACGCGCTCAGCACCCTCGCCATTGAGGTCTGCGACGACGACCTGCGCCCCCTCCTCGGCAAAACGCCGCGCCATGCCCTCGCCGAAGCCGGACGCGGCACCGGTGATGATTGCAACCTTGTCCTTGAGGCGGGTCATCGTGAACCTCCACTTTGATTGGCGAGTTGGGCGCCCTACGTTGCCCCCCTCTGTCCTGCCGGACATCTCCCCCACAAGGGGGGAGATTGGCCTTCATTTTTGACGGCGCTTGTTCTGCGGCGGCGATTAGCGAAATCAAAGCGGCCGTCCGATCTCCCCCCTTGTGGGGGAGATGTCCGGCAGGACACAGGGGGGCGCGAAAGAGCGCAGCCATCGACAAAACTGCAGTCATATCAACTACCCATGGTTGAACACGACCGTCTTGGTGGCCGACATGTCATAGAGAGCCTCGAAGCCCTTCTCGCGGCCGTGGCCGGATTTGCCGAAGCCGCCGAAGGGAAGCTCGACGCCGCCGCCCGCCCCATAGGCGTTGACGAAGACCTGGCCGGCACGGACCCGCTTGGCGACGCGGTGCTGACGCGCGCCGTCCCTGGTCCAGACCCCGGCGATCAAGCCATAGTCGGTCGAATTCGCGAGCTCGATCGCCTGCTCTTCGGTCTCGAAGGCAAGGAGCGCAAGCACCGGTCCGAACACCTCGTCCTGAGCCAGATGCGATTCCGGATTCACCTCGCCGAACAGGACCGGCGCGAAATAGTGGCCGCTGGCCGGCGCCTCGGAATGAATCGCTCCGCGCGCGAGCACTTTTGTTCCGGCTCGTTCGGCCTCGGCGACCATCTGAGCCACGCGCACCTTCTGCCTGGCACTGATCAAGGCGCCGAGATCGAGGTCAGCGTCATGAGGCCCGGCGACGAGCTTCTCGAACCGCTCTGCGAGCCGGGCAGCGACCTCTTCATAGGCGGGTCGTTCGATCAGGATGCGGCTGCCGGCCGAGCAGGTCTGGCCACCGTTCTGGATGATGGCGTTGACGAGCACGGGCACAGCCTTCTCAATGTCGGCATCGGCAAAGACGATCTGCGGTGATTTCCCACCAAGCTCCATGGTGACGCCGCGGTTATTGACCGCCGCCGCCTGCTGGATCGCCGTACCGGTCGGCGGAGAGCCGGTGAAAGTGACGTAGTCGATGCCGGGATGACCGGCGAGCGCAGCGCCGGCCTCGCGCCCCGTGCCGGTGACGACGTTGAACACGCCCTCGGGAAAGCCTGCCTCCAGCGCGAGTTCCGCCATTCGGATCGCGGTGAGCGAAGCGTCCTCGGCAGGCTTCACGACCAGCGTGTTGCCCATCGAGAGCCCCGCGCCGACGACGCGTGAGAGGATCTGGAGCGGATAGTTCCAGGGGATGATGCCTGCAACCACACCATGCGGCTCCCGGAGCGTCAGCGCCGTGTAGCCGTCGAGGAATGGGATCGTGTCGCCGTGAATCTTGTCGGCCGCGCCGCCGTAGAACTCGAAGTAGCGCAGCGAGGCGTTGACGTCGGCTCGGCCTTGCCGCACCGGCTTGCCCGTGTCGCGGGATTCCAGGGCTGCAAGCTCGCTCGCGTTCTTCTCGACAAGCAGGCCGAGCCTCGTGAGGCGGCGGCCGCGCTCCAAAGCCGGCATACGCGCCCAGCTCGCGGTCGCGAAAGCGGTTCGGGCGGCGGCCACGGCGCGGTCGATGTCGGCCTTGCCCGAGGCTGGGATCGACGCAAAGCTCCGCCCATCTGACGGGCAAACGACATCGATGCGTTCGCCCGAAAGCGAATCCGCCGCCTTGCCGTCAACCAGCTGCATGAATGCACGGCCTTCCGCGACAGTGGTCGACAGATGTGCTCCCATTGCCTAACTCTCCTCTGGATTCCGTCGGCCCGGTGACTATGTTGCAAATGCGAAGGGACGCCAGTGGCGGATTCCTGCCGACAAATCCCTTGCCGGTTGCCCATGTCAAGCTTCGGGGTGCGGCAGCTTGGCGCTGGCACTTGGCGCTGGCAACCTTAAATCGATTAGAATATAGAGGGCCGGCCATCTGACCGGCAGCATTACGGACCAGCCATGACAAGCCAGATCATTCCAGTCGCTCCATTCGACTTCATCATCTTCGGCGGCACCGGCGATCTGTCCGAACGCAAGCTGTTGCCGGCGCTCTACCACCGCCAGCGCGACCATCAGTTCTCGGAGCCCACGCGAATTATCGGTGCCTCGCGCAGCAAGATGAGCGACGAAGATTTCCGCGCCTTTGCGCGCAAATCGATCACGGAGCACGTCAAGGCCGAGTATATCGACAAGGCAGAGCTCGAGAAGTTCCTGAGCCGCCTGAGCTATGTGCCGGTCGATGCCAAGAGCGGCGACGGCTTTGACAAGCTCAAGAAGGCGCTCGGCGAAAGCGACACGATCCGCGTCTTCTACCTGGCTGTGGCGCCGGGCATATTCGGCGACATTTCGCATAAGGTCAAAGAGCACAAGCTGATCACGGCCAACTCCCGCATTGTCGTGGAGAAGCCGATCGGGCGCGATCTCGAGTCGGCAAAGGTGCTCAACGACATCATCGCCGAGGACTTCGGCGAGGATCAGATTTTCCGCATCGACCATTATCTCGGCAAGGAGACGGTGCAGAACCTGATGGCGCTGCGTTTCGCAAACGCGCTCTACGAGCCGCTGTGGAACTATGCCCACGTCGACCATGTGCAGATCACGGTAGCCGAGACGGTCGGGCTCGAGGATCGGGTCACCTATTACGACACGGCCGGCGCGCTCCGCGACATGGTGCAGAACCACATGCTGCAGCTAGTCTGCCTCGTGGCGATGGAGGCGCCTGCTTCCATGGACGCCAATGCCGTGCGCGACGAGAAGCTGAAAGTGCTGAACTCGCTGAAGCGTATCAACGGGCTCGAAGCTCCCAAGTCGACGGTGCGCGGACAATATCGTGCGGGCGCCTCTTCAGGCGGTCCGGTGAAAGGCTATCTGGAGGAGCTCGGTTCCAATAACGGGAGCAACACCGAGACATTCGTCGCCATCAAGGCCGAGATTGCCAACTGGCGCTGGGCGGGCGTGCCGTTTTATTTGAGGACCGGGAAGCGGCTCGCCGCGCGAGTTTCCGAGATCGTCATCGAGTTCAAGCCGATCCCTCATTCGATCTTCAACGACATGGCCGGCCCGATCCAGCCAAACCAGCTGGTGATCAGGCTGCAGCCCGACGAGGGAGTGAAGCAGTTCATCATGATCAAGGATCCAGGGCCGGGTGGCATGCGGCTGAGACAGATCCCGCTCGACATGAGCTTCGCGACATCGTTCAACGAGCGGGCCCCCGATGCCTATGAGCGGCTGATCATGGACGTGGTGCGCGGCAACCAGACGCTATTCATGCGCCGTGACGAGGTTGAGGCCGCCTGGCGCTGGGTCGACCCGATCCTCCGCGCCTGGGAAGACGGCCGCCAGGAAGCGCAGGGCTACACGTCCGGGACCTGGGGACCATCGGCCTCGATCGCGCTCATCGAACGCGACGGACGCACATGGCACGAGAGCGTTTAGAGGAGATGCAGACATCCGCTCAATGGCGTGAGTTCGCCTCGCGCGGCGAGCTTGCCGCGATATTCGCCGCAGATGTCGCCAAGGCGCTGACGCAGGCAATCGAACAGCGCGGGACGGCCTTCCTGGCCGTTTCGGGCGGAACAACGCCGGCCGGCTTTTTCCGTGCTTTGTCGAACGAGGACGTCGACTGGAAGAAGGTCGTCGTCACGCTGATCGACGAGCGCTTTGTGCCCGAAACTTCCGAGCGCTCCAATGCAGCGCTCGTGGCCTCGTCGCTGCTGCAGAACCGGGCGAAGCAGGCGCGCTTCGTCGGACTCTATCAGCCTGCCGAGACGGTCGAGGCGGCTGCCGAACAAGCGTCCAATGCGCTGGCCGCCCTGCCCTGGCCGCTCGATATCGCGATCCTCGGCATGGGAGTGGACGGGCATACGGCTTCGTTCTTTCCTGACGCCGTCAGCCTCGACGCGCTGCTTTCGCCAGACGAGGCCGGCTTCGTTCTGCCGGTCCATTCTTTGAGCGCCGGCGAGCGCCGGCTGACCATGCCGCTGTCGCGCATCGGCGCAGCGGGATGGATTGTCGTTCACATCGAAGGTGCCGAAAAGAGAGCCGTGCTCGAAGCCGCGCTCCAGCCCGAAGTGGCACGGCCCATCAGCGCAGTGTTCCGGCAAGGGAGGAAGCGGCCGGTCGATATTTATTGGGCTCCGTGAAAGGGGATTGCCATGGCGGCAAAACGAGAGATCGAGGCGATCACCGAACGGATTCGCGAGCGCTCCAGGGTATCGCGCGACACCTATCTCGAGAGGCTTGACGCAGCCGCCGGCAATACCGCCAGTCGAGCAGTGCTCTCCTGCGGCAACCTCGCGCACGGCTTTGCCGCTTGCGCGCGCTCCGACAAGTCAGCGCTCGCTGGCGACCGCGTGCCGAATCTCGGCATCATCACCTCCTACAACGACATGCTGTCGGCGCATCAGCCGTTCGAAACGTTCCCGACGCTGATCAAGGAAGCGGCGCGCGAGGCGGGCGGCGTCGCGCAGGTCGCCGGCGGGGTACCGGCCATGTGCGACGGGGTCACGCAAGGCCAGCCGGGGATGGAGCTTTCGCTCTTCTCGCGCGACGTCATCGCGCTCTCGGCGGCTGTCGGGCTCTCGCACAACATGTTCGATGCAGCCGTATTCCTCGGCGTCTGCGACAAGATCGTGCCGGGCCTGGTGATCGCAGCGCTAAGCTTCGGCCACCTGCCGGCTGTGTTCATCCCGGCCGGACCGATGACTTCGGGCTTGCCGAACGACGAAAAGGCCAAGGTCCGACAGCTCTATGCAGAGGGCAAGGTGGGCCGCGCCGAGCTGCTGGCGGCGGAATCGAAGTCCTATCACGGCCCGGGCACCTGCACCTTCTACGGCACCGCGAACTCCAATCAGATGCTGATGGAGATCATGGGCCTGCACACGCCGGGCGCATCCTTCGTCAATCCGAACACACCTCTGCGCGACGCGCTGACCAGGGAAGCGACGAAGCGGGCGCTCTCGATCAGCAGCCTCGGCAACGACTACACGCCTGTCGGGCGAATGATCGACGAGCGCTCGATCGTCAATGGCGTGGTCGGGCTGCATGCGACCGGGGGCTCGACCAACCACACGATCCACCTGATCGCGATGGCTGCCGCGGCAGGCATCGCGCTCACCTGGCAGGACATTTCCGACCTGTCGGAGGTCGTGCCGCTGCTTGCCCGTGTTTATCCGAACGGGCTTGCCGACGTGAACCATTTCCACGCGGCGGGGGGTATGGGCTTCCTGATCCGGGAGCTGCTCGACGGCGGGTTGCTGCACGAGGACGTTCGGACGGTATGGGGCGAAGGGCTGCGCCCCTATGCAATCGAGGCGAAACTCGGCCCCGACGGAAATGTTGTGCGCGAAGCCGCACCCGCCGTCAGCGGCGACGAGAAGGTGCTGGCGCCTTATCCCAAGGCATTCCAGCCGACCGGTGGACTGAAGGTGCTCACCGGCAATCTCGGCCATGCGATCATCAAGACGTCCGCTGTGAAGCCCGAACGGCGGGTGATCGAGGCGCCGGCACTGGTATTCGACAGCCAGCAGGCGCTGAACGATGCCTTCAAGGCCGGCGATCTCGACCGCGACTTCGTCGCCGTCATCCGCTTCCAGGGCCCCAAGGCGAACGGCATGCCGGAGCTGCACAAGCTCACCACCGTGCTCGGCGTCCTGCAGGACCGCGGCCACAAGGTAGCTCTGGTGACGGACGGACGCATGTCCGGCGCCTCCGGAAAGGTGCCGGCGGCGATTCATGTCACGCCCGAGGCGCTTGCGGGCGGAGCGATCGGCAAGGTGCGCGACGGCGACATGGTCAGGCTCGATGCCGAGAACGGCACGCTCGAGGTGATCGTGCCGACCGAGCAGCTTGCGGCGCGCAAAGTGCCGGCAATCGACCTCACCGGCAATGAGTACGGCTTCGGCCGTGAGCTGTTCGCCGGCTTCCGCCAGCTCGCGACGCGCGCGGACCAAGGGGCAGCGGCGTTTGGGATTGCTTGAAAGTAAGGCAAAATTACCTTACATTGTGGATGATCCCGAGAGAGATCGTCCATGACAATCCTCACTGTCACATCCAAGGGCCAAGTGACTCTCCGCAAGGATGTTTTAAAGCACCTCGGGGTAAAGCCGGGCGACAAGATCAGGGTGGATCTCGCCCCCGATGGGGAGGCCACTTTGAAGGCAGTAAAGCCAGGTGGCGGACTCGAACGGTTTTTTGGAAGTCTGCACGATCCAAACGGGCCTTCACTGACCCTGGAAGAGATCGATGAGATCATAGCTGATGCATGGGCCGGAAAGCGGTGAGGATCACGCCGGACACAAACGTTCTTGTCCGCATTGCTACTGCAGATAACGAATTTCAAACTCAGACTGCATACGCTGTTTTGAATGCCGCAGGCTTAATCGCCCTGCCGGTGGCAACGCTGTGTGAATTGGTGTGGGTTCTTCAGAAGGGCTACAAAAAGCCGGCGCTTGCGATTGCCAGGTCGCTGCGGGACCTCCTCGATTCAGAAAAAGTCGAGACGAACAGGCTTGCTATCGAAGCCGGCCTATCATTGCTCTTGGCAGGTGGCGACTTTGCCGACGGCGCAATCGCATATGAAGGCAGGCAGCTGGGGGGCGATGTGTTCGTTACCTTCGACAAGCGGGCTGCGCAGCTGATCTCCAAAGAAGGAAGCCAGGCTGAACTGCTTCCATCTGGCCACTAGAGCGTTCTGCTTTTGAGTCGAGGCAGGACTTTCACAGTTACCCCGTGAAACGGGGCGTTGCAGTTGATAGCGACGAAGGTAGTTTTTTGACCGTCGGCGCGGCCCCTCATCGCCCTGCCGGGCACTTCTCCCCGTAGAACGGGGAGAAGGACGCCGGCCGTTTTTGAAGGCGCTTCTTCTGCAACGCGGGCGATTGGCGAAATCAAAGCGGAAGTCGTGCTTCTCCCCGCTGGCGGGGAGAAGGTGGCGGCAGCCGGATGAGGGGCGGCGCCAACGGTCAAACCTTAAAGCCGTTGTCAATCCCCTCCCACCTACCCATCCTTTCTCGCGACATCCTCGAAGAAATCCTCCGGCCCCTCCATCTCGACGATGCGCCGTTTGTCGATCAGCCAGAAGCGGGTACCCACGGCGCGCACGAAGCTGCGGTCATGCGAGACCAGCAGGCAGCTCGCTTCATGCTCCATCAGCTCCGATTCGAGCGCTTCCTGCCCCTCGATGTCGAGATGATTGGTCGGCTCGTCGAGCAGGTAGAAGTTCGGCGTGGTGAGCCGCAGCGCCAGCATGCCGAGCCGCGCCTTTTGCCCGCCGGACAACCTGCCGATCGGGCTCGACTGCATGTCGATACTCATTCCCGCACCGGCCAGCAGGCTGCGGGCACGCTGCTCGCCGAGCTCGAAGCGCCTCGAGATCAGGGCCAGCGGCGTATCGCTGTCCGGCAGATCGGCCAGGCCTTGATCGCCGTAGCCGAGCACCAGCGAAGGCGTGGCCTTGACGGCGCGGTCCGCGGTGTCGGGCTCGGCAATTGCCTGCCTGAGCATACCGATCAAACGCGTCTTGCCGACGCCGTTGCGACCAAGCAGGACAACCCGGTCGCCCTGGCGGATCCATAGCCTGCCTGTCCTGAACAGCAGCACGCCATCGGGCGACGTCACCGCGGCATCATCGAGCGTGATCAGCGCCTTGGCGTGAGTACCGCGGTTGGCGAGCCTGATCACGCCCGCCGATCGTTCCTGATGCACCGGACGCGCCGCATCCTCGATGCGCTCGGCCCGTTGCCTGAGCTGCTTGGTCTTCACGGTCAACAGATCGCTGCCCGAATTGATGCCGATATTGTTGAGCTTGGCAGCCTGCCGGCGTAGCTGCTCGGCCGTCTTCATGTCCTTCTGGTAACGGCGCTCGTCGGAAGCGTCGATCTCGTCGAGTGCCATCCGTGCCCGCGAATACGGCAGCGAAAAGAAACGAGATGCTTCCGGTCGCAGGAAGACCGTCCGGTTCGTCACCGCGTCGAGGAACGCGCGATCGTGGCTGGAGACGATCACGGGCATGTCGCGGGGCAATGCGTTCAGCCAATGCTCGAGTTGGCTGATGCGGGCCAGGTCGAGATGATTGGTCGGCTCGTCGAGCAGAAGCACGTCCGGCTCGCCCACCCATGTGCGGGCAAGCATGGCGAGCCTCTGCCAGCCGCCGCTCAAAGCAGACAGCTTCCGTTCGTGCAGCGCTTCCGGCACTTCCAGCTCACCCAGCACGACATCGACACGCCAGGCTTCGCTTTCGATCAGGTCCGCAGGCAATGCCCGGCAAACCACTTCACGAAATGTCAGCTCGGCGAGATCGGCCGGCACGTCCTGCTCGACATGGCCGATGCGCAGACCGCGCGCCCGTATGATGTCGCCGGTCGTCGGCTCGAATGATCCGGCGATACAGCGCAATAGCGTGGATTTGCCGCGACCGTTGGCGGCGACGATGCCGAGCCGATCCCCGGCTGCGACTGTCAGATTGAGGTTGGAAAAGAGAGGCGCACGGAGCGTGACGCCGAGCGAACGCAGATTGATCAGGGCCATTGTCGTCTCTGGTCTGTCCGGCCAGTCCCCACATCAGATCGAGATCGTGTTCTGGGGCGGCTTCAGTGGATTGTTGCGAGGCCGGCATGAGTTCAAGGCTCACGCACGGCATCACCACGAAGGGCAGACCGAAAAGAGATGCGCTTTCTGGCGATCGTCTGTGGTCAGCCCTGCAAACGCATTTGCAGGGCATGGACGGGGCCGCGCTGGCGATGGTGATCGAACCTAGTCACGCAGCCCTCCTTTCTTGCTTGACGAGCCTGATCTTCCATAGCGGCAGCCTCGTCCGTTGGCAATGCCAGAGCGGCTTACGCCGCTCCAGCGCCTTGTTTATGCATCGGATCTGGCCGACAACCGCTGGACACTATTCGCTGACGCGGTCCTGCGGTTCGGTCCCGATGCTCTACTGGATCTTCACTTCGCTTCGCTCGCCGGCCTTCACGGTTGCCGAACCCTCCTTCGTGCCGCCATTGTCCGGCAGAGTCACGAGGATGGCATAGTCGCCGGGCGGCAGAGTCGTCTGGAGCGTGTCGGCATAGGCCGATCCGAACGGCTTGCGATTGCCACCGATGTCCTTCTTTGCTGCGAAAATCTCGATCTGGTAGGCGCCGGGAGCATTCACCGCCAGCACGCCCGCATCGAGGCTGACATCGACGTTCTTCGCCTCGCCGGCCGCGAGGCTGAAAGGCGCCTCGGCCACGGCCTCGTCCATCCTGGCAATCACCACGTAGTCGCCGGGCGGAAGGTCGTATTTGCTGTCGGCGCCGTATTCGGTGCCCAAATCCTCGCGGCTGCCGTCGATCTTCTTCTTTGCCTTGACGACCTGGAAGGCGAGGCCTCCGGCATCGACCTTATCCCCTCCGGCAGTGTAATACGCATTTGCCACGACGTGGCCGACACCGACGATGATATCCTTCTCGATTGTCTGCCCGGCGGCGAGCTGTATGGTCTCGCTGACTTCGCCTCCGCCGATCTTCACCGTCACCTTCGCTTCGCCGGCAGGGAGCACGATCTTGGTATCGCCATAGGTCGTGACCGGTCGTTCGCCGCGGGGATAGCCGATCACGACAGTTGCTCCGTTGGCTGTTTCGGCGCCTTCGCTCGGCCGCGGATGGATGATGAGGGTACCGGCGTTGAGAACGAAACTCGGCGCAGCGACCTTGTCGCCCTCGATCTTCACCGGGAGCTCCAGGGACGCCTCGCCGAGACCTGCCCTGACGACATAATCGCCGGGCTCGAGATTGCCCTTGTATGCACCGTATTCGGTCGTGACGCGTTCGCCTTCGCCGCCGGCGGCATCGGCCTTACGGACCTCGTAGGAAAGGCCGATGTCATCGACAGCCGGCCCGCCTTCGGCGAGCGTCGTCACCGGCATGAAGTTGAATTCCGGCCTGGCCGGCTCGGGCGCAGGGGCCGCCGCTGGCTCGGGCGCCGGAGCCGGTGCGGCGACCGTTTGCGCCAAAGCATCCCTAAGCCCGGCCGCATCGTTGGCCTGGAAATATTTGCCGCCGGTGTTCTCGGCGAGACAGGCGACTTCCCGCCCCTCTTCCGCCGTGAGGCCGAAGCCGACGACATGCGCGGTAAAGTCCACGCCGGACTGCTTCAGCTCCTTCCCGAGCGCACAAGGATCGGCATTGCAGGTCTCCAACCCATCCGTGATCAGGATCACGGTGGCCTTGTCCTCGGTGTATTTCAGTGCCTCCGCCGCCTGCTTGACGGCCGCGGTAAGAGGCGTCTTGCCAAGGAATTTCAGATTGTCGGCGGCGATGTTGATGGCGCCTGCGGTGTTGGCGGCGGGCGGGACGATCAGCTCGATATCGTCGCAGCTGCCCTTCTCGCGATGACCGTAGGCCATGAAGCCAAGCTCGAGATCCGGCGGCAGCGTCGGCAGCACCGAATGCAGGGTTTCGCGGGCGATCATGAGCTTCGGCTTGCCGTCGATCTGGCCCCACATCGAGCCGGATGCATCGAGAATGACGATCGCTCGGTCGGCCGCTGCCGCCGAGAGGCTCAAAGAGAGAAGGAAGAATACGCCCCAGAGAAGCCGCCCAAACGCCATTGTCCACACCCTCCGTTGCCTGGCGCCGCGGACGCTAGTGGGGAGCCGGCAACTAGGCAAGACCAATGGGGTGACCCGACAGAGTTCTCCCCATTCGCTGCGAGGCAACCCGACGACAGCGGGCGGTCATCTCGCGCCGGCCGGACTCAGTACGTCGTTCGCCGTTCTTCGCTCGGCGGGCGGCCGAATTGCAGCCGGTAGCTCTGCGCAAAATAGGAGTGCGACGTAAAGCCGGTGGCGATCGCCACGTCGAGAATCGGCATGTTGGTCTGGCGCAGCAGCTCGCGGGCGCGCTCCAGCCTCAGCCGCATGTAGTAGCGGCCAGGCGTCATGTTCAGATGGCGCAGGAACAGTCGCTCCACCTGCCGAACCGAGAGACCGGCCGACTTGGCAAGCTCGACCGCCGAATAGGGCTCGTCGAGATTGTCGGCCATCAGCTCGACGATCTTCTTCAGCTTCTCCGACTTGCCGGTGAGATCGCGCTCGGGCCCGACGCGCTGGCGATCGCCGGCCGAGCGAATGCGCTCGTGCTGGAACTGGTTGGCGACCGAGTTGGCGAGGTTGGGGCCGAAATCGGTGCGGACGATCTCAAGCATGAGGTCGATCGAGGTCGTGCCGCCGGCGCAAGTGTAGCGCTTGCGATCGATCTCATAGACATTGCCGGTGCACTCGATCTCGGGAAAGCGCTCCATGAAGCCAGCGCGGTTTTCCCAGTGGATGGTGCAGCGATAGCCGTCGAGCTGGCCGGCCTCGGCAAGGAGGTAGGACCCCACCGAGAGCGCACCGAGCTTGCCGCCGCGCCGGCCCCAGCTCCTCAGTGCGGAAAGCACCTTGCTCTTGCCGGGAAATTCAGTGGTGAGACCGACGCTGACGAACAGGATGTCGACCGGCGGGATATCGGCGACGCTATAGTCGATCTTGAGCGGCAACCCGTTGGAGGCCATCACCGCGTCGCCATCGGCCGATACGGTGGTCCAGCCATAGAAGTCGCGGCCGAGCAGCCGGTTCGCCGATCGGAACGTGTCGATCGCGGCCGCGAGCGAGAACATGGAGAACTTGTCGACCAGCAGAAATGCGAACTGCCGGCCGCCCAGGCTCGGGTCGGGCGTGATCGGAACCTCTACTGGAGCGGGAAGCGTGCGCAAGTTTGGCGGAGCCGCTCCTTCGGCTAAGCGGGAATTCGTGGGCTGACCCACGAATACCTGCATGGATTCGCTTGGTTGCCGCAGCTTCGTATAGCCAAACCGTGGGACACTTTTTCGGAACCTGCCTAGAAGCCGGGCCGCTTGCGGCCGGCCGCAAGATAGGCGGAAGTGACCGTGTTGGCCATCAGCATGGCGATCGTCATCGGACCGACGCCGCCCGGCACCGGCGTGATCGCGCCTGCAACCTTGACCGCCTCGTCAAAGGCGACGTCGCCCGCCAGCCGCGTCTTGCCCTCCCCCTTCTCAGGGGCCGGAATGCGGTTGATGCCGACGTCGATGACGGTGGCGCCGGGCTTCACCCAATCGCCCCTCACCATCTCCGGACGTCCGACGGCGGCGACGAGGATATCGGCCGTGCGCGCCAAGGCCGGCAGATCCTTGGTGCGGCTATGGGCGATGGTGACGGTGCAGTTGGCGGCGAGCAGGAGGTTCGCCATCGGCTTGCCGACGATGTTGGAGCGTCCGACGACGACAGCGCTCAGGCCGGACAGATCCTTGCCGCGGACCCGCTCGATGAGCAGCATCGAACCCGCCGGCGTACAAGGCACGAAGGCGGTGGCGAGCTCGCCCGTGCCAAGCTTGCCGACATTGATGAAATGGAATCCGTCGACATCCTTCTCGGGCGCGATCGCCTGAATGACGCGGCCGGAATCGATGTGCTTCGGCAGCGGCAGCTGAACCAGGATGCCGTTGATTGCGGGGTCGGCATTCAGCTCCGCGACAATGCGGAGCAACTCGGCCTCGGTGGTCTCAGCCGGCAGCGTGTGCTGGAGCGAATGGAAGCCACACTCCTTGGCCTTCTTCGATTTCGCGGCGACATAGACCTGGCTTGCCGGGTCCTCGCCGACAATCACGACAGCCAGGCCGGGAGGCCTGCTGCCTGATCCAACCAGCTCGGCCGTGAGTGCCTTCACGCGGGCGACGACTTCCTCGCCCACGGCCTTGCCATCGATGATTTGCGTCATTGCGAGCTCTCGACAGTCATTGCATTCAGGCGCGGCATATTCACGAAAAACTGCCGGCGCAATCCCGACATTGCGCCGTCTCGTGCCGTAAACTCGAAAGAACGTGAACCGGCAGACCGGGGACAGCTGACTTCTTCCGTCTGTGCCAACTCTGAAACGCTTGCGCTTTCTGCGGTGGGCACCGCGGACAGTTTACTTTTTTCCGCTTTCGCCAGCATTGAACGGCCTGCGCCTTTCTGCGGGAAAAAGTAAGCTGTCCCTTGCACTTTCCCGGCGGCGAGCACGTTCATCGGTAAGGTCGCGGATCGCCTCCCGAAATTCACGCAGGCTCTCACGCACCTCCTCTATCGTCGACATTTGCTCGGGAGAAGATGCGGCCTGCGGCTCCAGCGCGTGCGGCTCCGGCCGTGTGGCATCATGCAGGTAGGGCTCCCGGTAAGGTGCCGTAGCAGCGGGCTGCTGATAGCCGTAAGGATCCGCCCCTGTGGGCTGCGGCTGCCACGCATGGAAGCTCGGCTGCGCGGGCTGAGCCCGTCCATGGGGACGTTGCGCATGCCCTGCGAGCGGGCTCCCAGCGACATCAATCTCGCCCGCAATCCGTGGCTCGGCCCGAATTTCGTCACGCCCGGAGCGGCCCACCATTGGGTCGGGATTGCGACTCATCCGCCCGCCTCCGTTTCCCTGCCGTGGTGTCCGCGCAGATGGGCGCTCTTGCCGTTTCTCACGCAGGCTCCAGAGAATGCCTCGGCCTGCGCCGAGCGCCACGCCAGCCATGAAGCCGAGCACGGCACCGACAATGGCGATCGAAGCACGTGACGGGCCGGTCGGATCGAGCGGCGGGTAGGCTTGCGAGACCACGCTGATATTGGCGGTGTTGATGTCGCGCTGCTCGCCGGCTTCCTTGGCGCGCAACAGGAAATTCTCATAGACCGCGCGTTTGGCAGCGACCTCGCGCTCGAGCTCCCTCAGCGTGATCATGTCGCCGTTGACATCGCCGGAACGCAACTTGAGCTGGGCGAGGCGCGCCGCGAGATCCTGCTCCTGCTGAATGGCGCGTTTCAGGTCCGTCTGGGCGGAGGCAACGATGCGCTTCAGCTCGTTGGCGATCTGCTCGCGCGCGCCCTGAAGCTGCGCCTCCATCGCGACATATTGCGGATGGCGCGGGCCGAGCCGCACAGAAAGCTGATCGGCCTGCTGTTTGATCGCCGCATATTGCGCGCGCAGCTCCGACATCACCGGAGAGGTCAGCTCCTCCGGAATGCCGCCACCGATCACGGCATCGAGCTTGATGGAGCGTGCCGACTGGGCACGGGCGTTGAGCTCGATCGTGCGGGCACGCGCAACCGAAAGCTGGTCGTTGAGCTTGACCAGCTCGTCATCGCTGATCAGCCGGCCCTGCGCACCGACCAGGTCATGCTCGGCCCGGAACTTCTCGGCTGCACGCTCAGCCTCTTCCACACCGGTCCGCAACTCGGCGAGGCGGGCGTTGAGCTCGTCGGCGGCGCGGCCGGCCGTGTCCGACTGCAGGTTGCCGGTCGTCTGAACGAAGACGTCGGCGACGGTATTGGCGATGCGGGCCGACTTCTCGGGATCCTCGGTCTTCGCGCCGATCGTCACGATGAAGGTCTTGCCGCTCCTTTCGACCGTAAGGCTTTCGGCGAGATTGCCGACGGCATGCACGCGACGCAGGTCGCCGCCACCAGCCTTGCCGGGAGCAAGCAGAGCACGCAGGCTGGCGAAGATATTGCCGACACCGCCCTGGCCCTGACCATTGAACTCCGGATCCTCATCGAGCTTCAGCTTGTCGACGACCTTGTTGAGGACAGGGCTCGAGGTGAGCACGCGAACCTGGTTCTCGACCAGTGAGAGCAACGCGTCCGAGGTGAGACCAGTCTGTGTGAGGTCGCGGTCGGAGACCTTCAGGTCGCGAGGGTCGACGAGAAGCTCGGTAGCCGCCTCGTATTTCTTCGGCGTCGAAACTGCGACCGCGACGCCGATCACCCCGCCGACGATCGTGGCGGCAAGGATCAGCGTTTTTGAGTTGGCAATGCCGCCGATGACCCGCATGGGATCGACGAGGGGCCGCCAGCGCGCATCGTCCGGCTCGCCAATCGCTGTTGCATGGTCGGTGATCTGATCGGGAGTAAATTCGGCGGGGTCGACGGGCGCCCGGTGAGGCAAGGCTTCTCGCCGCATTTCCGGGAAAATTGTCGTCGCGGATGCCTCGGGAGGCCGCTTCGTTCCCGGACGCCCGGCCGCGTCGAATTTTTCGAAAATCTGTTTCAGCGACAAGAGATAGCGCAAACCCCAGCGCGATCCGTTCGGCCTCTCAGGCTCTTGCCGGTCAACGGCAGGCTCGGGTCGGAAGCCTTCCATGGCTGCGAGCGCAGACAAGAGCGGGCTGGGCGTCGACTCGCGACGCGCGCGGGCGAGCCTATGCCGCATGGCCGCCTCGGTGCCGCCGACGCGCGCGGCAGAGGCCGGCGTCCCCATCGAGAGCATCGACCGCTTCTTCCAGTCCTTGGCGCTGCTTTCGTCGTCAGTCATGCGGCCGCGGGAATTTCGAGGAAAATCTGGGAAGTTCGGAAACCAAAATTCGTTAAGCCAAGCTAAACATCCGTGGGAAACAAATCGTTAATCGAACGCCCACACGGCGCGTTAAGCTTTGTGGCGTAAGCACGTTGGGGCATGTCCGAGATCAGCGACAGTTTCCGCCCGGTGCGGCTCGCGAGGCTGCGGGATCTTCTCGCGACCCGGCGCGGGCTGCTGAAGGACTATTTCTCGGCGATCAGCGGCTCGGCCGGCCGGCTTGTATTCTCGCTTGCCTACTTCATCGCGCTCGCCAACGCTCTTTCGATCCCGGATTTCGGCCTGTTCGCGACAGCATCGGCAGCAGGCGTCATGCTGTCGCGGCTGCTCGCCTTCGGCTTCGTTTCCTCGGTCTATCGGATCGCGGCCGTGAAGCCTCGGCTGGTCGGTATCTTCACGGCAGGGTTCCTGCTGCTCTCGCTGATATCGTTGCCGGTGCTCGCGGCTGCATCATGGATCACATTCGCCCTGTTCTTCTCAGGCACAATGGGAGCAGAGGCTTTCGCAATCGTAATCGCCGCCGAAGCGCTGCTGTGGCGGCCGACCGAGCTCGTCATCATCGTCAACAACGGCCTCGGCAGGTTCGGCCGCGCCGCGCTGCTTACGATCATAGGCACCGCAGTCCGCGCCGTTGCGGCAGTGATATTCATAGCGCTGCCCCATGCCGGGCTCATTGGCTGGAGCTGGGCCTATCTGGCGGCAAACGCATGCTCGCTCCTGATCGGCGTGTTGTTCTTCTATCCGCGGCAGCCGCTGGCGCTGAAGGCGCAGCTCTATTTCAAGCGGCTCCCCGACGCGCTCTACGTCTCCGGCGCGGAAGTGCTGTTCTACCTGCAGATGGAGCTCGACAAGCTGCTGGTGCTTTCGATCGGCGGCGCCAGGCTTGCGGGCATGTACGCCATCATTATGCGGCTCGTCGATCTCACCGCGATACCGATCCGCGTCTTTTCGATGATGCTGGTGCAGAAGATGATGCGCGCGCCCGACCTGCTGGCGCGGCTGACCATGCGGGTGGGCATAGAAGGCGCGATCCTGGCGGTGTCGACGCTGGCGCTGCTCGCCATCGGCACCCTGCTCCACTTCTTCCCGACGGCGCTCGGCAGGAATGTCGCGGAAGCCGCGCCGCTGGTCGTGCTGGCGCTGCTCGTTCCCGGATTGCGTAACCTGGTCGAATATCAGGCCGAATTGCTGTTCGGCCGCGGACAAATGCTGATCCGCGCCATGAATCTCGGCTTGCTCGCCGGCGTGAAGGCAGTGCTGCTCACCTGGCTGCTGGCCAGGGTCACCGACACAGCCGATCTGGTGCTGTCGCTCAACTGGGTGTTCGCGGCGATTTATCTTGCCTCGGCGCTGCTGACCTACAGCGCGCTCAGGCTGCCGTCGAAGTCAATCTGAACTCGTGGTTTGCGACCTGATCTTTCCGCAAGTCTGCAGCTTTTTGCTGCGCTGACCTCGGTATGGCGTGATGGCTCAGTGGTGAAAATCCGACACCCGAAGACACCGGCAGCATCAAGTGGGAAGTTCGCGTTCGCGCCGTCAATCTGAACCGGCAGGACGCGCCATGAGCGGTCGTTGGCTGCGAGCACTGCAACGTCTCGGAGCCGGCGTGAACAATCCGTCCGCTCCAAGCATTCCAAGATTTTCGCCAGATTTCCCCAAAGGGCAATATCAGCTGAATGCCGCAGTGCCTAGGCTGGAAGCAGTTCGACTGCGTTGCACGTGCCCACGCAACTTTTGTCAGAGGGTTCGAGATGACCAGAATGAGCTGGATTGGCGCTACAGCATTCGCATTTGCGGTATGTTCGCTGCCGGGGATGAGCCTTGCCGGCAACCTTGTCGGTCAGGTCCAGTTGGGCGGAAAGCCAGCTTCGGGTGTGAAGGTAACGCTGTGGCGCACTGACGGCAACAAGGTGCCTGCTCAGCTCATGGAGGCATCAACCGGCAGCACCGGTATCTTCAAGATGACGGATTTTCCGGAGACGACCGGAGATGGAATTTATTACCTGACGACACGATCGGGTCCTGGCGATGCGGTCGCCCTGCTCTCCATTCTCGGTGAGAAGACACCGCCAACGGTCGTGGTCAATGAACTGACCACGGTCGCCTCGGTATTCACCAATGCTCAGTTTATCGACGGTACCGCGCTTAGCGGCAACAAGGTGGGTCTTCGGATTGCGGCGGGCAACGTACCAAACCTCGTCGATCCCGCGACCGGAGCATGGGGCAAGGTGCTCTTGGATCCGCTCAACAGTTCCCAGACGACGACGCTTGCAAAACTGAACACCTTGGGAGATCTGATCACCGCCTTTTCGACCTCGGCCAATGATGCCTGGCGGGCCGATTTTCTGAAAGCTGCGACAGAAGACGGCGCCGCAGCGCCGACGGACACGTTGCAGGCCATGGCCGACATTGCCCGCCGGTCTTGGGTCAACACGACGGCGCTCTTCGACTTGTTCGACAAGGCCTACCCGGAGCCCAAGCCGGGCGCCCGCCGGCCAGCGCCCTTCTTGCCCTATCTTTTCGAGGCACCGCCAGACTTGGCGCTGTCGCTCTGGTTCGACGGCGGTGGCGCGCTCGCCGCGGGCAAGCTGTCGATCGATGCCGACGGCAACGTCTGGAGCGGCGTCAACTGGATGCCCGGCTCGCAGTCCGGCGTAGCCGCCAACATCGGCGGCGGTACTGCGAAGTACGCCCCCGACGGCACCGCGCTGTCGCCCGCCATCACCGGATTCACCGGCATGGGGCTCGATGGCGTCGGCTGGGGCACCGGGGTATCCAAGGACAAGGTGTGGATCGGTGGTCTCAACGGGACGATCCTCGTCATGGACCTCGATGGGAAACCCATCGGCCAGGAAAGTGAACTTCCGATGGCCGGCCAGCTCGGCGGCGTCATGGGGAGCGGCTTCGCCGAGAACGGCGACGTATGGATGGCCGACGGCACACGGAACCGACTACTGCAGTTCCCCGGCGGTCGCGTGGCCGACGGGCGCATTGTCGAGGTACCCGGTCTGAAATCCCCGTTCGGCGTCGCGATCGATAGCCAGAATCGGGTGTGGGTCAGCAACTCCCAGTCCAACACGGTCGTCCGGTTCCCCGCCGATGATCCGTCAAAGGTCGAGACGTTCACGGTCGGCGGCGGCGTCCGCGGCGTGGCACTCGATTCGAAGGGCAACCTGTGGGCGGCGAGCAACGAGTCGCCGGAATTCCCTCCGGTAAAAATCCCCGACGGCGTCCCAATCATGGTGCAGTTCGCGATCGCATTGAAGCACATGCTGACCGTGCTCGAAGAGAACCCGAAGTTGAAAACCGGAGTGGTCAACATGATCGCGCCCGACGGCACCCAAGCTGCCCCGAAAGGCTACGGTGACGGCGTCGTGAGCGTACCGTGGGGTGTCTCGATCGACGGTGCCGACAATGTCTGGTTCGGCAATTTCTGGGGCCGCGGCGTGGGCGTGATGGCCGGCGTCGATCCAAAGGGTCACGCGGCGGGAACGAAGACCGGCGATGTCATCCATATATTCCAGAGTGGCGGCATCCAGATGATTACCGATGTCGGCATCGACCCGGCCGGCAACGTTTGGGCAGCGAACAACTGGAATGACCTGGACGCGGTAGTTGCCAAGGACCCGGCCGATCCCATCTCTACCAAAGGTGGCGGACAGGGCGTCGTGGTCATCTACGGAGTCGCCGCTCCCGTGAGGACGCCCCTCATCGGTGCGGTGCGCAAGCCGTAGGCATCGGCACACCGAGCCGTTTTCCTCATCCGGATACGGCCCGGCATCATCTGCGGCACGAACGTTCTAACCTTAGCTTTCAGAGAAGAAGCTATTTAGTAGTTGCTAATTCGCAACGTCGCGCAACCAAATTGTAGCTGTGTTCCTGATGTCGTTGTTCAGACTTTTGTCGACTGCTATCTTCCGCCCTGGAAACCAACGAGCGAGGACAACGTCAGTGTGGACCCCGTTGATCCATGTGCCGGTTCTGACCGCCGCGTTACTGATTGCCATCCCGACAGCATATGCCCAGGAGGGGGATGCCTTGCGCGAGGCTGCGCAAAACCCCATCGCCGATCTCATCAGCGTGCCATTTCAGAACAACACGAACTTTGGCATTGGCGACACTGGCAATGTTCAGAATGTGCTCAACATCCAGCCGGTCTTTCCGGTTCATCTCAATGAGGATTGGAACCTGATCATCCGCCCGATCCTTCCGGTCATCTATCAGGAGCCCTTCCTCAATCCGGGGCCGGAGCTCCAGGCGCTCGAACAGACTGCGGGCAGTGATTTTGGCCGTGATATCTTCGGCTTGGGAGACCTCACCCCGGAGCTGTTTTTCTCGCCGAGCAAGCCCATACAATTGGCTCCAGATGTGGGCCTCGTCTGGGGCGTCGGGCCTGTCTTTCAATTTCCAACCGCTACGAGCGATGTGCTCGGGACGGGAAAGTGGTCGGCCGGTCCGGCGTTCGTCACCTTCCTGTCTGTCAAGCCGCTGCATATAACAACCGGCTTCCTGGCCCTTAACGTGTGGTCCTTCGCTGGCGATGGCGACCGTCCCGATGTCAATGAACTGACTTTCCAGCCGTTCCTCAATTACAACCTCTCCAAGGGCTGGTATCTGACGTCGGCCCCCCTCATGACGGCCGATTGGGAAGCGGATAGCGACAATCGCTGGACCGTTCCCCTTGGCGGAGGCATCGGACGAGTGTTCGAGATTGGCCACCAGGCCGTCAACGCACAGCTTTCGGCCTACTACAATGTCGTCAAGCCTGACCTTACCGGCGCCGACTGGCAGCTGCGCGCCGAGATGACATTCCTGTTTCCAGAGCATTGAGCGGCAGGGGCGTAACCGGTTGAGGCAGTTTCACTTGAACTGCCCACCCGCGAAGCCCGCTCACTTTTGTGATTGGCAGTCTGGCCCATTATCTCCACTCGGCTGAGGACTTACAGACCTAGATTGGTCGAATCCGTAACCGTGTAGGAAGAAGGCTGGGCACCCCAATGGACGAACTTTCCTTCCCCCATCCGGTCCTGGAGCTAATTCTCGGGACCATTGTCATGATTGTGATCATTTTCGTTCACGGCCTGGGCCTTCGCACAATCAATCAAAAATTCAGCAAAGCCTGGGTTCAGGTGAACGACGCAACGCCGCATTGGCGACTGAACGTGCTTCTCGCCTTCACCATCGCTGGCTTCGCTGCCTTGCATTTCACTGAGACGCTCCTCTGGGCCATTCCCATATATTCAATGGGACTCGTCCCATCGATGCGCGACAGCTACTATTATGTTCTTGAAAGCTACACCACGCTCGGCGAAGGCGCGGTCAGCTTGCCCGATCGATGGCGTCTGATCGGACCGATCATAGCGATGTCGGGCTTGTTCACATTCGGCTGGACGGTGAGTGTTCTCGTGAACATCATGACCGAATTTGGCAAGCTCGACAGGCTTCGGGCCAAGCGGCGGAGAAACGTCTAGCAGGCTGCCATCGAAGTCGGTCTGAGGTCGTTAGTTTGCTGCATGACCTTATCGAAAAGTCTGCGCATGCTATCGTGCAGCTTTCAGCCCATCCGCAATTTTTTCGGCCATCATGATGGTCGGAACGTTCGTGTTGGCGCAAGGGATCGTCGGCATGAGCGAAGCGTCGCCGATGAAAAGCCCATCCATGCCTCGCACTTTGCCGATGCTGTCGGTCACGGCCAGCCGGTCGCCTTCCGCGCCCATGCGGCATGTTCCCGAGGGATGCCAGACGCCACCCACGGTCTCGGCGATGTAGGCTTCCAGCTCCTGCCGGTGCGCGGCGAGGCGCACCGGGTCATTGAAATTCGACAGCATGTAAGGAAAGGCTTTCTCCCTCAGCGATCCGATCGCATCGAGACCGATTGCGCCGATGCCGGTGATCAGTGCACCCAGCCTGGTGCGCTTTGAGAACCGCTTGCCGATTTCCGACATGCCGCCGGCGTAAAGTCCGGACACCACGGACGCCAGACTCGGGTCGGAGGCAAGCGCCACGGCGCGTTCGAACGCATCGGCGAGCCGCGTCAGGTCTCGGCGGTCCGAAAGCATGCGGAAGTCCACGCGCGGCGGGCCGTCCGGGGCGGCCGGATCGAGCAGCAGCTGACCGCGCGAATAAGACTTGTTCACCCAGAAGAAGACGGAGCCGAGCTGGCGGCCGACGGGATGCCACGCCGCGCGGGTCACGAAGTTCATGTGCATGTCGCCCGAGGGGCATCCTTCGAGGCCGGACGAGAAGCGATAACCGATCGGAATATGGTAGTCCGGGACACCTCGTTGGCGCGCCGTCGGCTTCAGATGCGGCACGAGGCCGGCGGATGGGTGCTCCATGAGATTCTGCCCGACGCCGGGCAGATTGTGCAGCGCCTGGATACCGCAGTCGGCAAGGTGTGCGGCGGGGCCGAGCCCGGAGCGCATCAGGAGCGCGGGCGTGGCGAGCGCGCCGGAACACAGCAGGATGCGGGTTGCCCTCAACTCCTCCCTCGTCTCGCCCCGCAGCGCCACCACCCCGTGCGCCGTGTGGCCGGATATCAGGATGCGGGAAACCGTCGTTTCGGTGCGGATGTCGAGGTTCGGCCTGCGGCGCACTTCAGGCGTCAGGTAAGCCCACGCCGTGCTGACTCTTCGACACTGCTCATCCATATTGACGGCCATCTCGAAGATGCCGTCCTCCCATCTGCCGTTCTGGTCCGGCAGAAAGGGGATGCCGCGCGCCTCGCAGACCGCCAGCATCGCGCGGGTGAAGGGCGTCCATATCTTGTCGCCGCGGCGGCGGATCGGGAACGGGCCGTTTTTCCCGTGGAACTCGTCGTCTATGTCGAGATCGCGTTCGAGTTTCTTGAAATAGGGAAGGCAGGCTTCCCAGGACCAGCCCTCGACGCCCATCTCGCCCCATTCATCATAGTCGTGCGGCGAGCCCCTGTTGGCTCCGATGCCGTTGATGGCCGAACCGCCGCCCAGAACCCGGGCCTGCTCATATCGGCTGGCCTTGCCCTCCGACCGGTTGGAGCCGGTGTAAGGCAGGGAGGCCTTCAGCCCGGCCCAGGTATAACGCGGATTGGAATAGGCGATCCCGGGATAAGGACTGGCGAGATCGGGAAAATCTTCCGGCCTCGCTGCGTCGATCCCCGCTTCGAGCAGAATGACCCGGACAGCGGGGTCCTCGGACAGGCGCGCAGCGAGTACGCAGCCGGATGAGCCGCCGCCGACGATGATGTAATCCGCCACAATCGGCGCCCCTGCGCTCATGCCCCGATCTCCTGCCCCGGATGGTTTTTGTCAGCGTGCTTTGTAAGCGATGCAGTCGACTTCGACCTTGCAGTCGACGACCATCGGCGACTCCACGCAACAGCGGGCCGGAGGATGATCGCCGAAGAATTTCTCGAAGACGGCGTTGAAGCTCCAGAAGTCGCGCGCGTCATCGAGCCAGACGCCCACACGCACGATATCGGATGGTTCGTATCCCGCATCCTTCACGATCGTGAGCATGTTCTCGATGGCGATGCGTGCCTGTTCAACGATGCCGTGGCCAACGATCTCGCCGTCACGCATCGGCGTTTGGCCCGAGACATGGAGCCAGCCGCCGGCTTCCACCGCCTTCGCAAAGGGCAGCTTGCGCCCGCCGGATCCGCGACCTTCGCCCACGCCATGCCTCACGATCGTCATATGCATTCCTTTCGATGATGGCGACGCATGGCGACGCCGAGTTTCAGTCGTCGCTACACGTTGTTCAGCGCGTTATGTCGATGGTCATGGTCTTCAGGTCGCACATTTCCATCAGCGTGTGACGGCCGCCGGTGCGGCCAAGCCCGCTCTGGGTGCCTGCGGCGCCGCCTGCCGGGATGTGCGGCTCCCAATAGCAGCTCATCTCGTTCACGTTGACGATCCCCACGCGCAGCCGCTCGGTGAAGAAAAAGGCCTTCCTGATCGTATTCGTGAAGACGGCGGCCGAAAGCCCGTACGGGCTCGATGCGGCCAGTTCCAGTGCCTCCTCGTCGGTCTCGAATGTGAGGACGGGAGCAACCGGCCCGAACGATTCCTCCGTGTTGAGGAGGCTCTCCGGTGCCAGGCCGGTAACAACCGTCGGTTCGAAATAGAGATTGGTCGGCAGGCCGGTCGCAACCTTTCCGCCCATAACGACGTCCGCCTTGCGGGCGACGGCGTCCTCCATGTGGCTGAGCATCTTGTCGAGCGCGACGGCGTTGTTGATCGGGCCCATGGTCGTGGCGGGATCGAAGGGATCGCCCATGCGCACCTTTCCCGCTGCATTGACCAACCCTTCGACAAAGCGATCGTGGACGGACTTGTGCACCAGTATGCGCTCCGTGGCGGTGCATATCTGGCCGGCATTGCGGAAGCAGCCGGCCCCGATCTGCGCGGCCGCCATCTCGACGTCCGCATCGGGAAGAACGATGGTCGGGCCATTGCCGCCCATTTCGAGAAGCAGCGGCTTGCCCGCGCCCCGCCGCGCGATCGTCGCGCCGGTTGCCGAGCTACCGGTGAAGCCAATCGCATGCGTGCCGGGATGCACGACGGCCTCGTCGCCGACCTCCACGCCGTCGCCCAGCACCAGATTGATGACGCCGTCCGGCAGGCCGGCCTCGATCAAGCATTCCATGAGCGCGACCGCAATCAGCGATGTCGTGGGCGCCGGCACCCAGACGACGGTGTTGCCGGTCGCAACGGCCGGCCCGAGATAATACATGCAGGGAAGCCCCAGCGGGAAATTCCACGGCGTGATGATGGCGAACACGCCCTTGGGCTGGAGAAAGCTGAAGGCGCGCTTGTTGGCGTCCGCCACAGGAAAGGCTGCCGTTTCCAGCCATTTCATCTGCTCGGCTGCGTTGCGGAATCCGAGCGCTGCACCGCCCACCTCAGCCTTCGCCTCCGAATGGAACGGCTTGCCCTGCTCTAGGCACAGCAGCCGCGCGAGCTCTTCCGTCCTGCGATCGATTTCGTCGGCGATCTTCATGCAAAGCGCGGCTCGCTCGAACACCCCCATCTTGCCGAATTTGGCACGAGCCGCCTCGGCTGCTGCTACGGCGCGTCCGATGTCGGCGCGCGTGGAGAGCGCGATGTAACCCAGCGACTGGCCGGACGAGGGGCTGTCTATCTTCAGGAACTTGCCGGTCCTGCCCGCCTCCCACTCCGCTCCGATACGGTTCATGCCGATGCGCGCGCCGGCCTCCGGCTCCGTCACGATCGGCATGCCGCGCAGGTTGGGACCGTCGATCGACGATCTGAAATGAACAGTCATAGCGTACTCCTTCGGCCGTATTCGGCTTGAATCTTGAGAACGGTTTCGCGGCTCCGCTCGACGGCCGCTGCGAACAAACGGGCCCCCGCGCTCGGCGACGCCTCGGACGGGGTTCCGATCACGCCGTTCTCGCGAATGGCCTCGAACGGCCGCCACACCGTCACTGCCGGGCCCGCATAGAGGTGAGGGTCGGGCCATGAGGGAGGAGTCGTCCCCTCGGGTATGAGCGCGGTGCGAACGCGCTCGGGCAGGACGTGCATCATCAGCGATGTTTCGAGCGCGCATGCATGGCCCGTTCCGCCCGCCGCATCCGGCAGTATTTCGGCCGCGACGTCCGCGATGAGGTCGAAATAGGAAAAGCCGGCCGACACCACGCCGCGCTGTCCGAGGGTCGTGACCGCGACCTGGATCGCGGCCCTGTTGCCGCCATGCCCGTTGATGATCACCGGCAGGAACCCGTCCTCCCACAGGCAGGCGCAGAGATCGACCAGCACCGCGATGAAGGTTTGCGGGCTGAGGCTCATCGTTCCCGGAAACGCGCGATGGTGATGAGACGAGCCGTAAGCGAAAGGCTCGCACACCCTTATGCCCGGCTGGCCTTCGGCCGCGGCGAATGCGACCGCGGTGGCAAGCCAGATGTCCAGCCCCATTGGCAGATGCGGACCGTGCTGCTCCACCGCTCCGGTCGGCAGGAGCGCGACGGGGCGTGACGGCCCCGTTGACGCGAGCGCGCCGGCCTCAGGCGAGGTCATCGACGCGAAAGCGCACGCGCCGCCAGGCTCTGGCATGACGCGGCTCATCGCGCGGCCGCCACGAGGCGCGCCTTGGCATAGGCCATCGCCGAATCGGCCATCAGTGCCGCCATGATGATTGCACCCTTGTAGAGTTCGAGGCTGGACGGGTCCGTTCCGAAGATGCGAAGCGCCGTAGTAAGAAGGCTCACGATCAACGCGCCGACGACAGTCCCCCAGACCGTTCCACGCCCGCCGAAGATGCTTGTGCCGCCGAGCACCGCCGCCGCGATCGCGTCGAGCAGCAGCGGGGTGCCGCCGATATTGGGCGTGACGACCGGAACGCGGCTGATCATGATGAAGGCGGTCAGGAAGACGAAAAGGCCGGAGGCCGCATAGACAAGAATGGTCTGCCGCTTGACGGGAATCCCGGCAAGTTCGGCCGCAGCTGGATCCGATCCCAACGCATAGGTCCTGAGGCCGAAGCGAGTACGACGCATCAGTACTCCGGCCGCGATCGCGATCAGTGCCGTCGCGAAGATCACGTTGGGCGCGCCGAACGAGCGCTCGACACCGATAAGGCGCAGCCACGGCTCCTTCAGCATCAGGACGCCCTTGGAGGCCACGGCGAGCGTCGCTCCCTGCAACGCCACCATTGTCGCAAGCGTCGTTACGAAGGGCGGAATTTTGAGAAGCGCGATGACGGCTCCGTTTGCCATGCCGATGAGCAGCATCACGGCAAGCCCGATCGCGAGCGCTCCGGACAGGCCCGTGCCGGCGTCGATGAGACTGGCGACGAGAACCGCGCAAAATGCGACGCCGACGCCTGCCGAAAGATCGATGCCACCCGTCAACAGCACAATGAGCGCGCCGAGTGCCAGCACGGCGATGGGCGTGGCCTGTGACACGATGTTGAGAAGGCTCTGCGTCGACACCACCCGTGGATCGACAAGTGCGAAGACGGCCGTCAGGACTGCGAGCAGAATGAGCGGCGACAGCGCGAGGACATGTTGTAGAAGCCGGTTACGTGCGGCGGTCATGACACTGCGGCTCCCACGGTTGAGGGTTTCCGGCGCTCAGCGAAGGCGAGCGCCATCACGTCGTGCTCGCTCGCCCCACGTTGCAATTCCCCGACCGTATGGCCCGCCTGCATGACGACGATGCGGTCGGCCACGCCGAGCACTTCAGGTAGCTCGCTGGAGACCATGAGGATTGCTGCGCCCTGCTGCTTCAGCCGCGCGATCAGGTGATGCAGTTCAGACTTGGCTCCGACATCGACGCCGCGCGTCGGCTCATCGAGCAGGATCACCTTTGGCTTCGTCGCAAGCCATTTGCCGATGACCACCTTCTGCTGGTTGCCGCCCGAAAGCTGGATCGTCATCTTTTCTGGTTGCGCCGGACGCACGCCGAGCGAACCGATCAACTCGCGCGCCAGCGAAGCGATCCGGCGCGGGGACAGGATGCCGAGGCGGTTATTGCCGCGGATCCAGGCAAGCGAAAGATTGTCCCGGATGGACATCGTGCCGACGAAACCTTCAAGGTGCCGGTCTTCCGGGATGTAGACGATGCCGGCGCGGTTGGCCGCTTTGATGTCGCCTCCCGCCTGGCGCTCGCCGAATATCCTGATCTCCCCGCTCTCGGGCTTCTCCAGCCCGGCGATCAGCCGCAACACCTCGGATCTTCCGCTGCCCATCAGGCCGGCTAGCGCGACGATCTCGCCGGTGCGGACCGAAAGCGACGCGGATTTCAATAGCTTGCCGTTGGCGATGGCTTCCACCTCGATCGCCTTCTCGCCGGCCTCGGCCTCGAGATAGGGGAAGATGTCGCCGACATCCCGACCGACCATCATGGAAACGATTTCGGCTTCGGTCGTTTCGGCGATACGGCGATCGCCGACGAACTTCCCGTCCCGCAGCACGACCACGCGATCGCACTGGTTGAAGATTTCCTCCATCTTGTGTGAGATGTAGAGAATGGCCGCGCCCCGCGCCTTCAACTTCTCCATCAAACCGTAGAGTTGGTCGCGCTCACGGTTTGAGAGCGCGCTCGTCGGCTCGTCCATTACCATAAACCAGGCGTCGGCGAGCACGGCGCGAGCGATCTCGACCATCTGCTGCCTTCCGACCGAGAGCGTCCGAACTTCGGCGTCGACATCGATGTCGAGTGACAGCTCATCCATGATCGCTTGCGCTTCGCGGCGCATCCGGCTCCGGTCGAGGAAGCCGAAGGCGTTGCGCGGCTCACGCCCGACGAAGAGGTTCTCGGTAACGGTCAGGTCGGGCGACAGGCTGAAGTGCTGGTGGATGACGCTGATGCCCTTCGCATCGTTTGGAGATTGAAAGTCGACGGCCTCTCCATCGATGATGATCCGCCCTTCGTCGGGACGATAGACACCGGAGATGCACTTGACGAGCGTGGATTTTCCGGCGCCGTTTTCACCAGCAAGCGCGACCACCTCGCCGGAAGAGACGGTGAATGAAACGCCGTCGAGAGCCTTCACGCCTGGAAACACCTTGCCGATCCCGGAAAGGGTTATGCTGTGAGCGGCGGAAACGGCTGCCGCGGCCTCGGGGGCTGCGACCGCCGGAGCTTTCGGGCGCATCGATTTGAGCAGGGCGGCCACGCTCTCCGGCTGGCTTGCAAGTACCGCGACCAGGATCAGGGCGCCGGTGACGTAGTAGATATAGATTTGCGGCACCTGGAGGAAGGAAAGGCCCGTGTTGATCACGCCGAGGAGGATGGCGCCGATTGCCGTTCCCCATATCGAGCCCTGTCCGCCAGAAAGCTTTGTGCCGCCGACGATTGCCGCGGTGATGGCAGTGAATTCGAGTCCGGTTCCGGCAAGCGGCTGGGCGGAGCCGAGGCGGCCGATGGTCAGGATCGCGCCAAGACCGGCGGTTGCGCCGACGATCAGATAGACGGATATGCGCACGAGGCTTACCGGCACCAGGGAAGCGCGGGCGGCTTCCGCATTGCCGCCGACGGCGTAGACCCAGCGGCCGTAGACGGTGCGCTGGAGAACAAACCACCACAGGCCCAGCACGATCGCAGCGATGATGACCGAGACCGGGAGAAGGCCAAAGGTCTCGCGCCCCGCATAGAGGATGACAGGGTCAGAGATCGCGATGCTCGACGCACTCGACAGACTGAGCGAAAGGCCACGCCCGAACGCCATGGTCGCAAGCGTCACGATGAAAGGCGAAATCCCGGCAAGGCCTATCAGCAGGCCGTTCAGGAGCCCGATGGCACCTCCGCTTACTATGGCTGTGGCAACCGTCGCTGCGGCCGAACCGGTGGCGGTATAGACGAGGCCAGCGGCAACCCCGGCGAAGGCCAGCGTGCTGCCGACGGAAATGTCTATGCCGCGCGCTATGATGACGGCGGTCATGGCAAAGGCGACAAGCGCAATGACGGCGCTCTGCTGCGCGATGCTGACGAAATTGCTCGCGGTCAGGAAGCGCGGGTCGACGAAGCTGAAGATCGCGACCGCAACGGCAAGCACGATGATCAGCACGAATTCATTGCGTCGCAGAAGGTCGGACATCGGGACGCGGGCCATTGTGTCATCCCCTAAAACACGGAAAGCCGTCGGCCGGGGTGGCCGCCTGCTTTGGCAGGCCGAAGAGCCACCGGCGCGCCTGCTGCGCCGGTGGCCTCGACACCTGTTACTTGCCGACCGTCATCGCGGAAGCCGGGACTTTGGGGCCGAGCTGCTCGGTGTAGTTCTTGGCTTCAATCGCCTGCTTTTCGGTATTGATGTAGTCGAACTTCAGGCCGCCGGCCTTCAGCTTCTCGGCCGTGGCGTCCGAGGTGACGAAGTAGGTCGGCATGTAGAGGTCCTTCGGCAGCTCCTCGCCCTTCGCGAGTCGGGCGGCAACCGCGATGTTCCAGTAGCCGACGCGATAGGCGCCGGTCAGGACGTCCATGACCATCTTGCCGCTGTCGATCAGTTCTTTCATTTCGGCGTCGCCGTCATATCCGCCGTAGATCAGCTCCGAGCCCATCGAGGTCGCGACCGAATCCGCCGCCAGACAGAGGCTGTCGGAGATGCAGGCGATGGCCTTCAGGTCCGGATAGGTGGTGAGCCAGGTCTGCGCCGCGTTGGTCGCCTTGGAGGCATCCCAGCCGGTAGGCTCCGTGCCGACAATCTTGATATCGGGGAACTCCTTGGTGATCGTATCGACGAAGCCCTTCTCGCGCGTGTCGGAAACGAAATTGCCGCGCGAACCGACCAGCAGGGCGATCTCGCCCTTGCCGCCCAGCGACGTGCCAATGGCGCGGGCCACCATCGACATGTTGTCATAGTCGGGGTAGAGCGTGGAGTAGTTGCCGTCGGCTTCCACCTTGTTGCCCATCGTAATGACCGGAATGCCCGCGTTTATGGCCTTCTTGATCACCGGGACCACCGCGTTTTTGTCGAGCGGGTCGATAAGAATCGCGCTGACACCCTGGTTTATGAAATTCTCGATGATGCCGACCTGCTTCTCGACACTGCCTTCGGCGCTCTGCCAGGTGGACTTCACCCCATAGTCGGAAGCGGCGACGTCGCCGGCTTCCTTCATGCGCACGAAGAAGGAATTCTGCAGATCGATGGCGGCAAGGCCCAGCACCTTCTCCTGAGCGATCGACGGAGTCGCGACCGCAAGAGCGATCACGGCGAGGGAAGCTTTCAGAACGGTTTTCATGCTTGGTTCTCCTCTAAACACAGCCAGTTTGGTCCGTGGCGGACCTTCGTTCGCCTCTTCTCATAGTCACCGGCTGGATTTTGCCGGCATTGCGGCCAGCCCTTTCGGTGACATTTCCTCCGGCGTCGGCGAGCACCGGCATTCTCTCGGCTGCCCTCCTCAGACAGCCAATCCGTCGACCCCGGCGCCGCACACCAGGCCGGCGATCCGCTCGCCCGGCCTGGGGACGACGGCGCCGGCCATCAGTGCGGCAAGCGAGGCAGCACCGCTCAGATCGGCGGCGATACCAAACTCGAACCACAGAAGCTCTGCCGCCTTCCGCATCGCCTCGTCCTCGATCAGAACGATCTCATCGACGTGCCTGCGGGCGACTTCGTAGATGCTTTCATCCGTGCGGCCGCATGCCATGGTCGCGACGCGCGTCGTGACCTCAGTCAGACGGACCACGCCGCCCGCAGCGAAACAGGCATGCAAGGTGGGCGAGCCGACGGGTTCGACCCCGACGATCCGGGCCTTTGGATTGACCGTCTTGATCACCTGCGACATGCCGGCGATCAGCCCGCCTCCGCCGATCGCCACGATGTAGAGGTCCGCTTCCGGAACCTGCTCCAGCATCTCGATGGCGACCGTCCCCTGTCCCGAGACGATGGCTTGGTCGGCAAAAGGGTGCATGTAGAAGGCGCCCTTTTCGGACGCATAGGCGGTCGCCGCCTCATGCGCCTCGTCCCAGACAGACCCGGCGAAGCGGACCTCCGCACCCCATTTGCGAAGCTTCTCGGCCTTGATCGGGCTGGCGTTGGTCGGAAGGAAGATGGTGGCAGGAACGCCCGACTGGCGCGCCACGTAGGCGCTGGCGAGCCCATGGTTCCCGCCCGACGCGGCGACGAGGCCATGCGCGATCCGCTCTGCAGCGAGCGACTTGACGCGATTAACGGCCCCGCGAATCTTGAAGGAACCGCTGACCTGAAGGCATTCGAGCTTCAGGTGGACCGGATTGCGCAACTCAAAGCCGGCGCAATGATCGAGTGTCAGAACCGGCGTCCTGCGCACGAAAGGCGCGATTCGCTCGGCCGCCGCCTTGATGTCCTCATAGCTCATCGGCAACCGCCTCGTGGGCCAGCGCTTCTGGATATTCGTTCGCGAGGACGAAGCAGCAATTGCCGGGCCGAACACGACCGGGCTGGCGCTTGGCGAAAACGACGCCATCGATCGGATGGCGGAGCACCACCGGCTCGCGGGCCGGCGAGCGGAGAAAATGGATGCGGCCTGCCACATCGCCCTTTCGAACGACGCTTCCGAGTTCGGTGATGGGTTCGAACACGCCATCATCATCGGCAAGAAGATAAGCGTCGCTGCCGGGCACCTTGAGCACGCGCGCGTTCGCGCCGGCCGGTATGTCGGGATCGCCGGCCAGCACGCCGGCGTGCTTCAGCACGTTGCGGATACCGCGCCGGCAGATCGCAAGTGCCTCCTGGCTGACGAGGCCGCCGCCGGCCATCTCGCTGCCGATCACGACAAGGCCCTGATGATTGGCTGATGAAGTCGACGTGCGCGTCTCGCCCAGATTGTCCACCATCACCACTGTCGGTGCTCCGAATGCGAGCGTGGCGGCGATATTGCGGCGATGGCCGTCCGTCGTCGGCGACGGCTCTATGATCGCACTCGGCAGGATCATGAGCGACGATCCTCCCGAATGAAGGTCGAGAAAGTAATCGGCCATCGGAAAAAGGACGTCGTGGAGATAGGCAGCGATCTGCTCAGTCAGCGTGCCGTTGAAGTCGCCCGGGAAGCTGCGATTGAAGTTGAGCCCATCGACGGGCGAGGTTCGCGTGCCTGCTTCCACCGCACGAACGTTGATTGCCGGCACGGCGATGATGCGGCCTGAAACCTCCTGCGGGTCGATATCGCGCAGAAGCTCGCCAAGCGCGATCGGCCCCTCATACTCGTCGCCGTGATTGCCGGCTTCGATCAGCACGGTCGGGCCCGACCCGTTCTTGATCACTGCCAAGGGAACCTGAACGGCTCCCCAGGCATCGTCGTGCGGGGACTGTGGCACGCAGAAATAGCCGATCTGCTTTCCCGGTCGATCGAAATCGACCGACGTAAAAATGCTGTTGCGGCGCGGCGTGATCGCACTGCGCCCCAAAACTTCAGACCCGACAACCTGCAAGTTCGTCATGCCACTCACGCTGTTTCAGCTTGTTGGGTCGATCATGACGGTTTTATATATGGTGTCAAGTTTGAATATGAAACTGCTGGAACCTGCGAATTCGCTTCTCTATGGTCGTGCGGCGACGGGGATTGATTCATGAGCGGCAAGGAAAACGAAAACGGAAAGCCCTCCTATTCGGCACCCGCCCTCACCAAAGGCCTCGAGGTACTCGAGCTGCTGGCGGGTGCGCGTTCCGCCCTGACGATGAAGGAAATCGCGGACGGGCTTGGCCGTTCGAAGAACGAGATTTTTCGAATGCTCGTTGCGCTGCAAGAGCGCGGGTATCTGGAACGCGATCCCGAAACCGATGCATTCTCGCTGACGGACAAGCTCTTCAAGCTCGGCCTTCACACGCCGTCCGCGCAGGACCTCGTCACCGCCGCAATGCCGGAACTCTACGCAGTCGCCGAGGAAAGCGGGCAATCGCCGCACCTCGTCGTCATCAATCACGGCCTGACAGTGGTAACCGCGGCGGTACCCGGCGGCGATGACATGTCCTTCACACTCAAGCTTGGCTACGGCAGGCTGGCGACCGACTCGACATCCGGGCAGGTCATATTGGCATTCCAGCCGCCATCGGCCGCTGACAAGATTATCCGTGAGTGCGAAAAGACGTCAGATACGCCGATCGACCGCACTGCCCTCGAAGCGCAGCTGGGCATGATCCGCTCGCGCGGCTACGAACTGCGGGAGAGCCGCGACTTCGTCGGCATCACCGACATCTGCTGCCCGATCTTCGGCATGGACGGCAAAACCATCGCGTCGATCATCATCGCCTATGTCAACCGCCATACCCGCGAGAGCCGCCACGAGGCGACATTGAGCATCCTGCGGGCGGCCTGCAGTCGCATTTCCGGCAAGCTCTCGCCGCATCTGCGGCGCCAGTAGCCCCGCACCAAGCCCTTCCTTTCCGAAGTCAAAGCCCTTGCCGACGCCTGCGCGGATACGCGCCTGTTCTGTTGCGTAATCCGCCCGGGTTCAACGATCCCGCAACCGCCCCGCTGGTGGCTCTCGGATCGCACGAGGTGATCGTCGGCCGTGGCACGGCCATCGTCCCGAACCCTCGTCCTGAAATCTCTCCGCGACGAAAATTGACTTCCGCCGCGAGGCATCGTCAAAACCGGTTCGATTCATAACAACAGCGTCTGGAGTACCTGAATTGACGAGCAAGATTGATCCTTCATCCTTGGACCGGGCGTTGCGTGCCCTGCCTGAAAAGTTCAAGGGTCCGGGTGGAGTCGCTGGTGTCATGGAGAACGGCGAGGTTCTGGCTCGGCAGGCATGGGGATATTCCGACATGGCAAGCGGGCAGGCCATGACGACGGCCACGCGGATGCCGATCTGCTCCATCAGCAAGCAATTCACCTGTGGCGTTCTTTTGGACCTGGTGGGCGATCCTGCCCGTCTCGATGACAAACTCCCCGATTTTCTGCCCCGCCTCGAGGGCCGGCTGCCGCGTGTCGCCGATCTCTGCAACATGCAGTCAGGCCTGCGCGACTACTGGGCGCTGACGGTCGTGCAGGGTGCGCATCCCGAGGGCGTATTCCGCCGTGAAGACGCCAAGCCGCTTCTGGCCCGCATGCGTACAACCCATTTCGAGCCAGGCAGTAGCTATTCCTACTCCAACGGCAATTTCCGCATCCTGTCGGATCTGCTGGAAGACCATGCCGGCCGCTCGCTTGCCGAGCTTTATGCCGGTCGGCTGTTCGGGCCCGCCGGCATGGAGACAGCGCTTTTGACCGCTGACACCAGCAAGCCCCTGGATGGCGTGACGGGCTACGAAGGCAACCACCAGGTGGGTTTTTTCCCCGCCACAAACCGCGTCTACTGGACGGGCGACGCGGGGATATCGGCGTCGCTGGACGACATGATGGCATGGGAGCGCTACATAGACGCCACGCGTGACGACGCGGGCGGCCTCTATCGGCGACTAGCACAGCCGCAGACGTTCAGCGACGGGGCTCCCGCCCGCTATGGCTACGGATTGTCGCATGAGTTGGTCGACGGCGTCGCCGTGACCGGTCACGGCGGGGCGTTGCGCGGCTTTCGCCTGCAGCGCATGCATGCAGCGTCGAGACGGCTGTCGGTGGTCGTGCTGCTCAACCATGAGGCTGATGCGCATGAGGCGGCACGCATGCTGCTGCGCGCCGCCCTTGGCCACGACGAGCCGCCAGCCTCTGCAGCCCCCGCCGACCCGACCTGGAACGGACGCTATCTGGACCGGGCCAACGGCCTTCTGCTTACCATCGAAGCGGGCGCCGGAGCGCTTGATGCACACTACGCCACGTCTTCCGAGCGGCTGCTCCTCCAGGCGAAGGACATTGCCGGTTCGCCCTCGATGACCTTGGCACGCGACGGAGACGCGATCCGGTTAAACCGCCCCGGCGAAAACCTCAGCGCGACGGCCGTCCGCGTCGTGGGCGAAGCCTCCTTAGGGTTGGAAGGACAGTATTTTTCCGACGAGTTGGAAGCTTCGCTGGAGATCGGGATGGCCGGAACCGCCTTGTTCGGACGCTTTGAAGGCCTGCTTGGCCGTGGCCCCATGCACGCCGTCTACCCGGTGGGGCGTGATGTCTTCGTTCTATCCTGCCAACGATCAATGGATGCTCCGGCCCCGGGGGATTGGACCATACAGGTCGAGCGGGACGTGGCTGGAAAGGTTCGCGGCCTTGTCGCCGGGTGCTGGCTGGCCCGCAAAATCGTCTACAAGAAGGTGGCTTGAAGGCTCTCGTGCGGCTCATAGCGCTCTAGCTGAATGAGCCGCGCTGTTATCGCGGCCGGCCGGAAAGGTCAGAGGATGCCCCAGGGAGACAATGATAGGTGTCCGCTGCGGTGCCATCAGCGTTCATTGCTGAGACGGCGAAATAGCATGAGCTCTCAAACTGACCCATTCCAGTCGGCCGAACGACTGCTGCGCGCCGGCATCTCGGTCATAGAGCCGACCTTTGTCTCTGCCCAAGCAGACATCCCGCGCAACTAAGCTGGAGGTCATGGTCGCGTCACATATCCTGACCTCTGTTCTGCGGTGTTATTAGGTCGTCGGCCGTGAAGAATTGCCAAGTCGCTGATTTGCAGTGGGAATTTGGGGCAGTCGAAGCTGCCGATTTTGCCGGAAAATAAGTCTTCGGCTGGGGATTCCTTGCAAAATGGATTTGTGATTCCGTT
>NZ_JAWRCU010000013.1:0-220977 GCF_033542235.1 Mesorhizobium sp. BAC0120 | reverse complement strand
CCGCCGCCGGCTACAACTTCCGCCGCCTCATCCGCTGGCTCAGTCTTTTGCTGTGCCTGATGCTGGCTGCCTTCAGCACTCAGCTTCGCCTCGTATCAACGTGAAATCGCAATAGTTCACGGTCGACCAATTCGGCACGATTTGCTGCCGGCAGATCTGGCCACCTTATTGATCACACATTCGTTGCTAATCGCCACTTACTATGACTAATCCCACCTCGGGTTCACTAATCGCGTGAATATTTCCACTGTCTTCCTTTCGAATAACCTTTACTTTGTATGTTCCCGGCGTTGCCGAACTATCAGCTACGACACCAAATTTCATGTTAGCAGTATCAGTTACTTCTAGCGTATCTTTGTATACATGTACGCTGGGCACAATTGTATTGGAGTTATTAGAACTTTTCTTTTTATATTCTACAAACTCAACATTCATCTTTCCACTATCTCCAAACCAAGGCGATCCGGCCGTCACCTCGACCATCTTCGGATCATTCAGTTTCCCGACGACAACTGGGTCAGGAGCCCAAACCCTAACAATCGTTGGCATCCGATTATCCTTTCGAACTTAGCTGCACTTCCGTAGAAGCATCAATCCAGATCGCCACGTCCGCGAACTATGACTCCGCCTGATCGCGACATCACGCCGCCGGACCTGGACAGGCTTCCACCCGATCGGGACAGAACTCCACTTGAGGATACACGCGGATCACGCTCCATCAATTCGGCGTTCAAGAGGACATCTTCCAGCGGTCCCGTCTCTACATCCAGTCGCATAGAAAATGCGCTTTTATCATATACCCACACGCTCATTCCACGCGCGAAGGATCCTATCTGCGACGCCAACCCGGTACGACTAGGGTCACTAGGTCCTCGATCCAAGACCTTGAGGTCAGTGCTCGCGGGTGGGGGATAGTCGACGTCAGTCCCCGGCCCGTGGACGACGAGAATCGTCGGCTTGGCCAACTCGTAGAACTGAGCCTCAAAAGCAAACGCATAAATCCTCGCCAAGCGACTGCCAGGAGCATCGATTTGATCCTGAATAAATCGGTTGGTTCCGAGTCTGGGTGGGCGGCCACCATCGTTGCGTGCAGCCAACCTGATATCTTCAAGCTCTCTACCGAACAGGTGTATCGCTGATACACTTAAGATCGTTTCGGTTGGCATTGGTCGTCCCTCTTAGAGTGAGATCGGTGAATGGCGATTGGATGTTTGGGGCTTCAAAGCCCAATAGCGTTCGAGATAGCTCATCGCCGGCAAATGAGTTTGATCTTTGGGCAATGCGATTCGCGCGTCATGGACATGACTTTTTCGGTTGGGTGGTTTCAGACGTGGCCCCGCCCTGAATCGAAAAATCTTCCGCCGCTCGAAGTTTCGGAAAAGGATCCTTGAAAACTTACCGCCGCTTTCGGCCTGATCAACCGCAAGCATCGTTCTCGCGACATCGCCGTAGTCCAGAAAATCGGGGGCCAGGGCCCACAGCGTCTCCGCAAGGTATGTTCCGACAACATCGCGCGCAGCGAGCAGCGCCTCGAAAAATCCGTCTGAGTTCCGAAAGAAAGCGCAGTTGAAAGCGTCCTGTAGTCGCGCCTCGGCAGCCGGATCAAATTCCGCGATGTCTGCGAGATTTTCGACGGCAGGCGAGATCAGACCACGCGCCACCAAGCTCTCGTGGAACATGTCGACGAGGATGTCGAAAATCGCACCAGTGAGTGGCTGCGATAGCAGGTGCTCGTCCTTCCAGCCATGGACGAACTCGGCCATAGTGCGCTTATTGTTGGCCGAACGTATCTGACGATGCGGCGAAAATTCGGAGAACCGCTCGAGGCGATTGGCGAGATAGAGATTGCCGCGCGTTTCCGTGAGGACGTTGTCGAGAACTGACGGAAAATGCATGGCTGCAATCAGCGACGCGCAATCGGAGAAAGCTTCCTGGAAGCCAAGGTATTCGGGGTACTCAGTCCCCGGGCTCGGCACGCCGAGCACGCTGTAGATAATCGCGTGCCCCACTTCATGCGCGATGACGTCGAAGTCCAGGCTGAAGGGAAGGACGCGTCCGTCCTTCTCGAACTGACTCCCGACTTCGAGGAATCCATAGCCGTACTGAGCGTTGTCCCATTGCGGCAGGATTGAGATTTCCAGGCGGTCGTAATGGTCGCGAAAATGCCAGACGAGCGGCTGGCCGAGATAGTGTTCCCAGACGTCCAGTGTGAAGCGCGCACAGCCGAAGACATGTGCAGCTTCGAAGCCAGGCATCGAAGGCCGGTAATGATCGAAATTGCCTTGCTCGTCCGGGACAGCCGGCTCAAAAATTTTTCCGGCCCAAGGCGGCAGATAAATGTAGGGCGTGCCCAGTGGCCCGCGGTTCACGCCGTAAGGACGAGTCTTGCCGACCGGCTCCACAACATACATCCGGTCGTCCGATGGACCAGCTCTGAGGCTCCCCAGCGGAGATGACATCGTGATGATCTCGGGACTAGACCGAGCATCCTCAAATGGGGGCTGTACAAAAAGCCTGAACCGGGTGCCCATCCGTCCCTCCAAACTTCATATTGGGCTGTTTAAACTGATCTTTGCTGCCCAACGAGCAGTTTATTAGCAACTCGCAAAATAGTACTAGAAGCTACCCGCCAAATGTGCAGGGGCGTTATTCACAAAGCTCAACCAACCTCGAATAGCGTGGGTGGCTGCGAATGGAATCGAGATCGGAATCGTTTTTGAACCACAGTCTCATTTCAATGCCGACCTGCGGCATCCAGGCCTCCAGCACGTCGATCGCTCTCTCCACCTCGCCAAGCACCGCATAGGTGCAGGCGGCATTGTATTGGATATTGATGTCTCCAGGATCGGTCGCCAGGGAGCGAGCCAGCCATTCCAACGCTCGATTGCGTTCACCAAGAAAGGCCAGCGAAGTCGCTCCAAGGCATGCAACATTGGCATTCTCCGGATGAAGCCGCAGTTCTTCCTCAGCCTTCTTAATCGCGATCCGTGCGTAACTTTCGGCCTTGTCCATCTCGCCGAGTGAGCGAAAGACGTGCACAAGCATGGTGGGCGCACCATAGTCCGCCGGCTTGATCTCCAACGCGCGCTGGAAATATGTGGCCGCTCGTTCGAAAAGGCCGTCGGTGACGCAAAACTCGGCATAATACCGATTGGCTTCGTGGCAATTGGGATCGACCGACAAAGCCTGCTCGAAAGCAGAGACCGCCTCGGGGCGATTGCCGGCGACCGCTGACGCGAACCCCCTGGCCGCATGTGCCTCCGCCAGATTGGGATCGATCGCCAGTGCCTTCGCCGTGTTCGCGAGAATGTCATCCACCGAAATCTGCACCCCAAACTGGGAGCGCAGACGCGCATCGCAGACAGCGATGCCAGCATAAGCGCGGGCATAGTTCGGATCGAGTTCAATGGCTCTTGCAAAGCTTTGCCTCGCCATCAAATGGTTCGCCTTCGACGCGAGATGGCTATATTCGCGCCCCCTCAAATAGTGCGTATAGGCTTCCACACTCTCCGTCGGGGCCTGCTCGATCGCCTTCTTCTCCTCCGGGAGAAGCTTGACCTTGAGCTGTTCGACGATCGCCTTGGCGATCTCGTCCTGTACTTCGAAGATGTCGGTGAGGTCGCGGTCGTAGCGTGCGGCCCAGAGGTGGCCGTCGCTGGCTGCTTCGATCAATTCGGCGTTGATCCTGACACGGTTCCCGGCTTTGCGGACGCTGCCTTCGACTACATAGGCCACCCCGAGTTCCCGGGCGATGCGCTGCAGGTTCTCGTTCCGGCCCTTCCACGTGAAAACGGTGTTGCGGCTCAGCACAAACAGGCCTGAGACATTCGACAGATCGGTGATGATGTCCTCGGTTATGCCATCGCTGAAGAATTCCTGCCCGGGATCGTTGCTGATGTTGGCGAATGGCAGGATTGCAACCGACGGCTTGGTCAGTGATGCCTGCGTGAGGGCGCTTGCTCCGGCTGAAACCTCCTCACGCGAGGCTACATTGCCCCAATCTGCAAAATAGACGTGGACTGGACGGGAGATATTCTTCACGGTCTTCGCGCCCTGGTCCGCAAAGCCCAGGTCGAGCTTGTTTCCAACCTCGTGGCGCACCGCCGCCGAGCAGGCTATGCCGCCGGGCGCGGCAAGACCCTGTAGCCGGACCGCCACGTTGATGCCGTCCCCGTGAAAATCATCCCCGTCGAAGACGATGTCCCCCAGGTTTAGACCCATCCGGAACGTGAAGTGCCTGTCCCCCGGGATTCCGACGTTGCGCTCCAGCATACCGCGCTGGATTTCGACTGCGCAGCGCGCAGCGCTGAGCACACTGCTGAACTCGACCAGGAAACCATCACCCATCAACTTGAGGACACGCCCGCCGTGCTTGGCGACGGCGGGATCGAAGAGCTCCCGGCGGTGCTGACGAAGGGCGTTGAGCGTCTCCTCTTCGTTGGCCTCCAGCAGACGGCTGTAGCCCACCACGTCGGCGGCCAGGATAGCCGCCAATCGACGTTCAACATGCTCCGCGCACATGCCCGTCTCCTCAACGTGCTAGTGGCAATGCTACTCGATTTCAGCCGGTTACCAGCAATGTTGCCGGACGATCGTATTCCTTACAACTAAAATATCTTCGGCCGATCAACCAGTGGCCGAGAAGGTCCGTAGGGAGTATTGTTAGGCTCGTTGGACCAACTGCATCGGGACGAGTTTGACGCCGTCACTCTCCACCTGGCGTGGTCGCGCAGACCCGCCCTTCGACTTTGCAGCACTACCCTCGCAGGTCAGCGCTGGATCGCCTCTGGATTTGTTGTTTTCGGTACTCCCAGCCCATCCGAGCAATCAGATGATCGTGGAATTCAAGTCGAACGGCCGCGAACGCCCCGCTGTGAGGGCATGGCCGGAAGGCACCGATCCTGCCACCGAAGTGCAGCGCTTCCGCGTACGGATGCCGCCACTGGGGCCTGACGAGACGGTTGAATATTTGCCGGTGGTCCAACGCTCGGGCCTGATCGTTCAAAGGCTACCCGCTCGCTCCACGCGCGGGATCCAGGCGCCCCTGACAGAGGCAGCGCCTGACACCGCTGCGGCTGCCCCTGCAGCTGTGCCGCGCTACCAGTGGGCTTCCGAGTTCCTGGGCGCGTTCACCGTGAAGCTCATCAACCCGCCTGAGTCGTTCGGGCCCGGGCCCGACGGCGTGCACATCACGTACTACATAGAATCCGGCGAGATTCATGGACCGAAAATCAACGGCAAGGTTCGCGGCGGCGACTGGATGGTACTGCGCCGCGACGGCGTGGGTATCGCCGAATCGCGCATTACCTACCAGACGGACGATGGCGCGCTGCTCCTTTCGCGCTACTATGGCATTTTCGACCTGGGGCCGGACGGATACCAGCGCGCTGTGCGCAACGAGTTTGAACCTGTACCGCCCCTGGTGCTCGCGCCGCAGTTCATTACCTCGCATCCCAATTGGCTCTGGCTCAATCGATTGCAGTGCCTCGCTGTGGGCCGCGCTACTATGGCGGACCTGATCGTGCGCCTGGATATCTATGCCATCCGCGCCGGGCAGCCGCTCCCTTCATCAGGCCTGCCGCGCATGGACGGCCCGGCGCTGATCGGAGATATCCACTAAGTTGTCGTGCAAGACCGGCGATTTAATCCCTAGCTGTACAAGCCGTTACGTCGGCGTCCATTGCACAGCCAAGGGGGGCGTGGTAAGCTTAGCCTTACATTACTACACAAGTATATTGTGCCATGCCGGAGCTTTACAGGACGGGGTACCGCTGACGGGCTTAACGATGCTTTGATCCGGAGGTCGACGGGGCTCTCGATGTCATCGGCGGCATGGGAAAAGGTCGACCAAACGGCATTTGTAAGCAATTGCCTGGCGAGAACTGGGCTCTGCTTCCCTTCCCGGCGCGCTATCGTCTTTGCTGTTGCGCGCATGTGCCGACCGTCGCCCACGCCTGAGCAAGCATTTGGTGGTTGGGCCACCAATTCCTTCGTTCCGACTGCCTGGCCGTGGCGGCATAATGCCGTTCGCCATACCGTCATCATGGAAGGCGCCTTCAGTTCCCGGCGTTTCGACGTCCTGCATCTGTGCGGGACCAACACCTCGAGGGGCATACGATGGCTGAATTGAATTGGGACGATGCCCAGTGGCAGAAGGTGAACGAAGCCGTCAAAGACGGTTTTTCCAAAGCGAGCGTCTCGAGTCAGTTCCTCAGGCATTACGGACCGCTTTCAGGCAGTGCCGAGATCGTGCGCAATGAAATCTTCGGGCCTATTGTCGGAGGAGGCGTACTCACCCTCATCACCAATCACCCTAGCGTAAATCGGCAGCTTGTTAATCTGACGACAAACGTTGAGCTCTCAAGCGAACAGGCTGCTGAAGAGACGCTGTCGAATGCCGTGCTCCTGTTTCGGCGGGCGGGAAACATTCTTGCCCAAGAAGAGGATCGCATCATATTTGCAGGGTTCCACCGCGGCTCGGGGCAGGAAGACTCGCAATTCGTGGCGAATAACGTCGAGCCGCAGGATGGACTCGCTGATCTCCCGACAAGGCGAAACTTCAACCCACTGATCAATCCCGCCACGCTCGGCAACGACGTTGTAGAGCAGGTGGTAAATGCGGTTGGCCTCCTGGAAGATCGTTTCAACCCTGGTCCCTTCGCCTGTATTCTGGGGAACAGGCTTTTCGAGGAAGTGCATAGGCCCACCCCAAACCTCGTCCTTCCCGCGGATAGAATTACGCCGATGTTGAAGGGGGGTTTCTTGCTGCGCTCGGGACAGATGGACGCCGGGACGGGCGTCGTTGTCTCTCAGGCCGGCGATACTATCGACGTCGTTGTGGGAACGGATCCGGTCGTCCAGTTCCTTCAGCGCACGGGACAGGCAAGGTTCTTGTTTCGGGTCTACGAGCGTTTCGTCTTGAGGATTAGGGATCAGAACCAGGCGCCGGTGACGGGGTTCAGGATCGGACCTACGGCAGCCCAAAGGGCCGCCGAAAGGTTAGCGTTGGACGCAAACGCGGCCCTATATGGACGCGGCTAATGCTCAACACCAAGAAATAGGCAGAAGATCGGGTGCTAAGATGAATGATAAATCTGATTCGGCCCTGAAGAAAGCAATGGAAGCTTTGGACAGATCAAATAAGGCCAAAGACGATGCTGTGAATATGCTAACAATGATCATAAACGCGCGTAAGGTGGCATTAGGCAAACTGGATCTGATTAGAAAACCTGCGACGTCAGAAGCGGACGCCTTAGAAGCAGCTAAAATGGCCAGTGAGAAAGGAAAAGAGGCTGGAGACGCGTATAATAAATTAGAAACTGCCGCCAACACAGCAAAAAAAGAGGCTGAAGTTGCCCGGACCGCAGCAGGCGAACTACCGCAGGCCAACAATATCATAGCGCAGGTCGCGGACGCTGAAGATGCGGCTGAACAGGCAGTCCAGGATGCTAAACCACTGGTTCAGCAGGCTGAACATGCAGCCAAGTTGGCGACCAACTTGGCTCACCCAAAAAAACCGGCGTAAGGTCGGTTACAGTCAGAGCCACAGAGGGACGTGCGAGTGATCCGTGAACCCGAAGGTCATCATCCTTGGCGGGGGCATTGCCGGCCTCAGCGCCGCTCATGAACTGATCGAGCGGCACTTCGATGTCGAAGTCTACGAACTCCTTCCAATTCCCGGCGGCAAGGCCCGCAGCTTCCCCTTAAAGGACTCGGGCAAGAACGGCCGCAAGAATCTGCCCGGCGAACACGGATTTCGGTTTTTCCCCCGTTTCTACCGTCACGTCACCGACACGATGGCCCGAATCCCGTATGGGCCAGCCGGAACGGTCGCCGACAACCTCGTCGACACGACTCGATGCCGATTGACCCGGTACGGGCGGTTTCCGGTTGAGGTGATTGCACGCTTTCCCCGCACGCTCAACGACGTGCGCGTCGCGTTGGAAGACGTCAGCCGCTTTTTCAACGGCGATCTCGATCTGAGCCACGATGACTTGAAATTCTTCGGTTCCAAAGTTTGGCAGATCGTCACGTCATGCCGGGAACGGCGCCACGAAGAGTACGAGAAGATCGCCTGGTGGGACTTCATCGGCGCGGAGCACCGCTCGCCCGCCTACCAGAAGCTGTTGGGCCACGGGATCACGCGCTCGCTGGTCGCCGCGAAAGCCCGCAAAGCGAGCACGAAGACCATAGGCGACATCTTCGTCCAGTTGCTCTTCGACATTGTCGCACCCGGACCTAGCACCGACCGCGTGCTGAACGGCCCGACCAACGACGTCTGGATTGATCCGTGGCGGCGCTATCTAGAGTCACGAGGAGTAGCCTATCACGTCAACTCCAAGGCTGTCGCAGTGTCGTTCGATGGCGAGCGGATCCGCTCGGCCACCATCGACAGAGGCGGATCGACCGTAACGGTCGAGGGCGACTACTTCATCTTCGCGATGCCGGTAGAAGACGTTATCGATCTGATCACGCAAGAAATGATCGGGGCAGACCCGGCATTGGGCAACCTGTTTACGCTCGATGACATCACGGAGTGGATGAACGGCATCCAGATCTATCTGAGGGAAGACGTTCCACTCGGACACGGCCACAGCATCTACGTCGATTCCCCGTGGGCGCTGACGTCTATCTCACAGGCGCAGTTCTGGCGAAATGTAAGTCTCTCGGCATACGGAGACGGCACGGTAAGGGGCATCATCTCCGTCGATATCTCCGAATGGGACCAGCCAGGCCTGAACGGCAAAGCCGCCAAGGATTGCACGCCCGAGGAAATCAAGGCCGAAGTGTGGGAGCAGCTGAAACGGAGCGTGAACTACGGGCACGTCGTCATGCTCAGGGATGAGCAGCTTCATAGCTTCAGCCTGGACCCGAGCCTGAGCCGCCACGAAGGCACGACGGCCAACGAGGAACCGTTGCTCGTCAATCTCGTCGACACGTGGAAGCTGCGGCCGGAAGCCGTTTCGCAGATCCCCAATCTGTTCCTGGCTTCCGACTACGTCCGCACCCACACCGACCTCGCGACCATGGAGGCTGCCAACGAAGCCGCTCGCCGAGCCGTCAACGGCATCCTCGATGCCGCCGCGTCCGATGCCGTCCGCTGCGGCGTGTGGGACCTGAACGAGCCCGAAATCTTCTTGCCTTGGCGTGAGCTTGATCTCATTCGTTTCACGCAGGGACTGCCGTGGGATGACGCGATGGTGCGCGTCGGACTTTCGTTCGCGGAACTAGTGGAGAAATCGATACAGGCGTTGGAACAGGGCTCCGAGGGCGGTGGGCTCCCGAGCGCGCACCGAGCTTTGCCACAGCCCTATCAGGCGGTCGTGCATTTTCTCGACCGTCAGGCGCAGCCGGGCGTGGCTTCCGACCTCAGGCACGAGGCAACCGTGCTGGTCGAGCGGCTGGTGCGTCTGTTTGCGGTTCGGCTGGTCGAGGCACAAGGCTTGAGGCGAGCGGTAGGCACCAGCAATGGGGGCGGCAGCAGCTCCGGCAGAGTGGATATTATTCCGAAGTAGGGCTCGGGAGGAGATGGCGCTCGATCCATTTCACGCTCGATTAGCGAGTTATCGCGAGACGGCGCTCGCTCGCCTGCTTGCGGCCGTGCCTCGGCGAGAGCCGCAGCGCTATCTCTATGATCCGCTGACTTCTTATCTAACCCGCACGGGGAAAGGCATCCGACCGGCGCTGTGCATGGCCACGTGCCAGGCCTTTGGCGGGGATGCATCTGATGCCCTCGCCTCCGCTGCCGCCATCGAGATGCTGCATACAGCATTCCTCGTGCATGACGACATCGAGGACGAAAGCGAGCTGCGACGCGGTCTCCCCACGCTGCATTCAGAGCAAGGGGTGCCCATTGCTCTCAATGCCGGCGACATGATGACAGCCATCAGTGTCCGCATACTCCGCGAGAATCTGCCCGCCCTGGGGCACACGCTGACGGCGGGGGTGTACGACGAGTTCGAGCATATGATGCAGGAGTCGCTCGAGGGCCAGGCGATGGAGCTTGGCTGGATGCGCGATAACCGCCTCGACATTAGCGACGAGGACTACCTGCGGATGGTCCTCAAGAAGACATGCTGGTACAGCTTCATTCATCCCTGTCGGATCGGCGCGCTTATCGGTACCAGGAACGGCGTCGACCTGGATCGTTTCAATCGCTTCGGATCCTATCTCGGCACGGCGTTCCAGATTCAGGACGATCTTCTCAATCTCACGGGCGATGAACGGCGCTACGGGAAAGAGATTGGCGGGGATCTGCTCGAGGGGAAGCGGACGCTGATGCTGATACACCTGCTGCGCCAGGTGGATACACGCGAAGCCGCTCGCATAAACGCCTATCTTGGCGAGCCACGCCCAGCGCGGTCCGCGCAGGACATGCGCTGGATTCTGGAGCTCATGCGATCGCGAGGAAGCCTGGACCACGCACGCAAGGTAACGAGGCAGCTGGCCGGCGCCGCGCTATACGAGTTCAACCGAGCGTTCCGGGACGTCCCGGAGTCGGATGAGAAGACGTTCCTGAACCAGGTCATCTCCTATATGGTGAGCAGGGACGTTTAGATGGGTCACGTAAGGCAGCGCAATTCGTGGAGATGAATTAGGCACGCTCACGGGAGGGCTCGTGGAAGACCATCGACGATCATGTGAAACACCGCTCGCGAGCGGTATGCCAGACGCCGGCCAGGCTCTCGATACGCCAGGCTCCTTTCTTCGACCGCTGATCGCGTTCCCGTATTCTCAATCGGTGGGGCCTTTGTCGCTGCTGCCCATGCCTGCGCAGGCTGGTTCGAGGCAGCCGAGCACTGTCAGCAGCGCAGCCGCCACCGTCGGCGATCCGGCGGGATCGATCATCGCGAAGGCGGGGAAGGTGATCGGCGACAATCGCCAGGGTCTCGACGCGGCGGACGCCTTTCTTCGGCAGCTGATCGCGTTCCCGGATTCTCAATCGACAGGGCCTTTGTCGCTGCTGCCTGCGACCGCGCATGGCAGCGCCGCAGAGCCGGACACTACCGGCAGCGCAGCCCCGACCGTTGGCGAACCGGCGGCTTCGATCGTGGCGCAGGCGGCGTCAGTGCTCGACGAAGAGATGGCGAAGGGCGTGCTCGAGGCTCGCAGAGATGCTGTGACTGCTCACCGAACTCGTTCGCACGAGACTTACCCGGGGCTGCACGAGGTGCATGAGTTGGTGAACAGCCTCGGAGCTCTCTTGCCGAGCTTGCAAGACGGAGCGGCCAAAGACCTCTCGACGTATCAACCGGCGAGCGGCCACTCAGAACCGCTGGCGAAGGTGAGCCCACGCGCGGCCGTCAAGCCTGGCGAGCGGACCACCGTCTCAATGACGCTGCGCAACGGCGAGACCCGGCCTGTGCGTCTGGTGCCCGTGGCGACCGACCTGCTCGGCAGCCGGGGCCACCGGATTCCGAACTCGCTTCTTGAGTTCCGACCTTCGCAGCTCGCTTTGGAGCCGCAGGAGCAGAAGGATCTCGAGATATCCATAACTGTTCCAATCGACGTGGCGCCCGGCTGCTATTCGGGCCTTCTTATCATGAAGGGCCTGGACTACCTGCGGGCGCTCATCTCGCTCGAAGTCGGCATGGCGACGACAAACGCCGGCACCCAAACCCTTGCGCCACCCGCCACGTCCGATGTGCTGAACCCTGAGGCCAACGCATACAGGCACGGCGATGTATCCGGGCTGCGCAGGCAGCTGCAGCGGAATGAGACCCTGCCGTCAACTCGATCCAGCAGCATAATGCAGGAGGCCATCAAATTGGCCGAGGACGGAGAATTGGGAAATTCGGACGCCATCCGGCTTTTGCAGATTCCGCATCGCTCGGAGGACGTCAACGAGGTGCTCGCCAGGTTTCAGCAGGAACTGACCCGCGAGGCGAAAAGCAAGCTGACCTTGGAGGCGTTTGCTCCGCTGCCGGACGATGTCGACAATCAGCGTTACGAGCCGATCTTCGACAGATATCCGATTACGGGCAAGACCTATAGAACCGCGAGCGGGACGATCGTCCTGAACGAAGTTCAGTACTACAACGGAGAGATGGCGCAACTCTACGGTGAATGCCCCAACATCGCGGAGGTATGCAGCGATTTGGCGGGCAGTGGGTACAAGCCGCTGACGATGAGGCATGTGGATGGGCGCGAATCTGCAGTTGCCATGTTCTGGTCGCATCAGCTCAGGGACACTTCGCTGCGGCCGTACGACGCCGCCTTCATTATCGTCGCCGCCGTACCGGATGGTACTCCGACAGACCGAGCCTGCTTCACGGCTGACCAGAATGGAGCATCCAGCGTACTGCCGATGTTCGACGGCGCGTTCGATCCTGATAGAAGGCTGTGGGAGAGCCGAACGGCGTTGTTCTATGTGCGGCTCCTCGATTCGACCCGGGTCGCGATCGAGGTGGGACGCGAGCGGATGGGCACCGACAAGCGTCCCGGCACGATCCACATCACGCGCGAGGGGAAGCGGCGCTTGTTCTCCGTCCAAGACGGCGCTGGAAACGCAGTGGCGAAAGTCGACTTCGTCATTGCCGATGATCCCGGCGCCTGCCTCTCCGAAGTGGCGAGGGCAGGCGCGACCGCGGGCATTCCGTTTCGCACCTTTCCTGCTGGAACCGAATACGTTTACCCCGGTGTGGCACGCATCGGCACTGCACCGATCGTGACCTGGCAATGGCGGACCGACGTCCTCCCTCGGCTGCAGCACCTGGAACCGAATGCCGTCACCTTCGATTCGCGCTCCGAAGAAGGCGGGATCTTGATCCGGTGGGGCTTCAAGCCGCAGCTGCTTGGCTACATTCCCAATGTGCGTGGCGTAGTTACGGGCGTGCCGTAGCGTCGGTCACCCGAGGCGAGTGTCTCCATCAACGAAGCCCACGGCTTGCGGCCAATTCAGCAAGCAGTGCTTTGGCTTCGATGAGATCCTTCGTATCGAAGCCTTCTTCGAACCAGCCGTAGATCGGCGCGAGCAGATCGTAGGCTTCCTTTTCCTTACCCTGTTTTTGCCAAAGGCGTGCAAGGCTGGTCGCGGTTCGCAGCTCCCAGGACTTGGCCTCTTGCTTGCGCGCCCATCGGATGGAAGCGCGGTAACTGCGCTGAGCGCCGGCGAGATCACCCTTACGCTCCTGCATCCAGCCTTTGAGGCGCAGGATTTCCGGAAGATGGCTGCGCTCTTTCCAGCCGGGCCGATCGATCTGCTCGAGCATGGCATCGACCTCCGCCAAGCCGGCATCGACGTCGCCGCTAAGCGCAAGCGCTTCACCGAGCCTAGACCGGATATAGGGAGTGACGGTTTTCGCTCCGGCGGCTTCCCAGGCTAGGATGCCCCGTTGCATATCTTCGATACCCTTCCGGTAATGCCCCTGCTGAGCAAGGCTGATGCCTGTGCTGAGGAAGGGCGCAAGTACCTCCGAGATGAAAGGCAAGCCGGCGTCCCGCGCCAGCCTCTGCACTTCCGCCTTGCGCGCGTCCTGCTTCCCCGGTTCCCGACGGTAATGAAAAACCCAAGCGCCCAGCGTAAGCGCGAACGCGGTGTCGAAAGGATGATTGATAAGACGGGCGTGATCGTCACGATCTCTCACGATATCCGCGGCTCGCTTCGGGTAGCCCAGGATCCAAAGCACCTGCGACAGGTAAATCCCCGCGAGGGTCTTGGGGTCGTGATTCATCAGCTTTACGATGTGTGCGTGACGATCTCGATCGTAGAGCCTCAGGATTTCGTCCGCGTGTTGCTTCACCACACGGGGATTGCCCAGCCAGAAGTTGGTCACCATCATCGCCATATGGCCTACCAGCAGCAATTCCTCGTGTTCAGTCTTCTGGCCTGCTCGCAAAAGCTGTTTTGCCCATTTCAGGGATTCCGCTACGGGGCCAACGGACATCTGCTGCACCCACAACCCCCACAGCGTGCGCGCCAGGTGCTCCGGCTTTTGCTGTCGGGCAGCTTGGGCAAGCGGCAGGGCGGGCTTTAGCGCCTTCTCAAGCTCCGGCGTCGGCCAACCTCTGTAGGCTTCCCAGACGGTGCTCAGTTCGACCCGGCACTCCAGCTCCAATCCGTCTCGCAACTTCGACGCCGGCAGTCGTCCGATCGCGTCCAGACCTTTTTTGAAGTGTGCAATCGCCTCTTCCAACGCCCACCTGCCTTGAGCATTCCGACCGGCTTTGCGCCAGTACTCCGCAGCCTGCTCGAAAAGGCCCGCCTCCGTGTAGTGACGGGCGAGTATCTCTGGCTCGGTGTCCTTGATATTCGAGAACTTTTTGTCGATCGTCAGTGCATGTGCAATATCGGCATGCCATTGTCGCCGTTCGCGCTTAAGCAGCGATTCATAGGCGGCGTCCTGCACCAAGGCATGCTTGAAGGAATAGGTGCACTGCGGCACAGTCCCCCTTCGGAACACCAGGCCTGAAGCTGTCAGGTGCTCCAGCATGTCGTCCAGATCAGCCATTGACGGCGGCGCCAGAACGGAGATTAGCTCGTAGCTAAACTCCCGCCCGATGGCCGCACCGATTTGCGCGATCTTCTTTGCCGGCATGTACCGATCCAGCCGCGCCATAAGCCAGTCTTGCAAGGTGTCTGGGATCCTGCGGCCGCCGAAAGCGCCCGCGTAGCCGTTATGATCGCTCGTGTCCGTGAGCTGGCCCGATTCCAGTATCGACTTGGTCAGCTCTTCGACGAACAGCGGCAGCCCGTCGGTCTTGGTCAGGATTTTCTCTACCACCTTTTTGGGTAGTTTTTTGTTTCCGGCAAGCGTTGACACCATTTCACAGCTTTGCGCAGGGGTGAGGTTAGTGAGGTCGACAGTTTCGACATGGTCGTGACTTGCCCAGCGGTTTTGAAACTCTGGTCGATGGGTGAGCACCATCAGTAGCTTGAGGCTCTTCACCCGATCGACCAGCAAGTCCAGCAATTCCAGTGTTGTATGGTCGGCCCAATGCAGGTCTTCGAACAGCACCACGCTAGGTCTCTTACGTGCGGCCGCCGCGACGAGCTCGACCAAGGTCCGCAACGTGTCGTCCTTTTGCTTTTGCGGGGTCTTGGTGAGCGGCTTGTAGGGACCTTCGCACGGGATAGACAGTATTGAGGCGATCAAGCGGACATCGTTTTGCGCATGCTTTCGCGGTCGCCCATATTCTTCGATGATGTGGTTCTCGAGCCTGCGCAGCTTGGACTCGGGCGTTTGCTCCGATGCAAATTTCAGCGCCTGCTCGAAATTGTCGACAAACGGCCAAAGGGCACTGTTGGTGTGATAGGGTGAGCACTGAAAGCGTAATGTCCGCACATTTTTCGCCTCGAGACGCATCCGCAACTCGCGCAGGACCCGGCTCTTGCCGATACCGGGCTCACCCGAAAGCAACACCACCTTGCCATTGCCTTTGCTCGCCAGTTGGCGGCGATTGAGCAACAATTCAATCTCGTTCTGGCGATCTACCAGGGGGGTGAGCCGTTCGCCGTGGCTGGCTTCGAATCGGCTTGCCGCGTCGCCGATCCGGTTCACCCGCCATGCCCGCTCGGGTACCTCAATGCCCTTGAGCGGGTGTTCGCCCAGGTCTTCCAGGTCGAACGTCTCGCCGACCAGCCGCCGTGTATCGTTTGAAATGACAACCTCATCGTGGCCGGCCAGGCCCTGGAGCCGAACAGCCAGATTAAGGGTCCTGCCGAACGCTTCAAATTGAGACTCCGCGCCGACCACGGTTGGTCCGGTGGCCACACCGATGTGAACTTCAAGCGGCGGATCGGCGTGGATCGCTTTCACCGCATGCACCATCTCCAGGGCAGCGCGCACGGCGCGCTCGGCATCATCCTCGTGAGCGGGCCAGCCGAAATAGACCAGCAGCCCATCGCCCACGTACCGCCCAAATGTTCCCTCGTAGCGCGCCACCACCTCGTCACCCACCTTGCGATAGGCCTCGATGAGCTCGCGTAATTCTTCAGGATCGAGGCGCTCGGACAGTGGCGTGGAGCCCACCAGATCGCAGAACATCACAGTGAGCTGGCGTCGCTCGGAGTTCGCAACGGGCGGTTTTGTCCGAGCCGGGCCACCAAGCTTCCGGATAGCCACCTCCAGCTGGAGCCGCGGCCCAGTAGGAAGCTCGAGCAGATCGATATCCGCCCCCGTGAGGTCGGGTAGAATCTCAAGCGTGATCCCGTGGTCGCGGAATACGTCGGCGTACTTCTCGAGGCCGACCGATCTTAGCCAGCTCCTTAAATCGGTCACGCTCCTCCCTCGTGCCCGGACCGCCAACAAACTTTATACTCCGGCGTGAGAGGGTTGCCAACGGACTGCTCACGGTCGAAGACGCCACGTCTGGACAAACTTCCCCGCGCTGGCCACACTGCCTGCGATTGGGGGCGTACGGAGGCGCAAGAACCTGCGGCCGCCTTCCGGTTCAGCTTCAATCAGAGGGACAATCACCATGACCAAGGGAAACTGGAGGTTCGCCGCGCCCGTCACGCGCCGCGACGTGATCAGGCTCGGCGGCATGGGCCTCATCGCGGCGACATTGCCGCGCATGGCTCTAGCCCAGGACAAGAACGTCAAGGTCGCCGCGATCTTCGCGACCCCGATCGAGGAGCCGTGGGATCACCAGATCCATGTCGCCCTGCAGAAAGCAGAGCAGGAGCTCGGTATCGAGTACAAATGGTCGGAGAAGGTTCAAGCGGCCGATTTCGGCCGCGTAATGCGCGAATATGCGAGCGGCGGCTACGAGCTGATCATGGGCGATGCCTTCGCTGCCGAGCGCGAATCGCGCCGCACCGCCAAGGAATTCCCAAACGTCGCCTTCCTGTTCGGTTCGGGCGCCGGGCCGGCGGAACCAAATTTCGGCGTGTTCGACAACTGGATCCACGAGCCAGCCTACTTGTCCGGCCTGATCGCCGGCAAGATGACGAAGTCCAACGTCGTCGGCGCTGTCGCGGCAATGGGCATTCCCGAGGTCAACCGGCTGGTCAACGCCTTCTTCGCGGGCGCCAAGACGGCCAACAACGCCGTCAAGACGAAGGTGACCTTTATCGGCTCCTTCTTCGACCCGCCCAAGGCCAAGGAAGCGGCTATCGCCCAGATCGACGCGGGCGTGGACGTGATCTATGCCGAGCGCTTTGGCGTCATCGAGGCTGCGGCGGAGCGCAAGGTTTACGCGATCTCCAACATGTCCGACCAGTCGAGCCTCGCCCCCGACACGGTGATCACCGGTCCGGTCTGGGACATGTATCCGACCGTCCAGCAAGCGATCAAACTGGTCAAGGCAGGCGTCTTCACCGCGCAGGACTATGGCGACTTCTCGCGCATGGCCAAGGGCGGCTCCGACCTCGCTCCCTATCATGAATTCGAGCACAAGCTGCCGATTGAAGTGAAGGAGATGGTCCAGCGCAAGAAGGACGAAATCCTGTCCGGCGAATTCCGTGTCGATGTGGATGAGGCCACGCCGGTGTCGGATTGAGTGGTTGTTATGAGTGTGGCGCCCTTCGCGCCCCCCTCTGGCCTGCCGGCCATCTCCCCCACAAGGGGGGAGATTGGACGGCCGCTTTTGTTTCGCCAATCGCTAACGTTTGGAGATTGGCGAAGCCGTTGATGACAGCCAATCTCCCCCCTTGTGGGGGAGATGTCCGGCAGGACAGAGGGGGGCGACGTAGAGCGCCCATACCGCAGATCGTCAGCTTGTAGGTACAACGTTGGAAACGTCCTCCCCGCAGCCCCTCATCGAAATGCGCGGCATCTCGAAGAGCTTCGGCAGTGTCAGCGCCAATCAGGATATCGACCTGACGCTTGGCCGCGGCGAGATCCTGGGGCTGCTCGGCGAAAACGGCGCCGGCAAGACGACGCTGATGAATATCCTGTTCGGCGTCTACCAGGCCGATCGCGGAACGATTGCTGTCGAAGGCAAGGAACTGCGCATCGCCTCGGCCGCCGACGCGCTCGCTGCCGGCATCGGCATGGTGCACCAGCATTTCCACCTCGCGCCGCGGCTCAGCGTGGTCGACAACCTCCTGGTCGGCCTGCCCGGCAAGAACGGCAGGCTCGACCGCGCCGGCGCAATCGCCGGATTGACGAGGATCGAGAAGGAGTTCGGGCTCGCGCTCGACCCGGACCAGCCGGTCTCGTCGCTTTCGGTCGGCGAGCAGCAGCGGCTGGAGATCGTCAAGGCGCTGTTCCGCGGCGCGCGGATCCTGATCCTCGATGAGCCGACTGCGGTGCTGACGCCGGCGGAAGTGGACGGCCTCTTCGCGGCATTGCGGGCGATGGCGACGCAGGGCTTCGGTATCATCTTCATCTCGCACAAACTCAATGAGGTGCGCGCGCTCACCCATCGTTGCGTGGTGCTGCGTCGCGGGCAGGTTGCCGGAGAAGTGTCTGACCCGAACGCAAGCAGCGCGGCCGAGATGGCGCGGCTGATGTGCGGCCACGAGATCACTTCGCCGCTGCGCCCGCAGACGCAGAAAGGCGAGGTCGTGCTTATGCTCGACCACGTCTCGACGGCGGGGCACGCCGGCATGCCACTGCGCCGGGCGAGCCTCTCGGTCAGGAGCTGCGAGATCGTCGGTATCGCCGGGGTTTCCGGCAACGGACAGAAGGCGCTGGCCAGCGTGATCGCCGGGACGCTTGTCCCTCGCGAGGGACGCGTCGAGGTGCGCGGCAAGGAGGTCAGGCGCTTCACGCCGAACGACATGATGGCACTCGGTGTTGGCCGAATCCCCGAGGACCGCATGACCGAAGGCCTCGTCACCACGCTGCCGCTCGCCGATTCGATGGTGCTGCCGCGCATCGGTGACCCGAAGTTCAGCCGCGGCGGGATCGTGAGGCCGGACGCGATTCTCGCTTTTGCCGAAGAACAGATACGGGACTTCGACATACGCTGCCCCGGGCCGGCGGCTCGTACCGGCTCGCTCTCGGGCGGCAACCTGCAGAAGGCACTGCTCGCACGCGAGCTCGCCTTTGACCCGACCGTTCTGGTGGCGGCACAGCCGACGCGCGGCCTCGATGTCGGGGCGGCGCGCTTCGTGCACGAGAAGTTCCTGGCGCTGCGTTCGAAAGGCTGCGGGCTCGTCGTGATCAGCGAGGATTTGGAGGAGTTGCTGGTGCTCTCCGATCGTATCGCCGTGATGTATGAGGGACAGATCGCCGGCGTGCTCGACGCGGCCGAAGCGTCGGTCGAGCGGATCGGCCTGCTGATGAGCGGGATCAAGGAAGCGGCGTGATGTGGAAGCTCGAACCGCGCACCGCCTCCGCGCCATGGCTGAATTTGACTCTGCCCTTGCTCGCCATCGCACTGGCGTTGGCGCTCTGCAGCGGCCTGATTGCGATTGCCGGCGCGAACGTGTTCGAGGCCTATGGCATCATGATCGGCAGCGCGCTCGGGTCAGAGCTCAACATTACAGAGACCTTGGTGAAGGCCGCGCCCATGATCTTCACCGGGCTCGCGGTCGCGGTCGCCTTCCGCGCGAAGTTCTGGAACATCGGCGCAGAAGGACAATTGATGGCGGGCGCCGTGGCCGCAGCCTTCATAGGTGCATTCCCGATGCCGGGACCGCTCGCGATGCTGCTCATGGCGCTCGGCGGCGCGGCAGCGGGCGGGCTGGTGGCGCTCGTGCCGGCTCTGCTCAGGGTCAATCTTAAGGTCGACGATGTCGTCAGCTCGCTGCTCCTCAACTCCGTCGTCTTTTTCGCTGTCATGGCGTTGATCGAGGGGCCGTGGAAGGACCCGTTCAGCGGCTATCCGATCTCGCCGCCGATCGAAGATTCGGCCGGCCTGCCGCGGCTGATCGAAGGTACGCGGCTGCATCTCGGCGTGCTCGCCGCTTTCGTCGCGGCCGGCCTGGTCTGGCTCCTGATGTCGCGCACCACGCTTGGCTTCAAGATCCGTGTCACCGGCGAGAATGCCCAAGCTGCGCGCTACGGCGGCATCGCGGTCGGCAGAGTGATCGTGCTCACGGCCCTGATCTCCGGCGGGCTCGCAGGCCTGGCCGGCGTCGGCGAGGTCGGCGGCGTGCATTTCCAGGTAATGAGCGATCTTTCGCCGGGCTTCGGCTACAGCGGCATCGTGATCGCGATGCTGGCAAGGCTCAACCCGCTCGGCGTCGTCCCGGCGGCCGTCTTTTTCGCCATAGTCATGACGGGAGCGGAGGCGATGTCGCGCGCCACCGGCGTGCCGGTTTTCCTGGCGGACGTGCTGCAAGGCACCACGCTGCTCGCCATGCTGGTCGCGCTCCTCTTCACCAGCTATCGCATCAGGCGCATCGGAGCTGCCGCATGATCGCAGTCCTCGACCAAATCCTGCAGGTCGGCTTTCTCGCCGCAATCGTGAGGATCGCGACGCCGCTGATATTTGCGACCCTCGGCGAAATGTTCTCTGAGCGCTCGGGCGTGCTCAATCTCGGTATCGAGGGCATCATGCTGATCTCGGCGATGACCGGCTTTTCCGCGGCTTACTATTCCGGCAGCCTTTGGGTGGGGATCGCCGCGGCGGCCGCTACGGGAGCTTTGCTGGGCTTCCTGCATGCCGTGCTGACGGTTGCGCTGGGCTTGAGCCAGCATGTCGCCGGCATAGGACTGACGCTCTTCTCGACCGGCCTTGCCTTCTTCCTGTTCCGCCTGATCTTCGGCCAGCAGGCGACGCCGCCGAGCATCACCGGCTTCGCTACCGTGCCGATCCCGCTGCTTTCGCAGATACCTGTGCTGGGGCCGGTGATCTTCAATCAGTTCACGCTGGTCTACATAGCTATCCTCGCCGTGCCGCTTGCTGCCTTCGTGCTCTACCGCACGCCTTGGGGGCTGGCGCTGCGCATGGCGGGCGAAAACCCGCGCGCTGCCGACTCGGCGGGCGTCAGCGTCATCAGGATCCGCTTCCAGGCGGTGGTTCTCGGCGGCGCGCTGATGGGCATCGCCGGCGCCTTCCTTTCGATGGCGCAGTTCAACGCCTTCACCTTCGGTGTGATCTCCGGGCGCGGCTGGGTGGCGATCGCGCTGGTCGTATTCGGCCGATGGGACCCTTGGCGTTGTGCGGGTGCCGCGCTGCTCTTCGCCGCGATCGACGCGCTCCAGTTGCGGCTCCAGGCGAGCGGGCTTGGGCATATCCCCTATCAGGCGTTTCTCGTCCTGCCCTTTGTGCTGACGATCGTCGCCATGGCACTGATCTCGCGCAATGCGGTCGCACCGGCGGCGTTACTGAAGCCGTTCCGGAGGGAGGAGCGGTAGGAACGACCGGGTCGGGTAGGCTTGAGCATTTTGCAGCCAAGTGGCATCACTTGGCGTTGCACAAATGCGGCAAAACAAACAGATAGAGCGGCAGCCCTGATTTATCCGCTCTAGAACCGCGTCCCGACCTTCAAGCCGAGCGCATGATCCTGCCTGCCGCTGCCCAAAGCCGTCCTATACTCCACTCCGATAGACCAATCGTTGAGCAAGGCGGCATCCATCGACAAGCCGAGCGTGGCGTAATCGGCGCCGGCGGAATCGGCATCGACTACATAGGGAAGACTGCCGATGTCCATGTAACCAAGCTGGACGTGACTCGAACCCGCGAAGTCATGAGTGAATTCCGCCCGCACACCGGGTGTCAGGGTGCCCCAGTCCATCTTGATGGCATAGCTCGCACGGATGCCGAGAACTCCAGCTGCGGTGTCGACAGTCTGGTTGCCGTAAGCCAGCCCATAGATGCCGCCGCCATCCTCGGTGAAGCTGTCGAGGAAGGACCGAGACAGCTCGAAACGTCCATAAGGGGAAACCAGCCAACGGGTATTCCGAAACTCGTAGGCGGCGGTAAGTGAGCCGAAGATTTGCCGGCCGTCTCGTTCGCCGGAGGCGAAACCGCTATTGGCGGTAACATAGCGCTCTGAATCGAAATCGAGCCAGCTCCCGCCGATGAGACCGTCGAGGAACACATTGTCAATCGGTTTGTAAGAGCCATAGATTGCCGCACTATATGCGGTGGCGCGGTTCGTGGTACCGTTGTCGCCGACATCGCTCCTGTCGCGCCCGTAGCCAATGCCAAACCCGGCGACGAGCCGGTCCGAGAACCTGTAGTCAAAGCCAGCGCTTACGCCGACAGCCGTCGAGTCGATATCCAGATGTCCATTGTCGCGCTGGGCGAAATCGACAAAGCCTCCTGACCAGATCGCAAAACGACCTAGATCGGGTCCTTGGATCGGCGAGGTCGAATCTTTCGATTGCGGATGCCGCATCGACGATATGTTCGTGTCGGAAGCGTAGCCAAGCAGGCTTGGCATGCTGCCGTCGGACTGGTCTGGTTGGGGGTGGTAGTCAGCGCGGTTGCCATCGCTGTCCGACGGGCGATAGCCAAGACGGATATCCAGGGAATTCCGACGTCGGTCGCCTTCGTTGTGCAGTTGCTCCAGGCGATTGTTGAAATTGCGTGTCTGATACTGGGCAAAGCGCTTCGCTGCGTCGATCTGAGCTCGCAGCAGTCCAACGACTTCGGGATCCTTGGACGGATCAGGTCGTGCAATGACGCTGAAGGTGATGGTGGCAGGGGCAGAGGTACCGAATGCATTTGACAGAGTGAACCGGACTGCCGCCGAACCCGCGAATGTCGCGCTCGCATCGAAACTCAGCTGCTTTTGCTGCGCATCGAGATGGACGGTTCCAGAATCGGAGCTGGGCAGCAGCGTGACCGCTGCCGTCGTAAACGGCCCGCCGGAAGCGCCTTCCGTCAGGTCGACCATCACTGTTGTTCCGGCCAGCACCTGGATGGTTCTGGAGGCCGCGGCAAGAGCGGGCTTCGATCGGGTTACCGTGACGGTGTAGGTCTGGGTGGTCGTTCCATCCTGCGCGGTCACCACAATCGGAACCTGGTTTGCTCCAACGGAGAGAGCTATCGGGGCACTCGCCGCCCCGGAAGAGACAGCGGCGCCCTTTACGGCAACCGTCGCCGTCGGGACGGAAACCGTCGGCGTGAAGGTGATGCTATCGACCTGATTGCCGACACTGATGTCGTAAGCGAATCTGGCCGGGGTGAATGCAGGCTCGAGTGTGCCGCTACTCGGAACCAGGCTCGCGAGTTCTGCAATGGCAGAAGCGGCCCGCGTCACCGTCACCTCATATGTCTGCGTGGTTGTTCCGTCCTGCGCCGTGACGACAATAGAAACTTGGTTTGCTCCAACCGAGAGAGCAATCGGGGCACTAGCCGCCCCCGAAGAAACCGCGGCGCCATTGACGGCAATCCTCGCCGTCGCGACGGAAACCGTCGGCGTGAAGGTGATGCTATCGACCTGATTGCCGACACTGATGTCGTAAGCGAATCTGGCCGGGGTGAATGCAGGCTCGAGTCTGCCGCTACTCGGAACCAGGCTCGCGAGTTCTGCAATGGCAGAAGCGCCCCGCGTCACCGTCACCTCATATGTCTGCGTGGTTGTTCCGTCCTGCGCCGTGACGACAATAGAAATTTGGTTTGCTCCAACCGAGAGAGCAATCGGGGCACTAGCCGCCCCGGAAGAAACCGCGGCGCCATTGACGGCAATCCTCGCCGTCGCGACGGAAGCCGTAGGCGTGAAGGTGATGCGATCGACCTGATTGCCGACCACGACATCGTAAGCAAATCTGGCCGGACTGAATGCCGGGTCGAGTGTTCCCTCACTCGGAACCAGGCTCGAGAGTTCGGCAACCGCGGAAGCGGCCCGCGTGACCGTTACCTCGTATGTCCGCGTGGTTGCTCCGTCCTGCGCGGTGACGACGACTCTGATCGTAGTGGTACCCACGGGCAAGGCTATGGCCGAACTGGCGGTTCCGGAAGCGACAGGAGACCCGTTGACGGCAATTCTGGCGTTCGGCTCCGAGGCAGTCGGCGTAAAGGCGATATCGGCCACGCTGTTCGCCACCGAGATCGAATAGCTCAGGACATTGGAAGCGAACGCGGGACTGAGCGTTCCTGCGCCAGGCTGCAGTTGCGAAAGATCGGCATTGGAAGAAGGACCAGCAGTCCACGCCGTTCCACTGGAAGCCAGGTTGCCGTTGCCGCCGCTGTTTTGAGCTGAATTTGCGGGGACATCCAGGCGGAGCGTTCCCGTTCCCGAAATGTTTGAAGCAAGAACAGTGTAGGTGATGTTGTCCGCTGTCTGGAGGCTAGACAGCGTACCTTTGACAGTTCCTGCCGCGGACAATATCAAATCGGTCAGCGTCAGACCCGTTACAGGCTCCGAGAACACGATCCGGAACGTGACTGCGGTAGAATTGGACGGTGGATTGCCCACGACAGCGGTGATGACGGTCGGTACTGCCGTGTTCACCATGACGCCACTCAAATTGCCGACGTTATTGAGCGCGGGATTTGCCGGTTCATTCACGGCGTTTTGAATAGTGCTGCCGTTCAACTCGATTGCGCTTCCGAGTTGAACCCCGTCGAAATCCATGTCACCCGGCTGAACGGTGTATTCGAAGGAAAGCAAGGCGGAGCCGCTTCCTCCCTTATAATTCAAATAATGGGTCGTGCTTCCGATTGTCAGCGGAATGCGCGGCGTACCTCCACTGGTATCCACCGTTACATTCTCGCTGAATTGGACGCTGAAAGTCAGAGATTGGCCAGCTGTGTAATATCCGTTGGCTGGAACAAAAACCGATGTGACGACAGGAGCGCCTTGCGCGGTCGCACCTACAACCGGCAACAGCTGCACGACCAAAGCGGCCAGCAGTGCAAGAAGCACTGTCCAAGTCTGCCTGATGGAATCCACGCCCCAACGGCGCAGCTGCCGGCTGCCCATCTTGCCCCCTCGCCAGGATATGAGGGCCGGATCAATAGAGGACGGGATTTGATTCTACAAATCTATTTAACAAGATATGCTTTTTGCACAATGGCCAGATTAGGTAGCAGGAAGCGAGTTAGCGGCCTCACCTAGCGCCTTCTGCTTCTAGGTTGGCGCTGCCCCTCACCCTCTCCCCATGAAAAACGGGGAGAGGGAATTCTGAGACGTTGCCGCCCCCTTTTGCGGGGAGAGGGTGAGGGGCAGCGCCAGCGCCAAGCGGGTTGTCGTGCAGGCAGTCTGCGACATCGGCCGATTTTTACGAGAGGACAGTCCAACTCATCCCGCGCCAGATCAATTCGTGCTGAACTTGGCCACCGACAGGAAAGTGACGGCCTTGCCTGTGAAACGGTTCGCGTCCGCGATCTCGGTGCCCTGCTGGAAACCGGCGGTGTAGACCTCGGTTGGGGCGTGGCGCACCAGGCTATGCGCAACGGACGGCGCCGTCTTGTCCTGCGTCTTCTGCATCACATAGGACCTGTCCAGCGCCCAACGCGCATCGGTCGGCTGCGCGGCGACGGTCATGGGCAGCCTGGCGCCCTTCTTCAGGTCGTTGCGGGTCGGTCGGGCCGCCTTGGCGGTGGTCTTCACTGCCGAAGTGACGGCCGCCGTCGGGTCGGTGCCCGGCGCACGATTGACGAGCGCGGTGCGCGGCGAGGCCGCATAGCTCAGCACTTCAGCTTGAGGCGTCTTCACCTCGGGAATTATCTCCTCCGGAGAGGCCCGGAAGGGAGCTGCGACAGGAATGGGTGGCGGTGCGACAGGAGCAGTTGCGGCAGACATGGCGGCAACCGGTACTGTTTCGGGCAGCGCCGCAACCGTATAGGCGTCCTCGCCGTCATCCAGATCGTCTTCCGGACGCGGTTCAGGCATCGCAGCGATCAGCGGCGCGATCTCGTCGTCATCGACATCGCCCGGGCGCCCCGTCGGAAGAGGCGCCTTGGCGTCGGCGACGACATAGGCAGCTTCGGTTATCGCGGGCTTGTCGCCGGCGAGCTCCGGCGGTGGCGCGGTCACGATCTCGGGGCGCGGAGTCGGAACCGGGATGTTCAATGCGACCAAAGTCTCGGGTTCAGCTCCCGGCTGACCATTGGCGCCGTAGAGTCCCGCCGGATTCGGCCCCACATCGACCTGGGGTCGCGGCGCGACCTGAGGGAGCGGAACGTCGCGCGGGGGCAATGCCGCGACGATTGTCTGCGGCTGCGGTTCCGCTGTTACGCCGGGGACATCGGCGCGGTTGGCCTGATCAGGCGACAGGATTCGGATCTTGTTGCCGGGCTTCGCGTTGCCAGGCTTGGCATCGTCCGACCTTACCTCGGCTTTCGCCACGACGGTTGTCGGTTGGGGTTGAGCGCCCTCGTCGTCAGCCCCGGCACTACCGGCCCCTTGGGCGCTATCCTCTTCGTCATCGGCACCACCGCCGCCTCCGAACAACCTGGCGAGCAGTCCGCCGGAGCGTGAGCTGGAGGATCTCGAGCCGAGAGCTGCGATCGCCACCTCGCCGCTCTTCTTGCGCGCCTCGTATGATGCGACCGCCTCCTCGAAGCCGGGCAGCGGCTTGCCGTCGGACGGGATATGCAGCGTCTTGCCGTTCGGGAAGAGCGCAATCAGCTCCTGCCGGCTCATCTTCGGCCAGTGCCGCACATTGCCGACGTCGAAATGCACGAAGGGTGAGCCGGATGTCGGATAATAGCCGACACCGCCACCCTGCATCTTGAGGCCAATCTCGCGCAGCTTCTTCAACGGAACACCCGGGATGAAAAAGTCCATCGCCCTGCCGAGCATGTGCTGGCTCTGCTTGGCGACGCCCCGCGAGCGACTGCGCAGCATGGAGTTGGTCTCCGGCGAGCGGTAGCCGCATACGACGTTGATATATTCGCTGGAGCCGCTCTGCCTGTAGGCCTCCCAGATAACGTCGAACAGCCGTGGATCCATCCTGGTCGGCTCGTTCTTGCGCCAGTCGCGCAGGAACATGTTGAGCTTGCGGAGCCCGTCGGAATCGAAGCGGCCGTCGCGCTTGAAGACGATCTCGGCCTTCTCGCGGGTGTGCAGGTTGAAAAGCTTCAGCGAGCGCGTGTCAGCACTGGCGCTGCTTGCCCCGATAAGCGCGAAGCCCAGAGCAAGAAATGCCGCAAAATACCGTTTCCCTCCGACGGACCCGGCGCTTGACCGGCCGCCTGCTGGCCACAGAATCCCTATCAAATCAAAAGGCCTTGTTGGCTGGCATTTTGTCCCCGGATTTGATCTTCGGACGCTGAGTAGGACGTCCGAATATCGATCCTAATGGTTAATCACTGTTTATTGAAGCCGAAATGCGGTAACAAGGTGGCGGGACGGTGACGAAAAGTCCAGCACTGGATTCAGGGTAAACCAGTGGTTTCACAGGCAAAAGCAGCGGCCGGACCAGCTGCTAAGCCAGATTGGGCGACCATCTCCCCACTAATTCTTGAGCTGCACGAGGCGCCGGTTCTTGCGGGCGAGCTCAAGCTGCTTGCCTGAAATGGCCAAATCACCGCCGGCAGGTGAACAACGGCACGCCTGTCTGCGTAGCCTGCCTCATCAAGATTGTGCGTTGGAGGCGTTTCAACCCCGGCCCGTCTCGGGGTCGATCCCATATTCCTTGAGCTTGCGGTAGAGCGTCGATCGTCCGATGCCGAGGCGGCGCGCAACCTCGCTCATCTGGCCACCATAGTGTTCGATGGCAAGGCGGATCATCTCCAGCTCGACCTCGGCGAGCGTTCGGACATTGCCGTTTTGGTCGAGGGCGCTGAGCGCACCGATGCCGGCCGGCATCGGGCGCCGATCGGCAAGGCCGCTTGCCGCGTTCGCATCGCGCGTGGCGGTGCTTGCGTCCGCCAGCTGTTCGGGTTTGCCTGAAGTTGCACTCGTGTCGACTGCAGTGTGCTTCAGCTCCGGAATATCCTCGAGCTGTGCGCGGATTTGCGGGAAATCCTCGACGCTCAGCATTTCGCCGTCACTCAGCACCATCGCCCGGAAAACCGCGTTCTCGAGCTGCCTGATGTTGCCCGGCCAGTCATAGGCTTTCAGCATGGCAAGCGCGCTGCCCGCAATTGTCCGCGCCTTGAGGGACGACTGGCTCCTTGCGAAACGCGCCATGAAATGTGTGACCAGCGGCTCGATGTCCTCGCGCCGGTCGCGCAGCGGCGGCACGAAGATCGGAAAGACGTGAAGCCGGTAGTAGAGGTCCTCCCGGAAGCGGCCGTCGCGCACCTGCTGCAGGAGATCGCGATGGGTGGCAGAGATCAGCCTGATATCGACCTTGACGGTCGACCTTGCGCCGACCGGGTCGACTTCGCCCTCCTGCACGGCGCGCAGCAACTTGACCTGCACTTCGGGCGGCAGGTCTCCGATCTCATCGAGGAACAGCGTGCCGCCATGCGCCTCGACGAATTTGCCGGGGTGCTTCTCGGTCGCGCCGGTGAAGGCGCCTTTCTCATGGCCGAACAGAATGCTCTCGACGAGATTCTGCGGGATTGCGCCGCAATTCACCGGCACGAATGGCTTGCCGCGACGCTCGCCCGAGCCCTGGATGGCACGCGCGACCAGCTCCTTGCCGACGCCCGATTCGCCCTCGATCAGGATCGGGATGTTCGAGGAGGCTGCCTTCTGGCCGAGCCGAATCACACGTTCCATGGCCGGACCGCGGGTGACGAGATCGCGGAAAGTGATCAGGCCGGCCGGCGGCCGCTTCGTACGCCGCGCGTCCTCCATCGCCTCTACCTTGAGCGCGTTGGTGATGGCGGTCTTGAGCCGCTCGGGCGAAGCCGGCTTGACCACAAAATCGAAAGCGCCGGCGCGCATGGCGGAAACCACGGTCTCGATGCCGCCCTGCGCGGTCTGCACGATGACGGGGAGCGCGACCTCGCGCTCGCGCATGCCCTTCAGGACGCCAAGCCCATCGATGCCGGGCATGGCAAGGTCGAGGATGACGGCGCCGATGTCGCGGCCCTGCGGTCCGTCCAGCGCCTTCAACGCGGCTTCGCCGCCATCGGCGAGGATCGCCTCATGACCGAATCTCGTGACGGCGCCTTCCAGCAGGCGACGCTGGACGGGATCGTCGTCAACGATGAGGATCGGAGCGGCCATGGCCTCTCAGCGGAATCTCGCATGTTGGAATAATGTCGGCTGGATCATCCTGGCACAGGGTTCTAAATAAGGGTTCAAGAAAGCCGGTGAACGATTTCTTGCCAGTTTGTGTCGAGGTTGCGGGTGACACGACTCGCCCGAAACTCCGAGGCAGCCTGACACCACCGGCCCCTCCTCGCATGCAAGGTTCTGGACAATGACGAGCACAACCAACCCGACGGCGAAGGCTGCTGCGAGCACCGGAACCTCCGCGCTCGGCGAGCTTCCCGAATGGAACCTCGCCGACCTCTATGCCGGCATGGAGGCTTCCGAACTGAAGCGCGACCTCGACAAAGCCGCCACGGACGCAATTGCGTTCGAGGCGCGCTGGAAAGGCAAGCTCGCGGCCGAGGCGGCCAAAGGCGCAGTTGGTAGCCTCGGCCAATGCCTCAGGGAATACGAAGCGCTGGACGAGCTGATTGGTCGCCTGGTCTCCTATGCGGCACTGGTCTATGCCGGCAACACCACCGATCCCAAGCGCGCCAAGCTGTACGGCGACATCCAGGAGAAGATGACCGATGCCAGCGCGCATCTTCTGTTCTTCGCGCTGGAACTCAACCAGGTGGACGACAAGCTGGTATCTGCGGCACTGGACGCCGACCCTGGCTTCGGCCACTACCGGCCATGGGTGCTGGACCTCAGGAAGGACAAGCCCTACCAGCTCGAGGATCGCATCGAGCAGCTCTTCCACGAGAAATCGATCACCGGCCGCGGCGCCTGGAACAGGCTGTTCGACGAGACGATGGCCGACCTGCGCTTTTCAGTGGACGGCGAGGAGCTGACGCTGGAGCCGGCGCTGAACCGGCTGCAGGACGCCAACCCGGAAATGCGCCGCATGGCGGCAGAGGCGCTCGCCAAGACCTTCACGGACAACCTGCGCACCTTCACCTTGATCACCAACACGCTCGCCAAGGACAAGGAGATTTCCGACCGCTGGCGCGGCTTCAAGGACATCGCGGATTCACGCCATCTCGCGAACCGGGTCGAACGCGACGTGGTCGACGCGCTGGCGGAGGCCGTGCGCGAAGCCTATCCGCGACTCTCGCATCGCTATTACGCGATGAAGGCGAAATGGCTCGGCATGGATGCGCTGAACCATTGGGATCGCAACGCGCCGCTGCCGGAGACGCCTCAGGCGACGATCGGCTGGGAGGAAGCGAAAGACACGGTGCTCTCCGCCTATGGAGGCTTCGCCCCCGAAATGGCCGCGATCGCCCGGCCCTTTTTCGAGAAGAACTGGATCGATGCTCCGGTACGGCCAGGCAAGGCGCCGGGCGCCTTCGCCCATCCGACGGTTCCTTCGGTGCACCCCTATGTTCTGCTCAACTACCAGGGCAAGCCGCGCGACGTGATGACGCTTGCGCATGAGCTCGGCCATGGCGTGCACCAGGTGCTGGCTGGCGGCCAGGGTGCGCTCATGGCGGCGACCCCGCTGACGCTTGCCGAGACCGCCTCGGTATTCGGCGAGATGCTGACTTTCCGATCGCTGCTCGAGCGTACCACCGACCGGCGCGAGCGGAAAGCCATGCTTGCCCAGAAGGTCGAGGATATGATCAACACGGTCGTGCGCCAGATCGCCTTCTACGAGTTCGAGCGCAAGGTACATACTGAGCGCAAGAACGGCGAGCTGACCGCCGAGCAGCTGGGCGACTTCTGGCTCGACGTGCAGGCACAGAGTCTCGGGCCGGCGATCCGGCTGCTCAAGGGCTACGAAGTGTTCTGGACCTATGTGCCGCACTTCATCCATTCGCCCTTCTATGTCTACGCCTATGCCTTCGGCGACTGCCTGGTGAACTCGCTCTACGCGGTCTACCAGAACGCCGAGCGCGGCTTTCAGGAGAAATATTTCGAGATGCTGAAGGCGGGCGGCACCAAGCATCACAAGGAGCTCCTGGCGCCCTTCGGGCTCGACGCCTCCGACCCTGCCTTCTGGCAGATCGGGCTCGGCGTGATCGGCAGCCTGATCGACGAGTTGGAGGCGTTGGAATAGGCGAGCATGTCGCGGCTGGACGTTTACACCTTCGGCACAGCAGTCAACATTCAGCCTTGATGCTCTACGTCGCCCCCCTCTGTCCTGCCGGACATCTCCCCCACAAGGGGGGAGATTGGCTGTCATCATTGATTTCGCCAACCTTCGATGTTGGTGATTGGCGAAAACAAAAACGGCCGTCCAATCTCCCCCCTTGTGGGGGAGATGTCCGGCAGGACAGAGGGGGGCGCACAAGGGCGCCGACCTTTCAACATTAGCGTCGCGCAATCATGTCCGCGCCGCCCTCCCCCTTCATCCTCTTCCGCGACGACCTCGCCGGCCGCGACACCCTGTTTCGCGAACCGGAAAAAATCATCACCGCTCATGACGAGGCAGGCTTCTTCGCCGCACTCGACGAGATGGAAGCCGCGCGGCAGGCCGCCCGGTGGCTTGCCGGCTATTTCTCCTACGAGGCCGGCTATCTCCTGGAGAAAAAGCTGAGGCCGCTGCTTCCGGAAGGGCGGCGCGGGCCGCTGCTCGTCTTCGGCGTGTTTGACGCCCCGTCGGACGCGATCCTGCCGCGTCAGCCTGAGCAGCCGACCAACGGCCCGATCTTCGAGGCCAGAGCCGCCTGGAACTTTGCCGACTACGAACCCCGCTTCGGGCGCGTGCATCGACACCTGCGCGAGGGCGACTGCTACCAGGTGAACCTCACCTTCCCTGTCCATGCGCAATGGAGCGGCGCTCCGCTGTCGGCCTTCAACGCACTCACCGCGCGGCAACCGGTCAAGTATGGCGCGCTAGTCGCGCTCGGCGAGCCGGTCGTGCTGTCGCGCTCACCCGAGCTTTTCTTCGAAGTCGATACCGAGGGTTGGATCGAGACGCGGCCGATGAAGGGCACCGCGCCGCGCGGCGCAACCAAGAGGGAAGACGAGCGTCTGAAGCGGTTCCTCGCCACCGATCCCAAGAACCAGGCCGAGAACCGCATGATCGTCGACCTGTTGCGCAATGACATCTCGCGCATCTCCGAAGTCGGCACGCTCTCCGTGCCGGAACTCTTCAAGGTCGAGGCCTATCCGACAGTCCACCAGATGGTGAGCACGGTGCGCGCCAAGCTGCTGCCCGGCCTCGGGATCGCCGACATTTTTGCGGCGCTGTTTCCTTGCGGCTCGATCACCGGTGCGCCGAAGATCAGGGCGATGGAGGTGATCCGTGCGCTGGAGGCAGGACCGCGCGGCGCCTATTGCGGCGCGATCGGCTGGATCGCGCCGGACGGGCCGATGCGTTTCAACGTCGCGATCCGCACCATCTCGCTCTTCGGACAGGGTGAAGCGGTTTACAATGTCGGGGGCGGTGTGGTTTTCGACTCGTCCGCCGAGGAGGAATATGCGGAATGTCTCCTGAAGGCACGCTTCGCAACAGGGGCGGAACCCGCTTCGACCTGATCGAGACGATGCGCTGGGAGCCGGGCACCGGTTTCGTGCGGCTCGAACGGCATCTGGCACGGCTCCATGCTTCGGCTACGGAACTGGGTTTCAGCCACGATCCGAATAGGATCGATTCAGCGCTGAGGAACGCCGTCGTCGGGCATGACAAACCACTGCGGGTCCGGCTCGTGCTTTCCGCGGATGGCGAGGCGACGGCCTCCACGCAACCCTACGAGCCGCTGCCGCAATATCGGGTCTGGGATCTGCGCATCGCAAGCACCCGTCTCCATTCGGGAGAGCGGTTGCTGCGCCATAAGACCACCTGGCGCGAGGCTTTTGTGAAGGCGCGATCCGAATACCATTTGCACCACGCCGACGAGGTGATCCTGCTCAATGAGAGGGGCGAGGTCTGCGAGGGGACGATCACCAACGTGTTCCTGGATGCCGGCGACGGCGTGCTGCTCACGCCGCCGCTCGCTTCGGGCCTCCTGCCAGGCGTGCTCCGTGCCGAGCTTCTTGCCGATGGCCATGCCCGCGAAGCGGTGCTCGGCCCGGACGACCTGACCGAGGCGGAAAGCCTGTTCGTCGGCAACTCACTGCGTGGGCTCATTCCCGCGAAACTGACCGGGTGAGGACGTTGCCCCTGCCGAAAGGGTCAGCTATCCAACCGGTGGAGGACCTGCGCACCAATGATGCCCACCCATACGCCCTATGACGGCTCCACCAAGCCGTTCACGATCGGCCTGAAGCCGCTCGATGCTGCTCTCTGGCTCGATGTCGATGGGCAATATGAGACTTATCTCGCCGAAAAACGGCGGATCTATGCGGAAATCCCGGACAAGGTGTTCGTTGCGGAAGAAGGGACGCAGGACGCGCAGCATGAGGTGCTCCATCTCGTCGCCAGCCACATGCGCGAACGTTTTCCGACGCTAGTGCCGAACGAGTCGCCGCTGTCGCCGAATGGCGCCTCCCTCAATGCCCATCCGCTCTACGCCGCGTCCCTTCTCGTGCAGGAGGATCTCGTCCTGATGCGGCGGGATGAAGAAGGGTGGCGGCTGGTGGCGGCTTCGCTGTGCTTTCCCTCCTCGTGGTCTTTGACTGAGAAGTTCGGCAAGCCGCTGCAGGACATCCACACGCCGGTGCCTGGCTTCGGCCCCGGCACGCGGATCGCCGACGTCATCCAGCGCATCTTCGATAAGTTGCAGGTGGCACAGCCGGTCGAGCGCATGAACTGGTCGCTGCAGGCCGGCTCGGCGCTCTACATGCCGCTGTCGAATGCGGGCCGGCAAGAGCGCGCCGAGCGCAAGCCTTCGCACTTTGCGGAAACTGATGTCGCGGCGAACGCCTTCATCCGCGTCGAGCGACAAACGCTTCGCAAGCTGCCGAAATCGGGTGATGTCCTTTTCACGATCCGCATCTATCTCGACCCGATGCAAGTGCTCGAAAGCCATCCGCACAGAGCCACACTTGCCGCCTCCTTCGCGGCGCAGCTGGTGGCGCTCGATGAGGCGCAGGTGGATTATAAAGGCTTGTCGGCGGACCGCGATCGGCTGGTCGAGCGGCTGAGGGCGATGGCCGAGGCTTGATTGAGGCTGGAGATGGACAATGTTCCGTCCGCCTTCGACGGTCTATCACCCCCGTTTAAAGCCTTCTCACTTTAGGTTGGCGCCGCCCCTCACCCTTACCCTCTCCCCGTGAAAGACGGGGAGAGGGGATTCTGAGACGTTGCCGCCCCCTCTCCCCGTCCTTTACGGGGAGAGGGGGCGGGTGAGGGGCAGCGCCAGCGCAAAGCGATTTGCGGAACCCGCCAACCGCTCAGCCTTCGCCGAGGTCGCGCACCGCTCCGCGCGCAGCGCTGGTCGCGAAGGCGGCGTAGGCCTTGAGAGCCGGTGTCACGTTGCGCTTGCGCTTCTCGGCCGGCTTCCAGCCCAGCCTGTCCTGCTCGGCCCGCCGCGCCTCGAGGACCGACGGATCGACTTTGAGGTTGATCGTGCGGCCGGGAATGTCGATCTCGATGATATCGCCGGGATGCACCAGGCCGATCGTGCCGCCCTCGGCGGCTTCCGGCGAGACATGCCCGATGGATAGGCCCGACGTGCCGCCGGAGAAGCGCCCGTCCGTCAAGAGCGCGCAGGCTTTGCCGAGGCCCTTCGATTTCAGGTAGCTGGTCGGGTAGAGCATCTCCTGCATGCCCGGTCCGCCGCGCGGGCCCTCATAGCGAATGACGACCACATCGCCGGCCTTCACCTCGTTGGAGAGAATGCCTTTCACCGCCGCGTCCTGGCTCTCGTAAACCACTGCCGGGCCGGTGAATTTCAGGATGGACTCGTCGACTCCAGCCGTTTTGACGATGCAGCCCTCGAGCGCGATGTTGCCCTTGAGAACCGCGAGCCCTCCGTCTTTCGAGAACGGGCTCTCAGGCGAGCGAATTGCACCGGCCTTACGGTCGAGGTCGAGCTCGGCCCAGCGGTTCGACTGGCTGAAGGCCTGCGTCGTACGCACGCCTCCCGGTGCAGCCATGTAGAAATTGCGCACGCTTTCGCTGTTCGTGCGCGAGATGTCCCAGCGGTCGATCGCATCCCCCATCGTAAGGGCATGCACCGTCGGCACGTCGCGGTTGATCAGGCCGGCACGATCGAGCTGGCCGAGGATTGCCATGATGCCGCCGGCGCGGTGCACATCCTCCAGATGTACGTCGCTCTTGGCGGGCGCAACCTTGCACAGCACCGGTACCTTGCGCGAAAGCGCATCGATGTCGTCCATGGTGAAATCGACACCGCCTTCATAGGCCGCCGCCAGGATATGCAGCACCGTATTGGTCGAACCGCCCATGGCGATATCGAGCGCCATGGCGTTCTCGAACGCCGCTTTGCCGGCGATCGAACGCGGCAGCGCGGTCTCGTCGTCCTGCTCGTAGTAGCGGCGGGCGAGGTCAACGATCAGGTGGCCAGCCTCGACGAACAGCCGCTTTCGGTCGGAATGGGTTGCGAGCGTCGAGCCGTTGCCGGGCAGCGACAGGCCAAGCGCCTCGGTCAGGCAGTTCATCGAATTGGCGGTGAACATGCCCGAGCAGGAGCCGCATGTCGGGCAGGCGGCTTCCTCGATCGTCTGCACTTCCGCGTCTGTATATGCGTCGTCGGCGGCCATGACCATGGCGTCGACCAGATCGAGGGCCTGAAGCTTGTCCTTCACCACCGCCTTGCCGGCTTCCATCGGCCCGCCCGAAACGAACACGGCAGGGATATTGAGCCTGAGCGCGGCCATCAGCATTCCGGGCGTGATCTTGTCGCAGTTGGAGATGCAGACCATCGCGTCGGCGCAATGCGCGTTGACCATGTATTCGACACTGTCGGCGATGATCTCGCGAGACGGCAGCGAATAGAGCATGCCGTCATGGCCCATGGCGATACCGTCGTCGACCGCGATGGTATTGAACTCCTTGGCGACGCCGCCTGCGCCCTCGATTTCCCGCGCGACGAGCTGGCCGAGATCCTTGAGATGCACATGGCCGGGCACGAACTGCGTGAACGAGTTGACCACCGCGATGATCGGCTTGTCGAAATCCCCGTCCTTCATGCCAGTGGCGCGCCAGAGCCCGCGGGCGCCGGCCATGTTGCGGCCATGGGTGGTGGTGCGTGAGCGATAAGTAGGCATGCGACGATCCTGACTGATACCAAGGAGGCCTGATAGCGCCGATTCCCTTGCGGGAAAAGGGTCAGTTGCAGGAAGTGGCGCCCCTCAGGCGCCCTGGCCGTTCTTGGCCATGCGCACGTTGCGCTTGCCGCTGCCGGACACGACGACCAGTTTCTTGACCTTGCCCGCCTTGAAGGCCGCGAGGAAGCGCGGGTAGTCCGCGAAAGCGACGCAACCGTGCGATTGGGCGCGGCGGCCGCGCATCAAATAGCTATGAGTCAGGAAGCCGTCACGACCGTAGAGATTCCTGCCGTTCTCCGGCAGCATGCGAATGGCTTCGACGCCATGGAAGCGCTTTTCGCGCATCTGGAGCACATAAGTGTGCGGGGGCGTCGGACCGTTCATCTTTACATGCACATAGCGCGGATCGTCGGCCATCTCACCGACGCCGGAATGCGCTTCGAGCCTCGTGCCGTCAGGCATGTAAACAGTCTGGGCACTGATATCATAGACGGCGACACCGTCGCCTGCGCTCGCACGCCCACCACCGCGGAACAGACGCCTGAGGAAGCCGCCACCGCGATCGGCGTCCTCGGCCGGGCTGCTGGCCGCCGGGCTATCGGGCCGGGCAAATGCCATTTTGGTTTCCTTTTCGCGCGGCGGCTGGGGCGGGGGCGTGGTCTCGCGCGCGGACGCGTCCGGCTGCCGCCTGACAGGGCCCGGCTGTTCGGCTTGCGGCTTCGCCACGTCCGCCTTGTCCGCTGCTGGCTCCTCGATCTTCGGCCTGTCGATCTTCGGGCGCGCGAGCGGAACCGGCACGTCCTGCGGCAGAGCCCCGTCGTCTTTCGCGAGCAGCCCGTCAATCCCAAGGCTTCCAGCATCGCCGGCAAGCAGCGCTTCGAGCGCTCCGCCGGCCGCAGTCGGCGAAGGATCGGCGTAGGCAAGCACGATCGGCGCGGCAGCATCGGCAGGCGTAGCCGTGCCCAGGAAGCGCTCGGGCGCGGGCTGAGGCAGAGGCACGGCGGGTGCGGCGGCTGCGCGCGCAACCCTCCCCTTGGTAAGCTCAACTGCAGCGACCGACTTCGCCGACGCAAGGCGTTTGCCCAGAAGTGCCAGCCGATCGCTGCGGGCCGCATCCCCTGAGGGTGAGGGTGCCGCGCCACCCAGATGCTCATACCAGTTATGGCCGAACCTCGCGCTGATCGGCGCGCTCGCCACCGAGGCGACCAGCTGGTTCTGGCGAGAGGCGATTGGCGCCCAGTCCAGCGACGGCGCGATCGATGCCATTCTTATCTGGGACAGCGCACCAGCCGTGTCTGCCGGCTTGCCAGGGGCGCTCGGTGCATTGATGACGCCGATCACTCCCGTGGCCGCCACCGCAACCGAATAGGTGATGAACCACGGCCGGCGCATGACCGAGATCAGAGATCGACGCGCGCTCCCCTGAGCGCGAGAGCGAGACGATTTACCCACTTACGCGTACCCAATTCGTCCGATGGACAGGCTGCCCGAACTTGTCGCCGGGCAGTTTAGACTTGCGGTCACGAGGCCATCCCCGGCCCATTGCGACCCGGCAAGAGCATGAATGATTAAGGTTAACGATGTCTTCCCCTCTCAACTCTCCAGTCTGATTGTGTCGGCGCCCGCACTAGGCCACAGCTTAGCCATGCAACTCCAACCAAGTTGGACTTGCGTTCCCGTATAGCTTCAGCTGGCCCTCTCCTGCTCGGCACAGCGAGAATGCGACAATTCTTCTCCTTCGTGGCGATAATGGGGCCAGAACGCCCGATAATGCAGTCGCAAGCCGGTGAACGGGCCTGATTGAGCTACACTGCCTGGACGCAATCAGAGATTTTTCCTTTATTGTGACAGCAATCTATGATCTAGCGCGCGGCCGTTGAGCGCGCGGATTCGCGTTTTTGAGAAAGTTTGCCGGGGGAGTATTCCAGCATGGCGAAGCAGAACTGGCCGGTTTACGGCGAGATCACCGGCCCGATCGTGATGATCGGCTTCGGCTCGATCGGGCGCGGCACGCTGCCCTTGATCGAGCGCCATTTCAAGTTCGACAAGTCGCGCATGGTGGTCATCGACCCGAATGACGCCGACCGCAAGCTGCTCGACGAGCGCGGTATCGCCTTCGTGAAGGAGGGAGTCACCAAGGATAACTACAAGGAGCTTCTGACGCCACTCCTGACCAAGGGCGAGGGCCAGGGCTTCTGCGTCAACGTGTCGGTCGACACCTCCTCGTTGGACCTCATGAAGCTCTGCCGCAAGCTCGACGTGCTCTATGTCGACACCGTGGTTGAGCCATGGCTCGGCTTCTATTTCGACGAGAATCTCGGCAACGCAGCGCGCACCAACTATGCGCTGCGCGAGACGGTGCGCGCGGAGAAGAAGCGCAAGCCTGGCGGCACGACCGCGGTCTCCTGCTGCGGCGCCAATCCTGGCATGGTTTCCTGGTTCGTCAAACAGGCGCTCGTGAATCTTGCCAAGGACCTCGGCATGGAATTCGACGAGCCGGACCAGCATGACCGGGAGGGCTGGGCGAAGCTCATGAAGAAGGCTGGCGTGAAAGGCATCCACATTGCCGAACGCGACACGCAGCGCACCAAGCGCCCGAAGCCCATGAATGTGTTCTGGAACACCTGGTCGGTGGAGGGCTTCATCTCCGAGGGCCTGCAGCCGGCTGAGCTCGGCTGGGGCACGCATGAGAAATGGATGCCCAGGAACGCGAAGAAGCAGAAGCACGGGCACAAGTCGGCAATCTATCTCGAGCAGCCCGGCGGCAATACGCGCGTGCGCACCTGGTGCCCCACACCCGGCCCGCAATACGGCTTCCTGGTCACGCACAACGAGGCGGTCTCGATCGCCGACTATTTCACCGTGCGCGACAAGAAGGGCGAGGTCACGTTCCGGCCGACTTGCCACTACGCCTACCATCCATGCAATGACGCGGTGCTCTCGCTGCATGAGGTATTCGGTGCCGCGGGCAAGGTGCAGCCTGTGCATCACGTGCTGGACGAGCATGAGCTGGTCGATGGCATGGACGAGCTCGGCGTGCTGCTCTACGGCCACAAGAAGAACGCCTACTGGTATGGCTCGCAGCTCACCCTGGAGGAGGCACGCGACCTTGCGCCCTACCAGAATGCTACCGGCCTGCAAGTGACTTCCGCAGTGCTCGCCGGCATGGTCTGGGCACTGGAGCATCCCAAGGCAGGCATCGTCGAAACCGACGAGATGGACTACAAGCGCTGTCTCGAGGTGCAGCTCCCCTATCTCGGGCCGGTCAACGGCTTCTATACCGAATGGACGCCACTCGACGGCCGGCCGGGGCTGTTTCCCGAGGATATCGACGAGAAGGATCCCTGGCAGTTCCGCAACGTCCTGGTGCGGTAAAGTATAGGGGAGTAGGGGAATAACGGAGTAAAGGAATAGGCGAGTACATATTTGTGCGGTATTCGCCCGCGAACTTATTCCCCTATTGCCCTACTCCCATACTTCCCTACTGACTTCATTACCTTGCAATCGCCCGCAAATCGGGCGATTGAATCGGCGTGCACCAGGAGGGATTCGCAATGGCCATTGCCCGGAAGTCAGTTTTTGCCGGTGTCGTCATCGCCCTTGCCGCGCTTGCGGCCTGCCAGACCGCGGGCCCAGGGGGCACGAGCCGGGCGCCGACCGGCGTAGAAGGCGACTGGATGAGCTCCGACGGAGTCGCCACATCGCGCTTTGCCGGCGGGTCATTCAGCACGACCGCCAACGACACCGGAAAGATGCTCGCCCAGGGCTCCTATACCGTGTCGGGAGCAACGATCCAGATCAACGGCACCTCAGTGATCCGCCAGTCGCCGATCGCGTTCAACTGCCTGCTCGCTTCACCCAGGCAACTGAATTGCACCAGCTCGGCGGGCCAGCAATTCACGCTGGTGCGCAGGGCCTGACGACGGGCGAATAGGGAATAGCGAGTAGCGAACAGCGGCCTTCCGCTCGTCCCCGCTATTCCTGCTCGGTTACTTCGTCCCTATTCGCTATTCTCTATTCGCGTTCCCTCTTCGCTCGTTTGCGCTTGCGTCCACGCTTGGCCAATGGAAACATGGCCACGGGGGGATGTTACATCACATTCAACAAGTGGCGCTAAACGCCATACGCAATTGCAAATGGGAGACGAAGACAATGAAGAAGATCGCAGGGGTGACCGCCATCTCAGTGTCGGCGCTCGCCATGTCGGCATCGATGTCCTTTGCCGACTACACGTTGAACATCCTGCATATCAACGACTGGCACAGCCGCATCGAATCGAACAACAAGTTCGAATCGACCTGCTCGGCCGAAGAGGAAGGCAAGGGCGAGTGCTTCGGCGGCGCGGCACGCCTGATCACCGCGCTCAAGCAGGAGCGTGACAGGCTCTCGGGCCAGAACGTGATCTTCCTCGACGCCGGCGACAATTTCCAGGGCTCGCTTTTTTACACGACCTACAAGGGCAAGGCGGAATCCGAATTCCTCAACCAGATGAAGCCGGATGCCATGACACTCGGCAACCACGAGTTCGACGACGGTGAAGATGCGATTGCCCCCTTCCTCGATGTCGCCATGTTCCCGGTCACGACCGCCAATGTGAAGCCGAACGCACAGTCGAAGCTCGGCGACCACGTCAAATCTTCGGTGGTTTTAGAGATCGGGGGGCAGAAGATCGGAATTGTCGGCGGCCTGACCAACGACGTCGTCGACATCGCTTCGCCCGGACCGAACATCACGATCGAAGACGACGTCAAGGCGATAACGGCCGAAGTGGAGAAGCTGAAGGCTGAGGGAGTCAACAAGATCATCGCGCTCACCCATATCGGCTACAATCGCGAGCGCGATGTCATCGCCAAGATCCCGGGCATCGACGTGGTGGTCGGCGGCCACTCCCATTCGCTTCTCTCGAACACCGACCCGAAGGCTGAAGGGCCCTACCCGACCATGGTCGACAACCCGGACGGCTACAAGGTGCCGGTCATCCAGGCCGCCTCGTATTCGAAATATCTCGGCGAGATAAAGGTCGTCTTCGATGACAATGGCGTGGTCAAGGAAGCGACCGGTGCGCCGATCCTGCTCGACAAGTCGATCACGCCCGATCCGGCCGTGCTCGCACGCATCAAGGAGCTCGGCGCGCCGATCGAGGAGCTGAAGGCCAAGGAGGTTTCGGAAACGACCGCGCCGATCGACGGCAGCCGCGACAATTGCCGCGCCCGCGAGTGCGAGATGGGCAACCTCGTTTCGGACGCGGTTCTCGACCGGGTGAAGGGCCAAGGCGTCGAGATCGTCTTCACGAACGGCGGCGGCCTGCGCGCCTCCATTGACCAGGGCGTGGTTACGATGGGCGAAGTGCTGACCGTATTGCCCTTCCAGAATACGGTGGCAACCTTCAAGATCACTGGCAAGGATGTCGTCGACGCACTCGAGAACGGCGTCAGCCAGATCGAGGACGGCGCCGGCCGCTTCGCGCAGGTAGCTGGGCTAAAATATGCCTTCGACAAGTCGCAGCCGGCGGGCAGCCGCGTCAGCGATGTGCAGGTGATGGAGAACGGCGTGTGGACGCCGGTCGATTCGGGCAAGACTTATCTGGCGGCGACGAACAACTATGTGCGCCAGGGCGGCGACGGCTACAAGGTCTTCGCCAGCAACGCCCAGAACGCCTATGACTACGGCCCGGGCCTCGAGCAGGTGGTGGCGGATTACCTCGCCGCGCATCGGCCCTATAAGCCGTATCTGGACGGCCGCATCACCGAGATCGGGACGACCACGGCTCAGGCTGAGACTGCGCCGTCGGCGGAGAGCGCTCCGACAGCCGGCGACGCCGCAAACCCGCCAAAGCCGGACAATGCGGCGCCCGCCACCGCGGCGCCGAATGCCCAGCCGGAAGCGCCCTCAGCCCAGGGCGGTACCGCGACCGAGACCAAGCCAGCCGAAGCGGCGACCACGCCTTCCTCGCATGTGGTCGTCGCCGGGGACACTTACTGGGATCTGGCCGAGACCTATTACAAAAACGGCGCCAAGTGGCACGACATCGCCGATGCCAATCCCGGCGACAAGCCGCGCTTCCTGGGGATCGGCAAGACGTTGAAAATTCCGGCAGCCAAGTAAGCGAATAGCGAGTAGCGAATAGCGAGTAGGGAATCCTATTCGCTGTTTCGCTATTTCGCTATTCGCTACTCGCTCGATCATGCGGCCAGACGTAGCATTGGAATTCGTGGCGCCTGTCACTAGAGAGTAGCCATGAAGGTTCAGGCTGAAATTGCTGACAACGCCGTTGCGGCAGGCTCGCCGCCGGGCGGCCGTCCAGCTGCGGTCCGCGACGGTCGCGTCGGCATATTGCTTCTCAATCTCGGAACGCCGGACGGCACGGACTTCCGGCCGATGTGGCGGTATCTGCGCGAATTCCTCTCCGATCGCCGGGTGGTCGAGACGCCGCGGCTGATCTGGTATCCCATCCTCTACGGAATCGTGCTGACCAGACGGCCACGCAGTTCCGGCGCCAAATACCGGACGATCTGGAACAAGGAGCGCAACGAATCTCCCTTGCTCACGATCACCCGGGCACAGGCGGGCCGGCTCGCCGAGCGCTTCGCCGGCGAACCCAGCATCGCCGTCGAATGGGGCATGCGCTACGGCAATCCATCCACCGAGAGCGCGCTGAAGAAGCTCATCGCTCAGGGATGTGAGCGCGTCCTGATGTTTCCGCTCTACCCGCAATATTCGGCAACGACGACGGCGACGGCCAACGACAAGCTCTACAGCGCGCTGATGAAGATGCGCAGGATGCCTGCAGTGCGCTCGGCACCCGCTTATTACGACGAGCCGGTCTACATCGAAGCGCTCGCCCGTTCGATCGAGAAGCACCTTTCCACGCTCGATTTTGAGCCGGAGGTGATCCTCGCCTCCTATCACGGCCTCCCGGTCTCCTATGCCGAGCGCGGTGACCCCTATCCCGAGCAATGCCTCGCAACGACACGGCTGTTGCAGGCGCGGCTCGGCCTAGACGAGAAGAAGCTGATCACCACCTTCCAGTCGCGCTTCGGCAGGGAGGAATGGCTCCAGCCCTACACCGACAAGACCGTCGAGAAGCTGGCCCAGGACGGTGTGAAGTCGATCGCCGTCGTCAACCCCGGCTTCCCGGCCGATTGCATCGAAACGCTGGAGGAGATCGCCGGCGAGGTGCGGGAGGTCTTCCTTCATGCAGGCGGCAGCAACTTCTCGCATATCCCCTGCCTCAACGACAGCGACGAAGGCATGGACGTGATCGAGACGCTGGTGCGGCGGGAGCTTGCAGGGTGGGTTTAGGGCAGTAGGAAAGCACTCCCGCCCTGTTCCGCGGACAAGGCTTTTCGACAGTTCGCCGCGCTCACAGCATCCCGTTTGCCGATCCGCTACTCGCCCATTTCCTATTGCCTTATTGCCCTATTGCCCTACTGCCCTTATCCCTTCTCATGCTTTAGCGGGAGGGCGATATGGGCTTCACTGCATTCGACCTGGTCATTCCGGCCCTGGTCATCCTTGTGCTTCTGTTTCTCTTCATGGGCATCAAGACGGTGCCCCAGGGTTACAATTATACTGTCGAGCGTTTCGGCCGTTATACGAGGACGCTGGTGCCGGGCCTCAACTTCATCTTTCCTTTCGTCGACCGTGTCGGCGCCAAGATGAACATGATGGAGCAGGTGCTCGATGTGCCGACCCAGGAAGTGATCACGCGCGACAATGCGACGGTCGCGGTCGACGGCGTCGCCTTCTACCAGGTACTGAATGCACCGCAGGCCGCCTATCAGGTCTCCGGCCTCGAGAATGCCATCCTGAACCTCACCATGACCAACATTCGCTCCGTCATGGGCTCGATGGACCTCGATGAGCTGCTTTCCAACCGCGATCAGATCAACGAGCGGCTTTTGAGGATCGTCGACGAGGCGGCGCATGTCTGGGGCATCAAGGTGACCCGCGTCGAGATCAAGGACATCAACCCGCCGAAGGATCTTGTGGATTCGATGGGCCGGCAGATGAAGGCCGAGCGCGACAAACGCGCGCAGATCCTCGAGGCCGAAGGCAAGAAGCAGGCGCAGGTGCTCGAGGCCGAAGGCCGCAAGGAAGCCGCCTTCCGCGACGCCGAAGCGCGCGAACGTCAGGCTGAAGCCGAAGCACGGGCGACGCAGGTTGTCTCCGAGGCGATCGCCAAGGGCGACGTGCAGGCGCTCAACTATTTCGTCGCGCAAAAATACACCGAGGCTCTCACCCGCATCGGCTCCTCGAGCAACAACAAGATCGTGCTGATGCCGCTGGAGGCATCGGCGCTCGTCGGATCGCTGGGCGGCATCGGCGCAATCGCCCGCGAAGTGTTTGGCTCCGATGCGTCCCATTCGCCAGCGCCGCGCCAGAGCGCGATCCGCACGCGCAGCGTGCCTGCCGAGCCGCGCGGTGCAGCCGGCAACATCGGATCCGATGACGGGCCCCAGGCATGATCCAGGGCGTCATCACCGAACTCGGGCCCTGGAGCTGGATCGTCCTCGGCTGTGCACTGCTTGCCATGGAGATCGCAGCGCCGGGGTTCTTCCTGTTGTGGATCGGCATAGCGGCGCTGATCACGGGCGCGCTCTCCCTGATCCCGGGCGCAATCCCGCTCATCCTGTGGGACGCGTCGCTATGGACATGGCAGGTGCAGGTCGTCGTATTCCTCGTTCTCTCGGTCGTCTTCGCCTATGGCGGCAGCCGGCTCATGGGGCCGCGGAAGAATGACTCCGACCAGCCGCTGCTCAACCGCCGCAGCGAGCAACAGATCGGGAAGATTGCGACGCTGACCGAGCCGATCAGGGACGGGCATGGCCGCGTTCGCATCGGCGACACGATCTGGCGCGTGACCGGTCCGGACCTGCCGGCGGGAGCGCAAGTGCGCGTCACGGCAGCGACCGCGGCCGGGCTCGAGTTGGTAGTCGAGGCGGTGAAGGCCGCCTGAGATCAAGCCGCCTTTGTCAGGGTGTCCGAGGGCAGCTGCTCTCTGGCATTAAGGAGCTCGATGCCGACGATACGGCCTTCTTTGTCATAGTCGAAGATAACGTCAGGGGAAACTTCGGCGCTCTCCATGATTTTTGCAGACGAAAGCCTGATATAGGCAGCGTTGTCGTCCGGCCGGTATTTGACTGTTGGGGTCATCATGGCTTGCGCGCATCCCGATCGAAGAATGCAGTCAATATACGGATTTCGTCCGCATTCTCCAGGTCTGGTCATTTGGCCCGGACGGTCTAAGCCGCCCCTAGCCTGAGCAAATCGTGGAAATGCACCACGCCGACCGGCATGTCATCCTCGATGACGATCAGTGCGCTGATGTGATGGTCGTTAAGGAGCGCCATCGCAACGCCTGCAAGCGTCTGCGGCTTCACCGTCTTGGGCTCGCGAGTCATGACGTCCTCAACCGCGAGTTCCGACAGGTTGAGATGGAGGTTACGGGCAAGGTCACCGTCGGTGACGATGCCGGCCAGCCGGCCATCCCCGTCGGTGACGCATACACAGCCGAAGCGCTTCTTGGCGAGCATCATCACTGCTTCCGGCATTTTCGTGCCAAGCGGCACAATGGGCATCTCGTCGCCCCTGTGCATGATCTCGCCGACATGGGTGAGGTTCGCACCGAGCTGGCCGCCAGGGTGAAAAGTGCGGAAGTGATCGGCGGTGAAGCCTCGCGCTTCGAGCAGCGCCACGGCAAGCGCATCGCCGATCGCCAGCTGGAGCAGCGTCGAAGTGGTCGGCGCAAGCCCGTGCGGACACGCCTCCGGCGTGCGCGGCAGGCAGAGCAGGACCTCCGCCTCGCGCGCCAGCGCGGAATTCTCGCCGGCCGTGATGGCGATGATCGGAATGTTGAAACGCCGCGCGTAGGAGACGATGCCCTTGAGCTCGAACGTCTCGCCCGACCAGGACATGGCGATGACGGCGTCGTCGCGGGCGATCATGCCGAGGTCGCCGTGATTGGCTTCCGAAGGATGCACGAAGAAGGCCGGCGTGCCGGTTGACGCCAGCGAGGCGGCAAGCTTGGTGCCGATATGACCGCTCTTTCCGACACCGGTCACGATGACGCGCCCGCGGATGCCCGACAGCAGCTCGACCGCTCTCCCGAACGGCTCGGCAAGCCCGGCATTCAGCGCCTCGGCAAGCGCGGCCATTCCGGTCTGCTCGGTCGCAATGGTGCGCAAAGCGGATGCGATCGCCGCCTGCCTTTCAGCCGATTTCTTGACCCCTCCGGAATGCATGGCGCAAGCGATTAGCACAAGAGATGAGTAGGGCAATAGGGCAGTAAGGCAATAAGGCAGTAGGGGAGTATGGGAAAGGGGCGCACGGAGGCGGGACATTAGGGCGCGAGAAGAAGCTACCTACTGCCCTACTGCCCTACTGCCCTACTGCCCTACTGCCCTACTGCCCTACTGCCCTACTGCCCTACCGCCCTAATCCCTTAACTCGTTCGCCATTCATTAACCATCGCCATTTACGGTCCGGAAAGGATTGGCGCGACGGGCGCGGACGGGTTTTCGAGTGGCGATATCTCAAGTGCGGCCATGGGGGATGAGGCGCACGCCGCGCGGCGTATTCCGCGCAGCGCTCCTCTGTGCGAGCGCGCTCTGCGCGCCGCAGATTGCTTTCGCTCAGGATGCAGGCTCGCTCTTGCGTGGCGAGGTTTCCGAATCCGCGGTCACTAACCAGCTTTTGGGCAGCCCGTTCGACAAGGCAGCGATCGCGCTCGACGGGCAAACGACTGGCGCAACACAAGCCGATACGGGCGTTGCTACAGAGCCATATCGGCCGGCAAGTGGAGGCGCGACGCCCGACCAGGATGCCGACCCTACTGCGTCATTCAGACCGAAATCGATCTTCGCGGACGACCAGGATGGCGGCGAGGCGTCCGGGGCTCGGAAGGCGACGCGAGCGGTTCCGCTGAGCACTGCGCAGGCGCGCGAGGAGGCGCGCAAGAAGTTGAACCAGCCGCAGCAACCAGCCTCCCGACGCCTCGCTGCGGCACGCAAGAAAGGGGCAGCTGGGCTGACGGACGAAAGCAACGATGGAACCGATGCGGTCGACACGACCGGAACAATCCGTGCCCCGACCGTCGACAGCGACAACCAGCTCAGGACCGAGGCCGAGCAGCAGCGGGCCCAAGCGATCGAAGCCCTGAAGAAGAAGCCCGAAGACAATCCTTACGCGCCGGTGGGGATCGAGGTCGGCACCTTCGTCGTCTCGCCGAGCGTCGAAAGCGGACTGACCTGGACCTCGAATGCCAATTCCAGCACCACGGGCGAGCCGGCCCTGCTCTCGGAAACCACGCTCCGCCTGAACGCCATCTCCGAGTGGGGCGGCGACAAGACGAGTTTTGATGCGTTCGGTAATTTTCGCAAGACGATCTCGGGCGAGGAGATCAAAGAGACTCGCGCCGGGCTCGATGCAGCGATGGAGCGCGAGCTCGGCCACGACTGGAAGCTCCTGGCCGCGCTAGGCTACGAGATCGGGCCGGAATCGGCTTCCTCGCCGGTGGTGATCGAGGGCACGCTCGAAGAACCGATCGTGCAGACCTTCAATGGCAGCCTGGGAGCTGAAAAGGATCTCGGCAAAGTCCAGCTCAGGCTGACCGGCAATGTCGAGCGCCAGGTCTACGGCGATGCCGAACTTTCGACCGGAGGAACGGTCTCGCAGGCCGATCGCAATTCGACCCTTGCGGCGCTGGTGCTACGCACCGGCTATGAGATCTCGCCGGCTCTAACCCCCTTCGTCGAACTGGAATATGGCCGCCGTCTTTATGACGAGGAGCCCGACAGCAACGGCTTCGACCGCAACACGACGAGAACCGGAGCCCGTGCCGGCGTCGAGCTCGATCTCGGCGAGAAGTTCAACGGCGAGCTCGCTGCCGGCTGGATCAACGAGGCTCTGCAGGATGACCGGCTGGAGCCGATCTCCGGTCCGACGGTGGCGGCAGCGCTCAATTGGTCGCCGGAGCGCGGCACGCTTGTCGGCCTCAACGCGACGACCACGGTAGAAGGTACGACCACTCCCGATGAGAGCGGCTCGATCCTGTATGCCGGCCTGCTCACCGCCTCGCGCGAGTTGCGCGCCAACCTGACAGGCGGCGTCGCGCTCGGGGCCGGCTATCGGAATTACACCGGCGAGGAAGGCCATGACGTGATCTGGAGCGCCGAGAGCAGCCTCACCTACTGGTTGAACCGCTATGCCGGGCTGACCGGCAAGCTGCGGCACGAGCAGCAGACGAGCACGCTGCCGGACCGCGATTACACGGCGAACAGCGCTTTCCTGGGGCTGAAGCTGCAGCGATAGCAGCCACAATTCGGCGCCCCCAAGGTTGTCATCAGCTCATCGGCAATTAGACTGCTTTCAGCCGCAAATGCCGGTCTCGCGGCGAGCGAGCCTAGAGCGTGCTCGATGGCTCTGGTGAGACGCGCCCGCCGAGCCGTCTCGTTCGAACGTTGCTCTGAACTCTACGTCACACGCAAACCGATTACCTCTAGTTACCGTAACGTACTTCGATTCTTCGGCTCAAACGTCCAATCTGCAGGTGGCGGACCGATCGGGAAGAACTGACCAGAGGAGGCCGGCCTGATGTCGAAGCTGCGACAGGCTGCGATGAGAATGTCGCTTGCTGCATTAGGGCTCGCGATCGCCTGCGGTCAGGCGCTTGCCGCGGACCTGCTGATTGCCATGCCCAACTGGCCATCGGGTCAGGCAGCCGCCAACATCATCAAATACAGCATTCAGGAGAAGTTCCATCTCGACGTCGAGGTGCGCGAAATGGGCACTTTGATCGCGTTCGCCGGGCTCGATTCCGGCGAGGTCGATATCGTTCCCGAGGTCTGGCTCCCGAATTTCGATTCGCTCGTCAAGAAGTATGTGGATGAGCGCAAGACCGTACGGCTCAGCCCCAGGGGCGTGCAGGCAACCCAAGGTATCTGCGTCACGCGCGAGACGGCCGATAAGTATGGCGTCAGGGATATTTTGGACCTGACCGATCCCAAGAAGTCAGCTGTCTTCGATACCGATGGAGATGGCAAGGGCGAGATTTGGATCGGCGCTCAGACCTGGACCTCGACCGACATCGAGAAGATTCGGGCCAAGAGCTACGGCTATGCCAAAACGATGACGCTCCTTCAAATGCCCGAGGACGTCGCTATGGCGGCAGTGGATTCAGCCGTGGCCACCGGCCAGCCAATCGTCTTCTACTGCTACACCCCGCACCATGTTTTCCAGCTTCATGACATTGTGCAATTGACGGAACCCAAGCACGATCCCGCCAAATGGAAAGTCGTGCTGCCGAGTGACGACCCGCAGTGGCTGTCGAAATCCGACGCGCCGGTCGCATGGGACGCATCGCATTTCAGCATAGGATTTGGATCCGCAATGGCGGACCGTCTGCCGAAAGTGGCAGCCTTTCTCTCCAACATCGATTTTACGCCCGAGGAGATCACCCAGATGTCCTATGCGCTGCAGGTCGACCGTCAGGATCCGGCCAAGTTCGCCCAGGACTGGATTGCCAAGCACGAGGACAGGCTAAGAGCCTGGTCGAAGTAGGAGAGGGAGAGCGACCATGATCTTTTCGCTCAGACGCCGGTCCGTCGCTCCGGGGCGCGATGACCGTCCAGTCGCGGGCCGTGGCGCGATTTCTAGCGTTTGCGCTGTAATTGTCGCTATCGCAATTGGCGCGACCGCCTTTGCCGCCGGAACGCAGATCTTCGATCCCAAGACGCGAAAATGGGTCGACTACGACAAGACCAAGGCGTGGAAATACTATTCTGTTCACAAGCAGGTCCCGGAAGCATTTCGCCCCCAGATCGTCCAGTTCCGGACTGCCGAAGTGCCGGGCACGATCATCATCGATGGCAACCAGCACTTCCTCTATCTCGTCATGCCCGGCAAGCAGGCCATGCGCTATGGCATCGGCGTTGGTCGTGACGGTTTCGGCTGGGCCGGTATCGTGCGGATCGGTCGCATGGCCGAATGGCCCACCTGGACGCCACCGGCGGAGATGGTGGCTCGCGACCCCAAGGCGGTTCCCTTTGCCGCCGGCATGGAGGGAGGTCCCAACAACCCGCTCGGCGCAAGGGCGCTGTATCTTTACGAGGGCGACAACGACACGATCTACCGCATCCACGGCACGCCGGAGCCATGGACGATCGGGTTGGATGTTTCGTCCGGCTGCATCCGCATGAACAATGACGACATCATGGACCTGTATGACAGGGTGAAAGTCGGGGCGAAGGTCATTGTGCTCATGCAGGGGGCCGCCCTCTACAAGGGCGTTTGACGACCGCATTCATGTAGGAGGGACAGACATGTCAGCAGTCGGAGTTCGCGCGCCGCAAATTTCAGTTTCGGCCGCAGTTGCGAGTGTCTTGCTCATCGCAAGCTGTGTTGCCGCCCCCACGCCGGATCAGATGTCCAGGACCAAGGTCGAGACCGCGCCGGCCGACCTGCAACTGATCTGCGCCAGCGCAGCGGCCAAGAACAGCGGGGTCGACAGCAGCAAGGTTCTTCCGGTCAGCTCGAGCCGTGTCGATCCAAAGACATTCCAGGTCGATCTCGATATGGGCGGAAAGAAATGGCGCTGTCTCGTCGATGACCAGGGCAATGTGCAATCGGTCCAGCCGGCCTGACGTGGCGCATTGCGGCCGGCGCTCCTCCCCCGTTTAGGTGCCCGGCACGGAGATGAGAAGCAGCGTCAAGCTGAAAACGGAAGCGCCTAAATCGACCGACGCCCGGATAAATACGGGTTGCCGCTCTATCCGTCAGTTTTTGCCGCATTTGTGCAACGCCAAGTGATTCCACTTGGCTGCAAAATATTCTAGCGCGATTTCCTCCCGCGCTCAGCCGGCGTCAGATCCGCAAACAGCGTATCGACCAGATCCACCATCCGCTCGTGCATGTCCGATCGCCAGAGCGCGAAAGCGATGTTCGCTTCGACGAAGCCCTCGGGCGAGCCACAGTCGAAAGTGCGGCCTTGGAAATGATAGCCGTGGAAAGGCTGCCTTTTGAGCAGCTTCAGCATGGCGTCGGTGAGCTGGATCTCGTTCCCGGCGCCGCGCTCCTGGCCCTCCAGTATGGAGAAGATTTCGGGCTGCAGGATGTAGCGCCCGTTGATGTAGTGGTTCGAGGGCTCGGTGCCCCGCTTCGGCTTCTCGACCATTGCCGTGATCTCGAAACCGGAATGGACAGTCTCGCCTTTGCCGACGATGCCGTATTTGTGTGCGTCCGCGGGATCGCATTCCTGCACCGCGATGACGTTCCCGCCGGTCCTCTCGTAGAGCTCCACCATCTCCTTCATGCAGCCGGTCTCCGACTGCATGATCATGTCGGGCAAAAGCAGCGCGAATGGCTCGTCGCCGACGAGCTCGCGCGCGCACCACACGGCGTGCCCGAGACCGAGCGGCGTCTGCTGGCGCGTGAAGCTGGTCTGTCCCGGCGCCGGCTGCAGTCGCTGAAGGTGCGCAAGCTGATCATCCTTCCCGCGCTGCGCCAACGTGTCATAAAGTTCGAACTGCACATCGAAATAATCTTCGATGACCGCCTTGTTGCGGCCGGTGACGAAGATGAAATGTTCTATTCCTGCCTCGCGCGCCTCATCGACCACATACTGGATCACCGGCTTGTCGACGACGGTAAGCATCTCCTTGGGGATAGCCTTGGTAGCAGGCAGAAAGCGCGTGCCGAGACCTGCGACCGGAAACACGGCCTTGCGGACCTTCTTCATATTGGATGCCCCTCAGCGGAAATATGAAAGTCTCATCAGCAAAAAGTGACATTTTCACGCCGAAATCGCGGAGTACCAGATCATTCCGGGTGCGTCTACGGCATGTTTTTGCCGGCATTGAAGGCGCCTACCCGTTCTATGGTAAACCAATTGCTTACCGCGTTCGCCCATGATTGCTCTTTCGTGATTGCTACATGGAGGGAACTGATGCCCATTCGCAAGTGCCTGCGGGGACTTCTCGGATTGGTCGCGGCCGCAGCCTTCGGCCTTGCCATTCTTCAATCGACCGGAACGGCCATGGCCGATGCCGGCTTCCAGCGCTGGGTCGCAGGCTTCCGCGCGACGGCGATGCAGAGCGGCATCTCCAGCGCGACCTTCGACCGCGCCTTTCGTGGTGTGACGGACCCGGATCCAGAGGTGCTGGAGAAGGCAGCCAAGCAGGCTGAGTTCATCGCGCCGGCATGGGATTATTTCGATAATCGCGTGCAGGAACAGTCTATCGCCACTGGCCGCGCCATGGCACGCAAATACAAACTGTGGCTCGACAGGATAGAGACGCAATTCGGTGTCGACCGCAATGTCCTGCTCGCCATCTGGTCGATGGAATCGAACTATGGCGAGATCCTCAAGGACAAGAAGGTGATGCGCAATGTCGTGCGCTCGCTGTCGACCCTCGCCTATGGCGACGCGCGGCGCGCCAAATATGCCAGAACCCAGCTGATCGCCGCGTTGAAGATACTGCAGCGGGGCGACATTGACGAAAGCCATCTCACCGGCTCCTGGGCCGGGGCTATGGGCCACACGCAGTTTATCCCGACCAGCTACGAGGCCTACGCGGTCGACATGGACGGCGACGGCCGGCGCGATATCTGGGGGTCGGTGCCCGACGCGCTCGCCACTGCCGCCAACCTGTTGCGCAAGAACGGCTGGCAGAGCGGCAGAACCTGGGGGTACGAAGTCACCCTCCCCGATGGGCGGAAGTTCCCGGGTGGCTCGGTGTCGCTGTCGAAATGGCAGGAACTGGGCGTGACGCGAGCCAGCGGCAAGCCGTTCCGGAACGGAAGCGACAAGGCCGAGTTGAAGGTACCGGACGGCCGCTCCGGCCCAGCCTTCCTGATGACCAAGAACTTCCGCGTGATCAAGGCTTACAACAACTCCGACAAATATGCCCTGGCGGTTGGCCTGCTCGCGGACCAGATTGCCGGCTATGGCGGCCTCGTCAACGACTGGAACCGGCCCTTCACCAAACTTAGTTTCGAGGAGAAGCAGGAGTTGCAGCAACGGCTGACGACTCTCGGCTATTATGACGGTAAGGTCGATGGCAGGATCGGCGAAGGATCCAAGGCGGCGATCCGAGCCTTCCAGGCGCAGGCAGGCTTGAATGAGGATGGCCACCCAAGTCTGGAGGTGTTGTCGACCTTGCGGAAGAAGAACCGGTAAGAGCTCGAGGCAGGAGTTGCGAGTGGGCGTGCTGAGTGGCATCGGGGGGCGCTGGACACGAAAGCGGGCCAGCCTTGCGCTGACGCTCCTCACTTGTGCTCTCGGCCTGCTCGCACTCTCCTTGCCGACTGTCGCGCAGGAAGAAATTCCGTATCGCTATCGCCCGCCCAATCTTCTCGAAAGGATATTCGGCAGGGAGGAGCCGCCGGTAAACATTCAGAGGCAACCGGTCAGGCCCAGAAGACCGCTCCTCGAAAGATTGTTCGGCGGCGGTACAGAAGAGCCGCCGCCGGCCGTCATACAAAGGGCTCCCAGCAGCAAGGCGAAGACGCGCAGATCGACGATGGGCGAGGTCGTGCGCGTCGAGGAGCCGGAGGCCCTTCCGAAGGCCGATGCGGCACGCACCGTCCTGGTGGTCGGCGACTTCATGGCAAGCGGCCTGTCGGAAGGCCTTCTCAGCGCCTATTCGCAGAATCCGAACATCAAGATCATCGAACGCAGCAACGGCTCTTCCGGCCTCGTGCGGAACGAGTTCTACAACTGGCCGAACGAGATCAAGACGCTGCTCGACACGGAGAAGCCGGCCGCGGTCGTCATCATGCTTGGCGCGAACGACCGCCAGCAATTGAAGGTCGCAGATACGCGCGAGCCGCCGCTCAGCGACAGCTGGATCAAGGAATACCAGGCACGGACGGATGCGCTTGTGGGCGTGCTCAAGGAGCGCAAGGTACCTTTTGCCTGGGTTGGCATGCCGGCGTTCAAATCACCCAAGGTCTCATCCGACCTCCTCGCCTTCAACGACATCTATCGGAAATCCGCGGAACAGGCGGGCGGCGTTTTTGTCGACGTATGGGATGGTTTCGTCGACGAGAACGGCGCCTTCATCATGAACGGTCCCGATATGAACGGCCAGGCGGTGAGGCTGCGCGGGCCGGACGGCGTCAGCCTGTCGAAAGCCGGAAAGCGCAAGCTGGCCTTTTTTGTCGAGAAGCCGCTCAACAAGCTCTTGGGGAATGAGGCGGCGACTCCGGGCCTGGCGAGCCCTCAAAGCGTGGGACCGGCGGCACCGGCCAATATCAATGTCGACCGCACAGCGCCGATGGCGATCGACGATCCTGAGATCGATGGTGGCCAGGTGCTGCTCGGCTCGAAACCCGAGCCCAAGGTCGAGACAAGAACTGTCGCCGAGAAGCTCGTCGTCGAGGGCATCGCCTCGGCCGCCGCCCCCGGGCGCGCCGACGATTTCGGAGGCGCAGCACCGGCTGCCGCTAGCGCATCAGCTCCAGCGGCAGTTGCTGCTGGGGTAAGGGAATAGGGCAATAAGGCAATAGGGCAGTAGGGGGAGGAAAAGCTATTGCCCTATTGCCCTATTGCCCTATTGCCCAATTGCCCTATTCCCTTACTCCCCTACCCCCTCATCATCTCGGCAACACCGTCGACCCCATCAGGTAGTCGTCGATAGAAGCCGCCGCCTGCCTGCCCTCGCGGATCGCCCATACGACCAGCGACTGGCCACGGCGGACGTCGCCGGCGGCAAACAGCCTGTCGAGGCTCGTCCTATAGTCGCGGTCATTGGCTTCGACATTGGTCGAGTGGCGGGCGTCCACCACGGTCTTCAGTCGCTCGCCCAGCTCACCGATCACGCCTTCCTTGCGCGGACCAGCGAACCCGATTGCGATGAAAGCGAGATCGGCGCGGATCACGAATTCGGTCCCGGGCACCGGCTTGCGCTTGTCGTCGACCTCACAGCAGCGGACGCCGACCAGCACGCCCTCTTCGCCGATGAACTCCAGCGTCGCGACCTGGAACTCGCGTTCGGCGCCCTCGGCCTGCGAGGAAGACGTGCGCATCTTGGTCGCCCAGTAAGGCCACACCGTCAGCTTGTCTTCCCTTTCCGGCGGCTGCGGCCGAATGTCGAGCTGTGTGACGCGCACCGCACCCTGGCGGAAGGCCGTGCCGATGCAGTCGGATGCCGTGTCGCCGCCGCCGACCACCACCACATGCTTGCCGCCGGCAAGAATGGGCTCCGACGGCCATGCGGCGGACTGGATATCCTCGCCGCCGACGCGCTTGTTCTGCTGCACCAGGTAGGGCATAGCATCATGGACGCCTTGCAGCTCGGTGCCGGGAATGCCGGCCGGGCGCGGCAGCTCGGAGCCGCCGCAGTAGAGCACCGCGTCGAACTCGGACAGCAACTCGTCGACCTTCTTGTCGACGCCGACATTGACCCCGCAATGGAATGTCACGCCTTCGCCGCGCATCTGATCGGCGCGGCGGTCGATGTAATGCTTCTCGATCTTGAAATCGGGGATGCCGAAGCGCATCAGCCCGCCCGGCCGGCTCTCGCGCTCAAAGACATGAACGTCGTGACCGGCGCGGCCGAGCTGTTGCGCCGCAGCCATGCCCGCCGGGCCCGAGCCGATGATCGCAACCCTCTTGCCGGTCTTCTTCTCCGGCGGATGTGGCCGGATCTGGCCGGTCTCATAGGCCTTGTCCGCGATCGCCTGCTCGATCGTCTTGATGGCGACGGGGATGTCCTCGAGGTTCAGCGTGCACGCTTCTTCGCAGGGCGCCGGGCAGATGCGACCGGTCCAATCCGGAAAGTTGTTCGTGGAGTGCAGGTTGCGGATCGCGCTTTCCCAGTCGCCGTTATAGACGAGGTCGTTCCAGTCCGGAATCTGGTTGTGGACCGGGCAGCCGGTCGGCCCGTGGCAATACGGGATGCCGCAATCCATGCATCGGGCAGCCTGCTTCTCGACCTCTTTGTCCGACATCGGCAGCGTGAATTCGCGAAAGTGCCTGATGCGATCCGATGCAGGCTCATATTTTTGAACCTGCCGGTCGATCTCGAGGAAGCCCGTTACCTTGCCCATAGTTTCGTTCCTGTGGCTGCCCGAGCGGATCTGCCGCCGAAGCCAATTAACGTCATCCAACTGTGCTGACAACGCGTCGCGTTGAACCGAGCCGAGAGCCCGGCCAACCCGCCGCGAGGTGCCGCGCGGCGGTTTTTTTACTCCGCCGCCATGCTCATGCGCATACGTTCCATCTCGACCAGCGCGCGGCGGTATTCGACCGGCATCACCTTCCGGAATTTCGGCCGATAGGTCGTCCAGTTGTCGAGGATCGTCTTGGCTCGTGTCGAGCCCGTATAGTGGAGATGGTTGGAGATGAGCTGCACCAGCCGTTCCTCATCGTGGCGTGTCATATCGCCGGAGACGTCGACGCGGCCCTTGTGAGCTATGTCCCCGCCATGATGGTGCAGCTTCTCGAGCAGGTAGTCCTCTTCCGGCACCGGCTCGAGCTCGACCATGGCCATGTTGCAGCGCTCGGCAAAATCACCGTCCTCGTCGAGCACGTAGGCGACGCCGCCTGACATGCCGGCCGCGAAGTTGCGGCCGGTGCGCCCGATGACGACCACGACGCCGCCTGTCATGTACTCGCAGCCGTGGTCGCCGACGCCTTCGACGACGGCAGCGGCGCCCGAGTTGCGGACGGCAAATCGTTCGCCGGCCACGCCGCGGAAATAACACTCGCCTTCGATAGCCCCGTAGAGCACCGTGTTGCCGACGATGATGGACTCTTCAGGCACGATGCCCGCTTTCTCCGGAGGGCGGATCACGATACGGCCGCCTGACAGGCCCTTGCCGACATAATCATTACCGTCACCGATCAGCTCGAAGGAGATGCCACGCGACAGGAAGGCGCCGAAGGACTGACCGGCGGTGCCGGTGAGCGTCACCTGGATCGTGTCTTCCTTCAGCCCCTTGTGCTTGTAGCGCTTCACCACCTCGCCTGAGAGCATGGCGCCGGCCGTGCGGTCGACGTTGCGGATCGGCAGGGAAATCCTGACCGGCAGCTTCGATTCGAGCGCAGGCTTGGCTTGCTCGATCAGCTTACGGTCGAGCACCTCATCGATCGGGTGCTTCTGCCGGCTGGTGTTGCGGATTTCGTCTCTCGGCGCCTCCGGCTTGAAGAAGACGCGGCTGAAGTCGAGCCCCTTCGCCTTCCAGTGCTCGATCACTGGCCGTTTCTCGAGCAGGTCGGACTGGCCGATGATTTCGTCGAGCTTGCGGTAGCCCATGGCGGCGATGAGCTCGCGCACCTCCTCGGCAACGAAGAAGAAGAAGTTGATGACATGCTCGGGCGTGCCCTTGAAGCGCTTCCTGAGCACCGGGTCCTGGGTGGCGATGCCGACGGGACAGGTGTTCAGATGGCATTTGCGCATCATGAGGCAGCCCGCCGAGATGAGCGGCGCTGTCGAGAAACCGAATTCGTCGGCCCCGAGCAGCGCCCCGACGATCACGTCCCGCCCCGTGCGCAGGCCGCCATCGACCTGCAGCGCGACACGCGAGCGCAGTCCGTTGAGCACCAGCGTCTGGTGGGTCTCTGCAAGCCCCATCTCCCAGGGCGAACCGGCATGTTTGAGCGAAGTGAGCGGCGAAGCGCCCGTGCCGCCGTCATAGCCGGCAATCGTGATGTGGTCGGCGCGCGCCTTGGCGACACCGGCCGCCACGGTGCCGACACCCACCTCCGAGACCAGCTTCACCGAGACGTCGCCCTCGGGATTGACGTTCTTCAGATCGAAGATGAGCTGCGCCAGATCCTCGATCGAATAGATATCATGATGCGGCGGCGGCGAGATCAGCCCAACGCCCGGCGTCGAATGCCGAACCTTGGCGATGGTCGCGTCGACCTTGTGGCCGGGCAGCTGCCCGCCCTCGCCCGGCTTTGCGCCCTGCGCGACCTTGATCTGCATGACGTCGGAATTGACGAGATATTCGGTGGAGACACCGAAGCGGCCGGACGCAACCTGCTTGATGGCGGAGCGCTCCGGATTCTTCCCGCCCCCCGGGAGCGGCAGGTAGCGGTCAGGCTCCTCGCCGCCCTCGCCCGTGTTCGACTTGCCCCCGATCGCGTTCATGGCGCGGGCCAGCGTGGTGTGCGCCTCACGGCTGATGGAGCCGAACGACATCGCGCCGGTCGAGAAGCGCTTGACGATCTCTGCCGCCGGCTCGACCTCCTCGATCGGCACTGGCTTGCGGCCAGTGGCCTCGGCGAGCTTGATCTCGAACAAGCCGCGAATGGTCTTGGCCTGCGCGCTGGCGCTGTCGATCTGGGCGGAGAACTCCTTGAAGGTCGACCAGGAACCCTTGCGGACGGCATGCTGCAGGGTGGCGACCGCATCCGGCGACCACATATGCGCCTCGCCGCGCATGCGGAACATATATTCGCCGCCCACCTCGAGCGAATTGCGCAATACCGGATCTTCGCCGAAGGCGGCGGCATGCCGGAGAACGGTTTCGGCCGATATCTCGTCCAGCCCGACGCCCTCGATCGTGGTCGCGGTACCGGTGAAATATTTCTCCACGAAATCCGACCTCAGTCCGACTGCGTCGAATATCTGCGCGCCGCAATAGGACTGGTAGGTCGAGATGCCCATCTTGGACATGACCTTGAGGATGCCTTTGCCGATCGACTTGATGTAGCGCGCGACAACCTCGTATGCGTCGACCTCCGGCGGCAGCTCGCCGCGGCGATGCATCTCGAGCAGCGTGTCGAAGGCGAGATAAGGATTGATCGCCTCGGCCCCGTAGCCGGCAAGGCAGCAGAAATGGTGCACCTCCCGCGGCTCGCCGGACTCCACGACGAGGCCGACCGAGGTCCTGAGGCCCTTGCGGATCAGGTGATGATGCACAGCAGCCGTCGCCAACAGCACAGGTATGGCGATGCGGTCCGGACCAACCTGGCGATCGGACAGGATGATGATGTTGTAGCCGCCGGCAACCGCAGCCTCGGCACGCTCGCACAAGCGCTCCAATGCACCCGGCATGCCTGCCGCACCCTCGGTCGCCGAGTAGGTGATGTCGATCGTCTTGGTATCGAACCGGTCCTCGGTATGGCCGATCGAGCGGATTTTCTCGAGATCGCCATTGGTAAGGATCGGCTGGCGCACCTCGAGCCGCTTCTTGCGCGACGTCCCGACGAGGTCAAAGATATTCGGCCGAGGCCCGATGAACGATACGAGGCTCATCACCAGTTCCTCGCGGATCGGATCGATCGGCGGATTGGTCACCTGCGCGAAGTTCTGCTTGAAATAGGTGTAGAGCAGCTTCGACTTGTCCGACATCGCCGAGATCGGCGTGTCGGTGCCCATCGAACCCACGGCCTCCTGGCCGGTCGTGGCCATCGGCGACATGAGAAGCTTGGTGTCCTCCTGTGTGTAGCCGAAGGCCTGCTGGCGGTCCAGCAGCGACACGTCCTTGCGCAGGGCGCGCGGCTCCACCGGCTTCAGCTCCTCCAGAATGAGCTGCGTGTTGGCGAGCCACTGCCGATAGGGATGCCTGCTGGAAACCTCGGCCTTGATCTCTTCGTCGGAAATGATGCGGCCCTTGACGAGGTCGACGAGCAGCATCTTGCCCGGCTGCAGACGCCACTTCCTGACGATCTTCTCCTCGGGGATGGGCAGCACGCCGGCTTCCGACGCCATGATGACGCGGTCGTCGTCGGTGACAATGTAGCGGGCGGGCCGGAGCCCGTTGCGGTCGAGCGTGGCGCCGATCTGGCGGCCGTCGGTGAAGGCGATCGCCGCGGGTCCATCCCACGGCTCCATGAGAGCTGCGTGATATTCGTAGAAGGCCTTGCGGGCCGGATCCATCTGCTTGTTGCCGGCCCAGGCCTCCGGGATCAGCATCATCATCGCATGCGCCAGCGTGTAGCCGCCCTGGAACAGGAACTCGAGCGCATTGTCGAAGCACGCCGTGTCCGACTGGCCTTCATAGGAGATCGGCCACAGCTTCGAGATGTTGTTCCCGAACAGCTCAGAATCGACCGAGGCTTGCCGAGCGGCCATCCAGTTGTTGTTGCCGCGTACCGTGTTGATCTCGCCGTTGTGGGCGACCATGCGGTAGGGGTGCGCCAGCTTCCAGGACGGGAACGTGTTGGTGGAGAAGCGCTGGTGGACGAGGATCAGCGCGGTCTCGAAATCCGGGTCCAGGAGATCCTGGTAATAGGCGCCCACCTGATAGGCGAGAAACATGCCCTTATAGACGATAGTGCGCGCCGACAGCGACACGCAATAGGCGCCGATGTCCTTGTTGTCGTTCTCGGCATAGATACGGCCGGATATGACCTTGCGCAGCAGGTAGAGTCGCGCCTCGTATTCCTCGTCATCGGGAATATCGGGCGTGCGGTCGACGAACACCTGGCGATGGAAGGGCTCGGCCGCCACGATCTCCGGGGCCTTGGAGAGGGAGGAGTTGTCGACGGGCACGTCCCGGAAACCGAGGATGGGTAAACCCTCGGACTGTGCCGACTCGCGGATGATGTCGTCGATATGGGCGCGCAGCGCAGGGTCCTGCGGCATGAACCAGTGGCCGACGCCGTACTGGCCGGGCGGCGGAAGCTCGATGCCCTGCTTTGCCATCTCCTTGCGGAAGAACTTGTCGGGGATCTGCACCAGCACGCCGGCGCCGTCGCCGACCAGAGGGTCGGCGCCGACCGCACCGCGATGTGTGAGGTTCCTGAGCATCGCCAGCCCGTCCTCGACGATGCCGTGCGACTTGACACCCTTCATCTGGGCAATGAAGCCGACACCGCAGGAATCGTGCTCGTTGCGCGGATCGTAGAGGCCGGCTCGGACAGCAGCGTCGCGGGCAGAAACGGTTTTGACGACGGTCGCCGCTTTGGTCTGCGCGGCGAGCTCGAGCCCGGTCGTCACAGAAGGCGTCTGTTCCGTCATCGTCCTTCCTCCGTCCTGCTTTGGCGCGGTCACCTCCTATGAGGCTCCGATGCCCTGGTATGAGGGGGCCCTGGTCTGCGGGCCGGCAAAGGCCGGACCTAGCGTAACCATACGCCAAATCCAGCCTGCTTGCTTCGTTAATTATGACAGTAATGCTGTCCTAAATTCGGTATGACAGAAATCCACAAAGCCAGCAAGACCGATTCGCGAATTTTTTCACTCAATTGCGACGGGAACTTTCGTAAGGAGTCGCCTTGCCGCAATTTCGTTGCGCATCAGCTTGCCCGTCCTGTGGTGCCGCGCAAACTTCGCCGGCCCTTGAGTGCGTGGTCGAAAGCAGCCATTGTCCGCCCGGTTTTTGAGACAATGAATGTCGGAACGATCATGATTTTTGCTTCGGACAACTGGGCAGGCGCCCATCCCAAGGTCACGGCGTCGATCGCCATGCATAGCGGCGGCTTCGTGAGCGCCTACGGCTCGAGCGACCTCGACAGGCAAGTGACAAAAAAATTCAGCGAGATCTTCGAGCGTGAGGTCGCGGTCTTCTTCGTCGGCACCGGCACGGCCGCGAATTCATTGGCCTTGACGCTTGCGAACAAGCCTGGCGGCGTCGGCTTCTGTCACACTGAAGCGCACGCCCTCGAGGATGAATGCGGCGCGCAGGAATACCTGGCAGGCGGGGCTCGTCTGCGCCCCGTCGGCGGGGCGCTTGGCCGGATCGACCCGGAGAAGCTGGAGCAGGTGATGACCCGCTTTGCGGGGGACCCCCTGCATGCCGGCCGGCCGATAGCGGTGTCCATTACGCAGGCGACCGAAGTCGGCACCGTCTATGGGCTCGACGACATTGGTGCGATCGCCAGGGTCGCTGGCAAGCGCGGCCTGCCGCTTCATATGGACGGCGCCCGCTTCGCTAACGCGCTGGTGGCGCTCGAGACGACGCCGGCCGAGATGACCTGGAAACGCGGCGTCGACATCCTCTCCTTTGGCGGCACCAAGAATGGTTGCTGGTGCGCCGAAGCGATCGTGCTATTCGACACGGCGAAGGCGTCCGAGATGGCCTTCATCCATAAGCGCGCTGCACAGCTCTTTTCGAAGTCGCGCTTCATCGCCGCGCAGTTCGCCGCCTATTTCGAAGACGGACTGTGGCTTGAGACCGCCCGGCACGCAAACTCGCTTGCTGCGCGGCTTGCCGGCCATATCCGCGCTTCGAAAAGGATACGGCTTGCCTGGGAGCCTCAGGCCAACGAGGTCTTTGCTATCGCCTCGACGGCGGAACGGGAGCGGCTGACGAAGAAGGGTGTCGCCTTCCACACATGGCACACACCGCAGGGTTTCGAGGCCGAGATCGGCGATGGCGACAAGATCTGCCGCTTCGTCACCAGCTTCGCGACGACCGCGGACGACGTCGACGCGTTCGGAGAGTTGATCGGCTGAAACCTGGTGGACAGAGTGGCGTGGCGATCCCACATGAGCACACGCTGCTCCAGTCCAGAACAAAAGCGGCGCCCGAAGGCGCCGCTCTGGACCGGAAGTCGGAAAACGACCGTCAGGCCGCCTTGGCTTCGATCTGCTTGGCGTTGGCCTTGTCACTGGTGATTGCGATCTTGCGCGGCTTCAGTTCCTCCGGAACCTCGCGCTTGAGATCGATGTGAAGCAACCCGTTCTTAAGGCTGGCGCCGGTCACTTCGACATGGTCGGCGAGCTGGAAGCGGCGCTCGAAAGCGCGGGCGGCAATACCGCGGTAAAGCACTTCCTTGCCTTCCTCATCCTTCTCTTCGCCCCGCTCGCCCTTGACGGTCAGTACATTGCGGTGGGCCTGGATAGAAATCTCCGGCTCGGAAAACCCGGCGACCGCCATCGAGATGCGATAGGCGTTCTCGCCGGTCCGCTCGATGTTGTAGGGCGGATAGGTTTGCCCGTTATCGGGCGTTCCGAGAGTGTCGAGAAGCGAAAAGAGACGGTCGAAGCCGACGGTCGAACGATAAAGGGGGGCAAAATCGACGTGACGCATGGTTCTGTTCTCCTGTGAGCAACAAGTTTGCGTTTCGATCCCTCGCGGGAAGACCCTGAATGGCGACTCCCTGGAACCGCGACCCCTAGCGGCGGTCGCAATGTTGATCTGGGTCTTCGTCCTTTCGATTTCAAGGGACTAGGGGAGTAGGGGAATACGGGAGTAGGGGAATAGGGCTCAACGGGCTCTTACGAATGCGGCCGCAGCGTTCCGTGATGACCGCTAATTAGCCCGCCGATCCCGAATAACTCCCCTACTCCCTTATTCCCCTACTCCCCTCTCTCATCCACCTTCCCTTGCTTTCGCCATTTCGCCTGCCTATCACCGGCAATCATGCTTCACACGCAGCCTATGCAGAGCATCTTGCATGAAACTCCCGGCAATCCCGCACCCGAGAAGCCGGTTGCGGGCTTCCTGGCCACACGGGACGGCCTGCGGCTGCGCTATGCCCATTTCGCCGCCACCAGTCGTCCATTGAACGGCACCGTCGTCGTTCTGCCCGGCCGCAACGAGTGCATCGAAAAATATTTCGAGACGATCCGCGACCTCAATGCCCGCGGCCTTGGCGTAGCGATCATCGACTGGCGCGGCCAGGGCGAGTCGGACCGCATGCTGAAAGACCCCGAGCGCGGCTACGTCGACAGCTTCCGAGATTATGTGCGCGACCTTGAGCAGTTCTTCCAGCAAATTGTGCTGCCGGACTGCCGCGGCCCATTTTACATGCTGGGCCATTCGACCGGTGCGGTGATCGCGCTGCTTTCCACGCCTTCCATGGTCAACCGCTTGCGCCGCATGGTGCTGATCGCACCGCCACTGGCGATTGCGGGATTCCCCTTCTCCATGCGCACCATCCATCGCATGGCCTCGACGCTCTACGCTGCCGGCCTCGGCGGCATGTACATGGGAGGCGGGCGACGCCCGCGCGAGGCAAAGCCGTTTTCAACCAATGTGCTGACCACGGACCGCCGCCGTTACATGCGCAACCAGTCTGTCTACGAAACCTGGCCACAGCTCGCGCTGGGCGGCCCGACAGTAGCCTGGGTGCGCGCCGCCTGCATCGCATCCGAGGCCGTGCAGGGCGAGGATTTCATCGCCAGGTTGCAAATCCCCACGCTATTCATCGCCGCCGGCGCAGATGCTGTCGTCTCCACTCCGGCGATCGAGCGCTATGCACGGCGGATAAGGTCGGCGTCGGTGCTCACGATCGACGGTTCCCGGCACGAGATCCTGCAGGAGGCCGACATCTACCGCGAGCAGTTCCTCGCCGCGTTCGATGCTTTCGTGCCGGGGAGCGAAGTGTAGGGCAGTAGGGCAGTAGGGCAGTAGGGCAGTAGGGCAGTAGGGCAGTAGGGCAGTAGGGCAGTAGGGCAGTAGAAAGCATCCCGTCCCTCCTGCTGCCCGCAAGTCATTTTTCGTCGTCGCTGGCCGCGTCCCCTACTCCCCTACTCCCCTACTGCCTTATTGCCCTACTGCCCTATTGCCCTAGCCGTTCAAAATCTCCATTGCCGCCCGATGCAGCTCCGGCGTTGCCGCGGCCAGGATATCGCCGCCCTTCTCGGCCGGGCGGCCGTCGAAGGTCGTCACGACGCCGCCGGCCTTCTCGATGATCGGGATCAGCGCGACGATGTCATAGGAATGCAGGCCGGGATCGGCAACGATATCCGCATGACCTGCGGCGACCATAGCGAAGGCGTAGCAGTCGGTACCGTAGCGTGCGAGCCTGACCGAGCTTTCGAGCCGATCGTAAAGTGTCCGCTTGGCATCCTTGTAAAGTGCAGGCGTCGTCGTGAAGAGCGTCGCATCGCCAAGCCGCTTGGTCGCTCGCGTCTTGAGAATGCGCGGCCCGCCCGGCCCTTCATAGTGCGAACCCGAATCAGTCGCGTAGAACAATTCACCAGTGAAGGGCTGCGACATCAATCCGGCCACCGCTTCGCCGTCGACCGTGAGTCCGACAAGCGTGCCCCAGACAGGAAGGCCGGAGATGAAGGCGCGCGTTCCGTCGATCGGATCGATGACCCAGACATAGCGGCTTCCAGCATTCACAGCACCGTGCTCCTCGCCAAGCACACCGTGATCCGGAAATTCGTGTAAAATCAAAGATTTGATCGCCCGTTCCGCTTCGCGGTCAGCCTCGGTGACTGGATCAAACCCCGCCGCCCTCTTGTTGGACACCGCGCCTTCGGCCCTGAACCGCGGCAGCGTCTCGGCTGCAGCGGCGGCGGCGATGCGCCGCATGAACTCCGCCGTCACATTCATTTCTGGGACTCTTTCACTGATGCAGGAATGCCACGCTTGTGGCGAATCGATGCGAATTTATCATTCTTCCTGAAAAAGGGGCGAGCGCGCCTTGACATTTGTGCAGCGCACAATACCCTTATCCACGGACGGATTGTTCTGTCCATGCCCTCCTTGGGCGTTTCCTCCCTAGACTTCGACCGCGTCGGCAACGGCGCGGTCTTTTTTATTCTCTGCTTCAGAGTCTATTGCCCGGCCGGTGGAAGCGCGGGCATTCATCCTCCTGCAGCCCTTTGTTTTCTTGCATGGGTTTATCCGAAACGCAGGCAGCCTTTTTCAGCGCCGAGCCTCGGATCATGCTCTACTCGGCCGCAAGCGGCAGCTCGGTAAAGTGGCAGTCGGGGATCGCCATGAGGTCGGCGACGAAGCGAGTGAGATCGTCCGCGAGCGCATCGAAGCCGCTCGATTTCTGGAAAGTACGCTCGTTCATGTAGAGACCGCGGTTGACCTCGACCTGCAGCGCATGCAGCCCCCGGGCCGGCCGGCCATAATGTTCAGTGATGAAGCCGCCCGCATACGGCTTGTTGTGGGCTACCGTGTAGCCCATCCCGATCAGCAGGTTGATCGCATGCTCGGTGAGCGCGGCCGAGGCCGACGCGCCGAAACGGTCGCCGACGATAAAATCCGGTCTCACGCCATTGTCACCGACGCGGATGCTGGCCGGCATCGAGTGGCAATCGACGAGCACGGCGAACCCGAAGCGCTGATGCGTCGCAGTAACCAGCCGTTTCAGCGCCTCGTGATAAGGCTTGTATACTGCCTCGATGCGGCCGATAGCCTCAGCCAGCGGCAGCCGCCCCGAGTAGATATCGAGACCCTCGCCCACCAGCCGCGGCACCGTCCCGAGACCGCCGGCCACCCGCGCCGAACGGATGTTGGCGAAGGAGGGAACAGGCTCGGCGAACATGCGTGGATCAAGCTCCCAGGGCTCGCGGTTCACGTCGATATAGGCCCGGGGGAAGTTCGCAACGAGCAGTGGCGCCCCGAGTGGCACTGCCGCGCCGAACAGCTCGTCTACGAAGCAGTCCTCAGAGCGGCGGATCGTGTTGCGATCGAGCCGCGCCATTGAGAGGAACCGGTCCGGGTAGCAGCGGCCGCTATGCGGCGAGTTGAAGACGAAGGGTACCCTCTGGTCGGCGGATCGCCTGATCTCAAACGGCGGCAAAGCCGCAAAATCATCGGCCGGCGTCATCCGGCCTGTCCGAGTGTAACGAACCACGCGCTCATGAACCGACCGTGCCACCCTCGCGCCGCCCTGTCCAGTCCGCCGTTGGAAGTGGGTTCCTGGATAGGCCAGTGCAAAGACCGTTCACTTGATGTTTACCCTCCGCTACTCATATACAGAACATGGTTAATAGGCCGCATCGCGGCGCTTTTCTGGTGAGTCGGACGGGAATCCATGGCGCGAATTCTCCTTGCAGAAGACGATGACGACATGCGTCGCTTCCTGGTGAAGGCGTTGGAGCGGGCCGGCTACGACGTTTCCGACTTCGACAATGGGGCGAGCGCCTACGAGCGCCTGCGCGAGGAGCCCTTTTCCCTGCTTTTGACCGACATCGTGATGCCGGAGATGGACGGCATCGAACTGGCACGCCGTGCGACCGAAATCGACCCCGACCTGAAGGTGATGTTCATCACCGGCTTTGCCGCCGTGGCGCTGAACCCGGATTCGAAGGCGCCAAAGGACGCCAAGGTCCTTTCAAAGCCGTTCCACTTGCGCGACCTCGTCAACGAGGTCGAGAAGATGCTGAAGGCTGCCTGACCACATCGTGTTCATCGCGCGGCAATTGCCTCCAGAATTCCCGTCTGCCGGCTATTGACGGCTCCAGCATGAATGTGGTGTAAGCCCCCGCGTCGAATGGGCGTGTAGCTCAGCGGGAGAGCACTACGTTGACATCGTAGGGGTCACAGGTTCAATCCCTGTCACGCCCACCATTCGCCACCGATATCGCAACTACAGCTAAGCTCGCTTCTGGGCGCGCCGTGTTTGCGCGCGCCGCTCAATCAGCTCCGCCCGAGCTCTTCCAGCGCGTCTCGCAAAGGTGCGTCGGAAATATAGATCAGCCCGAGATACGGGTTGGCCAAGTCGACGATCAGAAAGACCGCCCCGGCGACCGACAGCGAGCATACGAGCAACACGAGCACGACCGTCGAGTTGCCCGGCGCGAAAAGGCCGAATGTTGCGAACAGCACGGCCAGCCAGAATGCCATCACAATCAGAAAGGGCCAGGGCAGACCTTCCTCGCCGGTCTCGACCAGGAGCCAGTGAGCTTCCGCGAGTTTTCCGCTGACATCGAGGGCCCGCGTCTGCAGCCAGTGCTGCGCATCGGTCTTCGGCGTCAATGACCGAAGGATTTCCTGGACTGGCTCGATGCCGGGATCGACCCTGGAATTATCGGCCCGTGCGCCGATATCGAAATCTCCCCATCTCTGATCGAGTCTGGCGATCACCAGTTGCTTAAGCCGGGTCCGAGCCTCTTGAGTTTCGGGACCATACTGCGCCATCACCCGGTCCAGCAGGACGAGATGACCAGCTGAAGCCCGCAGATCCAATTCGGCCCCGTCATAGTCCGACTTCGCGGACGCGATCAGAAGCCCAAGAACGAGGGCCGACAGGGTGCCTACCACCGCCGTGGCAAGCTTGATGACATCCCTGGATTCGGCGGTGAGATGCTCGTCCGGCAGGTGGGTGCGAAGCAGCATGCCGAGCAATGCTGCGCCGAAGAGGCATACGAATATGACGACGCTGAGTACGACGGAGGTCAATCGGTCGGCTCCAGGACTGTGCTTCGAAAGCTAGCTTATTCGTCCGCAGAATGCGACTTGCGGCATGATCCCAAACTACAGGTCAGCGCACCATAAAGTTGCTGACGTCCGGATCAGTTCAGGCTGCGAAAAGCAGTGAAAGTACGATGAATGAGCCTATTGCCTTTCGCGCGGGCGGCATGCTTGTGTGACTGGCCAAATTTGGTTCAACTTCAATTACATCCCGGTCGGCCATCCATGAACCCGTTATCGCCGAGTCTGCCTTCTGGGGCAGCGAATGCCGACCATTGTGCGTCAGTGTCCACCGCGGAAGCGGTGACACGGCGCTGCGGCAATCCGATCGTGTTCCTGACCTTGGTGCTCAGCCTGGTCATCAACATCGGCGCCGGTGGACTGCTTCTGCTCTATCTCGCCGCACTCGCACTCGTCTCGCGTCTGCGCCTGGTAGTGCAATCCTTCAGGAACTTCACCCTCGAGTTCTGCCGCTCCGACATCGGGCGAATGTATCTCGTCGTCTCGGGCCTGACGCTGATCGTCCTTTTTCTCTCCTTTTATCATCGGGAATGGGGAGAGCTCGAAGTCGCCCTGAAACGGTTCTTCATTGCTTACGTCGTGGTGAACTTCATCTGGAAATATTCGACAAGGCTGATCCTCGATGGTGCAGCGGTCGGCGCCTTGCTCGCCTGCGTCGTAGCCGTAGTGCAAGTGGTTTGGCTGGGGGCAGATCGTGCGGAAGGTCCAACCAACGCAATCAGGTTCGGAATGATTGCCGCACTGTTCAGTGCGGTCTCGCTGGCCGGCGCCATGTTCTCGATCGAGAGCCGCGTTCATTCGATGTTCTATGGAGCCGCCGGTTTCGGCGGGCTTGTTGCGACGTTCTTTTCCGGTTCGCGCGGCGCTCTGCTGGCGCTGCCATTCATGCTCGCTCCCCTCGCCCTTCGACTTGTCAGCGCTTGGAGCTGGCGGCGCCTTGCGCTGCTCTTCGCCTACATTCTCGTTGCATTCGCTCTTTTCGTATCGGATGGGGGCAAGCTGCGAACACGCACAGAAACGGCTCTGATCGCTATGGGCTTGCCCCAAGAGACGGCCGCCGGGCATGAGGGCCAATCTGCCCAGGAAGACCAATCTGCCCACATTCGGCGAGCCCTGTTGGTGGCCGCGTTTGACCTGTTTCGGAAGAACGTGTGGCTCGGAGCCGGTTATCTAGGTTGGACCGAGGCGATTGCCGGGGCGAACTCGTCACCCAATCCCGAAGACCGGCTCAAGGCGAACTTCAATCAGGCGCACAATCAATACGCCAACGACCTCGCCAAGGGCGGCCTGCTGAGGGGCGCAGCCGGACTGGCGTTTGTGCTTGTGCCGTTGCTCTTCTTCCTGCGGGCGCGACCCTTTTCCGATTGGCCAGCGACGATGCCAGCCCTTCTTGGGGTGATCGTCGTGCTGGGATTCGGGGCCTTTTCGCTTACCGAGTCCGTGATGGTCCTCAGCCTGCCGGCGTCGCTCTATTCCCTGCTGGTATTCTATCTGCTCGGTGCGAAGGAGGAGAGCTGGTCGAAATCGGCCTGAGACAGGGATCCCCGTGCGGCCGACATGTACGAGCTTGTGGATCTAGTCGTGCAGCACGAGCACATCGTCCGGCGAGAAGCTGATATCGGCTCTCTCGCCGACGGTCGGCGGCGGCGCAGCGGGATTGTTGAAGGTGTCGAGCGACACAGCGTCCGCGCCAAGCCCGACCTTCACGCGGATTACCGAACCGAGGAAGCTGACTTCCGAGATCTGGCCGCCGAGGCTGGCTTCGCGGCCCGGCTGGCGGCCGAGCGAAATCGCTTCTGGCCTGAGTGCCAGCGTCAGGCTGTCGCCGGATTTCGAGCCGTTGAGCTTGTTCTTCAGCATCACCTCGCCCTCGCCGACGCGGACCTTGCCGGAAGCGGCATCCGACACCGTGCCCTTGAGCACGTTGAGCGTGCCGACGAAATTGGCGACGAACCTGGTCGCCGGGCGATTGTAGATCTCGAAGGGCGTGCCGACCTGCTCTGCCCTGCCGCCATACATGACTGCGACGCGATCCGAGATGGACAGCGCCTCTTCCTGGTCATGCGTGACGAAGATCGTCGTGATGCCGAGCTTCTGCTGGATCGAGCGGATCTCCTCGCGCAGCGACACGCGCACCTTGGCATCGAGCGCCGACAGCGGCTCGTCCAGCAACAGCAGTTTCGGGCGCGGCGCCAGAGCGCGCGCGAGCGCGACGCGCTGCTGCTGACCGCCTGAGAGCTGGTAGGGATAGCGGCTTCCAAACTGGTCGAGCGGCAGCTTGATGATGTTGAGCATCTCGGCCACGCGCTTGTCTGCGTCAGCCTTGGACACGCCTGCAACCTTGAGGCCGAAGCCGACGTTCTGCGCGACGGTCAGGTTCGGGAACAGCGCATAGGCCTGGAAGACCATGCCGACATTGCGCTGGTTGGGCTTGAGCCGGGTCACGTCCTTGCCGCCGACAAGAATGGCGCCCGAGCTCGGCTCCTCGAAACCGGCCACCATCCTGAGCACGGTCGTCTTGCCGCAGCCCGACGGCCCGAGGAAGGAGACGAACTCACCGGGCGCCGCGTCCAGGCTGAAGTCCTGCACGACCATGTTCTGGCCGAATGACTTCCTGACATGCTGGATCGAGAGGAATGGATCGGCCATGGTCTTCGACCTTTTGGATCAGCGGGTTTGGTTGGGCGACTTCGGCGCAAAGCGCGATAGCAGCTGGATGACGGACATGCACGCCCAGGTGATGGCGAAGGCGATGATGGCGAGCGCCGCCGGCTCGTAGGCGCGGTTGGCCCCTATGTTCTGCAGATAAGGACCGAAGGCCGGTCGGTTGAGCAGGCTCGCCATGGTGAATTCCCCGAGCACGATCGCGAAGGTGAGAAACGCGCCCGACAGCACCGAGATCAGCACATTGGGCAGGATGACGCGCGTGATGATCGTCGTCCAGCCCGCCCCGAGTATCTGCGCAGCCTCGGTGAGGGTGCGCACGTCGATGGTTCGCAAGCCTGTATCGACGGCCCGGTACATGTAGGGGAGCGCAAGCGTCGCGTAGCCGATGACGAGCAGCGCGTTCGTGCCGGCCGCGCTCGCAAGGAACGGCAGGGGCGAGTTCGATCCATACATGCGGATATAGCCGAACACGATGACGATTGCCGGAATGACGAGCGGCAGCAGCGTGATGAACTCGACCACCGGCCTCAGCTGCGGCAGGCGCAGCCTGATCCAATAGGCGGCCGGGACAACGATGAGTATGCCGAGGATGATGGTGAAGATGGCCGCCGCCACCGAATAGCTGAAACTTTGCTGGAAGCGAGCGTCGCCAAGCACAACCTTGTAGGCGTCGAAAGAGTAGGTGCCGCGCCGCATGCGCATCGAGAACTCGAGGGTCGCGATCAGCGGAATGAAGAAATAGGCCGCGCCGACAGCAAAGGTGAGCCAGGCCCAGAAGCGCCCCGACATCATTTCAGCCACCTTTCGCTGCGCATCCTGAACCAAATGTAGAAGAGATTGGCGAGCCCGGTGATGACGATCATGCCGAACGCGATCGCATAGCCGAGATGCGCGTTGTGCAGCACGTCGCCGCGGATCTGCGCAAAGAGCAGGATGGGGACGATGTTGAGCGACGAACCGGTCAGCGCATAGGCAGTCGCGATTGCGCCGAAGGCGTTGGCGAAGAGCAGAATGACGGTGCCGAGGAAGCTCGGCCACAGCACCGGGATCACGACCATCCGCCAGTACTGCCAGCCGGTGGCGCCGAGCGTCGCAGCGGCCTCGCCCCACTCTTTCTTGATGCCGTCGATCGCCGGCGTGATGATGACCACCATCAGCGGGATCTGGAAATAAAGATAGGTGAGCGTGAGGCCCCAGAAGGACAGGATGTTGAAGCCATGGGCATAGATGTTGAAGCCAAACACCGTGCTCAGCAGCACGGTGACGAGGCCGAGCCGGCCCAGCGTTGCGAGGAATGCGAAAGCAAGCGGCACGCCGGCAAAGTTTGAGGCCACACCGGAGAAGGTGAGCGTTGCCGAACGCATCCATGAAGGCAGGCCGCCGCGCACGATGGCAATCGCGATGGCGAGCCCGATCAGCGCACCAAGCATGGCGGAGGCGAAGCTGACCTTGATCGAAATCCAGTAGGCGGCGACGATTGACGGCTGCCAGAGCGCCGTGACGTTCTCGAGCGTGAACTCGCCCGCTTCGTTCTGAAACGCACCCAGCATCAGATATGCCGTCGGCAGGATCAGGAACATGACGGCAAAGATGAAGAACGGCGCGACGCCGAGCCAATGCGTCGGCAGCCTGACCCGACGTGCCGAGGCGGGCGGGGCCGAGCGTGCGACAGGTTCGGAGATGGTTACTTGGGCCATGACGCCGTCCGTGCTTGAATGGCTGACGCCCAGGATGGCGCGAGGCCGAGCAGCCCGAAGACCGCCCGGCCCTGTCGCGATTTACTGAACGTTGGCGCCGACCACCGTATCCCAGTTCTTGGTGATCGCCTCCTTGGAAATGGCCTGCTCCTCGAGCGTCGGGAACACGGCGGCCTCGTAGGCGGCGGCCGGCGGCAGCTTGTCGAGCAGATCCTGCGGGATCGCGCCCTTCTTGGCGAGGTCATTGAAGCGGATCGGATGGCAATAGCCCTTGAGCCAGCCGATCTGTCCCTCATCCGAATAGAGATACTCCATCCACAGCTTGGCGGCATTCGGATGCGGCGCATAGGCGCTGATCGCCTGAACGTAGACGCCGGCGACGACGCCGGTCTTCGGCACGATAACGTCGACCGGTGGGTTGCCGGCAAGCGTGTCGCGGCCGGCAAGCGCATTGTAGTCCCAGTTGATCAGGATCGGCGTCTGGCCCTGCGCCAGGGTCGCCGGCTTGCCGATGACCGGAACGAAATTGCCGCTGGAGTTCAGCTCCTTGAAAAAGTCGAGGCCGGTCTTGCCGGCGGCTTCGCCGGCCGCAGCGCCCTTCGAGAGCCCCGCAGCATAGACGGCCTGGATCGCCTGGTTCGAGGCGCGCGGATCGCCGGCGAGCGCGACGCTGTTGGCGTATTCCGGCTTCAGGAGGTCGGCCCAGTCGGCCGGGACGTTCTTGACGAGGTCCTTGTTCACCATGAAGGAGAGCACGCCGTAATAGTCGCCGTACCAATAACCCTCGGCGTCCTTGGCGCTGTCGGGGATCGAGTCCCACGTGGAGACCTTGTACGGCTGGATAAGGCCGTCCTTCTTGGCCGAGGGCCCGAAGGAGAGACCGACGTCGATGACATCGGGCGACTGCGGACCCTTGTTGTCCTTGTTGGCCTTGATGGCCTCGACCTCGTCGCCGGAACCGGCGTCTGGGTTGAGTTCGTTGACGGTGATCTCAGGGTATTTGGCCTTGAAGCCGTCGATCACGGCGCCGTAGCCGCACCAGTCATGCGGCAGCGCGATCGTGGTGAGCTGCCCCTCGGCCTTGGCAGCCTTGACGAGTTCGTCGAGCGACTGCGCCGACGAAATCGCCGTCGACGCGAACAGGGCCGCGGCTGCGAGGGAAAGCACTTTCCCCGTGAAATTGAACATATGTCTCTCCGTTGAACTGACACCATCCGGCGCCGTCGCTGCGGTAGCTGTCATTGATGACACTTGGATGAATGCTCCCGACCGCCGGCTCCCCCTGGCAAGGAAAAATTAACTACTTTTCCGCCCCCGTAGCAATCGGCATCGTTGTTTCGTGGCTAACGATTGCCTGCTGCGGGCTCAGACCCTCCCCTCCATCGCGTTCTCGAGCAGCGTCAGCGCTGCCTTCTTCGTCAGCTTCACCGGATTGCCGCCGGCAGTCGGATCGACGACCGCCATGTCGGCAATCAGTGCTTTACGCTTCTTGTCCATCTCGAGCCCCTTGATCAGATCCGGCAACGTATGCGGCACCTTGAGCTCCTTGCGCAGCTTGCCGACAGCCTTGGCGAACCCGTCGAACCCGCCTTTGATGCCGCAATAGGCGGCAAGCCGGGCGATACGCTCCTCGACCGCCTCGCGGTTGAAGGCCAGCACGTAGGGCATGAAGACCGCATTGGTCATGCCGTGATGCGTGTCGTACAGCGCGCCGATCGGGTGCGACAGCGAATGGATCGCGCCGAGCCCCTTCTGGAAGGCAGTCGCGCCCATCGCTGCTGCGGCCATCATGTTGGCCCGCGCGACGAGATCGTTTCCATTCGCGAAGGCCTTCGGCAGGTTTTCGAAGACGAGGCGGATGCCTTCGACCGCAATGCCGTCCGCCATCGGGTGATAGCCCGGTGCGCAATAGGCTTCCAGGCAATGAGCTAGCGCATCCATGCCGGTGCCGGCGGTGATGAAGGGCGGCATGCCGGCGGTAAGCTCGGGGTCGGCGATCACGATCGCAGGCAACATCTTCGGATGGAAGATCACCTTCTTGGTGTGCGTCGCCTCGTTGGTGATGACGCCCGCGCGGCCGACCTCCGAGCCGGTACCGGCGGTGGTCGGCACCGCCACGATCGGAACGATCCCATCCGGATCGGCGCGCGTCCACCAGTCGCCGATGTCCTCGAAATCCCAGATCGACCGCGTCTGCCCGGCCTGGAAAGCGATCAGTTTGCCAAGGTCCAGCGCCGAGCCGCCGCCGAAGGCGATCACGCCGTCATGCTTGCCTTTCCTGAACGCTTCAATGCCGGCGGTGAGATTGGATTCGACCGGATTGGGCTTCACCTCCGAGAAGACGGCGTAGGGGACCTTGGCGTCCTCGAGAATCTTCAAGCTCCTTGCAACGACTGGCAGCTTGGCGAGACCGGGATCGGTGACAAAGAGGGGTCGTTTGATGCCGGTGGCGGCCAGCGCATCCGGCAGTTCGGAGATCCGGCCGGCGCCGAAGCGTACGGTGGTGGGATAGTTCCATTTGGAAATCAGCTTGGTCATTTGTCTCTGGTTGCTTCGAGTTCATCTCACGAACGTGTTCATTACGCGTTCGGACTGCATCATGTATGGAATCCAGATGGCGGCGCCGATAACGGATCCTATGATAGCGCGCATGGTCTCTTCATCGAACGCGTGGGCCTCGGCCTCGGGGAAAGTCGCATATCCAACGAGCGCGAACGCGATCAGGGTGACCGGTATGGCGGCCCACCAGATCATGTACCAGCCGGGGAAAATCTCCCATCGTTTGAACATGAAGTAGAGCAAAGCGATCGGCGCAGCAAAGAAGAGGGTGACGTGTACGGCCAGTTCCGCCACTGTAAAGGCGGCCTGCGCAGCAGTCAGGAGCGGCCAAAGCTCGCTGATATGAGCGGTGTCTTTCGCTAGCCGAGTGAGCGCGGTCAACGGCACGAGGAAAAGCCCAAGCAACGGCAGAATGAGCCAGCCGCCAAGGCCTGCTGGGCCATCGCTTGGATCGTCAGTTTGCGTCTCTTCCATTCCCCCCTCCAGTTTAGGATGCGCTCAGATCGCCTCGCGCAGGTGATAGGATTTCGGCCGGGTCAGGTTCTCATAACCGATTGCCGAAAGCGCCGCGCCCTTGCCTGTATCCTTCACCCCGGTCCACACCAGCGCCGGGTCGAGATAGTCGCAGCGGTTCATGAAGACGGTGCCGGTCTCGACGCGGTCGCCGATTGCCGCGGCATGGTCGGTGTCGCGTGTCCAGATCGAGGCGGTGAGGCCGTAGGGGCTGTCGTTCATCAGCGCGATCGCCTCCTCGTCGTTCCTCACCTTCATTATGCCGACGATCGGCCCGAAGCTCTCCTCGCGCATGACACTCATCTGATGGTCGACATTGGTGAGCACTTCCGGCGCGAGATAAGGTGAGCCCTCCTTGTCACCCTCGACCTTCATGTCGATGTGCGCGGTGGCGCCCTTGCGCAAGGCTTCCGCCTTCTGTTCGCGAATGAGATCGGCAAAACGCGCCTGCGCCATCGGCCCCATGGTGGTCGCCTGGTCGAGCGGGCTGCCGACGACATAATCCTTAGTCAGCGAAATGAAGCCGTCTACGAACTCGTCATAGACCTTCTCATGCACATAGATGCGCTCGATGCCGCAGCAGCACTGACCGGAATTGTAGAAGGCTCCGTCGACCAGATTGGCCACGGCGTGATCCATCTTCACGTCTGGCAGTACATAGGCCGGATCTTTGCCGCCGAGCTCCAGCCCGAGCGTCATGAACGTGCCGGCGGCGGCCCTTTCGATTGCGCGGCCGCCGGCAACCGAACCGGTGAAATTCACGTGGTCGATCCTGCCGGAGCCGAGCAGCTTCTCCGTCTGGGCGTGGTTCATCACGATGTTCTGGAACAGGCCTTTCGGCAGCCCGGCTTGATCGAAGGCCTTTGCGAAGCGCTCGCCCACGAGCAGCGTCTGTGCCGCGTGCTTCAGGATCACGGCGCTGCCGGCAATCAGCGCCGGCACGATGGTATTGACCGCGGTGAGGTAGGGATAGTTCCACGGTGCAATGACCATGACCACGCCGAGCGGCTCCCGCTTCACATAACGGCGGAAGCCCGGCTTGGGATCGCTCGCGATCACCGGCACCAAGGCCTTCTCGGCGATGTCGATCATGTATCTGGTACGCTCGATGACACCGCCCTTCTCGCCGCCATAGCGGACGGGGCGGCCCATCTGCCAGGCGAGCTCGACCACGATCTCATCGTTCATGGCGACGAGCGCATCGAGAAACGCAAGCGCATAACGGCAGCGCTCGGCGATCGGCGTCTGCGCCCACGCGACCTGCGCCGCCCTCGCCCGCTCGACTGCGGCGTTCACCTGTTGATCGGTGGCTAGCGGCCTCTCGGCATAGATCGAGCCATCGATGGGGGATTTGATCTTCACGGTTTCGGTCATGGTTTTTTTCAATCGCTTGTCAGCAGGGGATTACCTGGACATGGCCTTGCTCGGCGTAGTCGAGGATTTTGCGGTCGCGCGTCATGATACGATAACCATGCTCACGCGCGGTCGCGATGAAAAGACGGTCAAAGGGATCCCTCGGTGGGTTACCCGGAAGAAATGACGAGTTGATCAGTATGTCGGTCGTGAGTGCAGCCGTTTCTGAGAACGGAGGGATCACCAAGCTGTCGAACCACGATCGCACCGACATGGCCGATGTCGCCCGGCGCCGAGCGATCAGCATTCCCATCTCCCAGGCGCTAGTTGGTGAAACCATAACAGGCACGCGCGCTTCCGCGGACTCATCGAGGGCAGCCTGAGCCCTCGGATGAAGCTCTGCTTCTTCCGTTATCCAAATGGCGGCACACGTGTCGAGCAATATGCTTCCGGGCATGGGATCAGTTTCCGGCCTCGGGCCCGTACTTCCGGTCCAGGTAGTCGGCCAGATCCGTATCGGGGGGCTCCGTGAGATCGACGCCAGGGGCCAAAGTGATGACGCCCTTCAGACGGCCAAACAAAGGGTGACGTTTTGGCGGTACCGTATAGTCGGACTGGGATTTCTCCCCGAAGCCGGCCGTTCCGACATCGCTCCCTGACACGCCAATGCGCGTGAACGTCAAACGCTCCCCGGCAATATCGACCTCTTCCGTCTGGAAGCCCGCAGCGAGCCACTCCTTTGTCATCGGATTGTTGCTCGGGTTATTGCTCCACCACGCGGGATATTTCTTCGACGCGGGCAGCCTCGTTTCGAGGAGACGTTCGATTTCCTCGAACGTCATCGCGATACGATTCTTGTCCTGTGCCTCGAGATACGAACGCAATGGAGAGTATTTTCCCATCTGCGCCTCCATCCTAACTTCCCTACAATACAGCTTTAGTTAGGTAGACGCAATTTCCTACAGCTTTAATAGCGTTCGAACCCCCTGTGCAGCTCCCAGTCCGTCACACGGCGGTCATATTCGAACTGCTCCCATTTTGCCGTGTGAACGTAGTGCTCGATCACTTCCTCGCCGAAGGCAGTCTTCAGCATCTCTGAACCGGCCAAGGTGTCGGTCGCCTCGCGGAGCGTCTTCGGGATTTCGGTTAGCTCGGCACCATAATACGCGTCGCCCTCGAAGGGCTTCGCCAATTCCAGCTTTTCGTCGACGCCGGCGAGCCCCGCCGCGATCAGCGCCGCGAAGGCAAGGTAGGGATTGAGATCGGCGCCGCCGACACGGCATTCGATGCGCACGCCCTTGGTGCCCTCCCCGCAGAGCCGGAAACCGGCGGTGCGGTTGTCGCGGCTCCAGGTGATCTTGGTGGGCGCAAACGTGCCAACCTGGAAGCGCTTGTAGGAGTTGATGTAGGGCGCGAGGAACCAGGTGAAGTCGCTCGCATATTTGAGCTGGCCGGCCACCCATGAGCGCATCAGCGGGCTCATGGAGTATTCTGAGTTCTTGTCGAAGAACAGCGGCGCCTTGCCGTCGGCGCTCCACAGCGAATTGTGGATGTGGCTCGAATTGCCGGCGAGCGCATAATTGTACTTCGCCATGAAGGTGATCGCCTTCCCCTGGGAGGCAGCGATCTCCTTGCAGCCGTTCTTCAGGATGGCATGGCGGTCGGCCATCTCCAGCGCTTCGGCATAGCGCACATTGATCTCTTCCTGGCCGGGGCCCCACTCGCCCTTGGAGTTCTCGACCGGGATACCGGCCGCTTCCAGCCCGTTTCGGATCGCCCTCATGACGGCCTCTTCCTTGCTCGTCAGCTGGATGAGGTAGTCTTCGATGTAGGGCGAGGCGGTCGCAAGGTTCTGCCAGTGCTTGCCACGGGCGGAATCGTAGGTTTCCTCAAACAGATAGAATTCGAGCTCGGAGGCGAAGTATGCCATCCAGCCGCGCTCTTTCAGCCGAGAGACCTGACGCTTCAGGATCGCGCGCGGCGAGTGCGGCAGGTCATCATGCGTGTGATGGTCGAGCACGTCGCAAAGCACAAGTGCCGTCTTTTCGAGCCACGGCACGTGGCGCAGCGTGGAAAGGTCCGGCTTCATGACGAAGTCGCCGTAACCCTTGGACCAGCTTGCCGCCTTGTAGCCGGGCACCGGCTCCATATCGATGTCGTTGGCGAGCAGGTAGTTGCAGCCATGGGTCTCGTCATGCGCGGACTCGACGAAATATTTGGCGAGAAACCTCTTGCCGATGAGGCGACCCTGCATGTCGACCGCGGATGCGAGGACTGTGTCGATCTCGCCCGCAGCGACCGCCTTCTCGAGTTGGTCGAAACTAAGGTTTCCGGCCATTATTCAGAAACTCCGTTGCCTGCTTCCTTGAAACGAAACAGCCGTGGCCGGCAGGCGCCGCCCACGGCGTGTGCGATGGTCTAGTGTCTTTCGCCAACGGCCTTCTCGGCTGCGGCGATCGCCGCCTGGCGCGCAGCAATGATCTCGCCCATCGGCGGGCCCCGGAAACGGCCATTCTCCATCGCGAACCAGACAATCGCGGTCAGGATGAAGAAGCCGACCGTGATGTAGAGCGCCCAGTCGTTCGGCGGTTGGATGCCGATCACGAAAATCAGGATCATCGACAGCACCGAGAGCACCCCGAATAGCATGTAGACGCCGCGCCCGAGGTTCCATGGGCCCATCTTGTCCCATTTCGGCGTCCCCCAGGCCATCATCCCGAGCACGATCGGGATGGTGAAGGACAGGAACAGGAAGATCACGGTGCAGGACACCACGATTGTATAGGCCGACGTGCCAGCTACCGAGACCAGCGACGATCCCCATACGAACAGCACGGAGAGCACCGCCGACGTCCAGATAGCCGCAACAGGCGTGCGGTATTTCGGGCTGACTTTCGAGAGGGCTGTCGAGGCGGGCAGCCCCCCGTCACGCGAAAAGGCGAAGATCATGCGCGAGGCAGAAGTCACCGTCGCCAACCCGCAGAGAAGCTGCGCAAGGAGGACGACCAGGTAGACCAGCTCCTTGATGCCGGAGCCGACCTTCTGGTCGAACGCCCAGAAGAAGACGTTCCAGCCTTGCGCGGCCGCCTGATCCATGTCGGGAACCATGAGCACGAACGGCACCAGGAAGACCAGGCCGAAGATCGCGGACCAGATGACGGACATCACCATCGCCCGAGGCACCGAACGAGCCGCCTTGATCGTCTCTTCGGACGTGTGCGCCGAGGCGTCGTAACCGGTGATCGTATAGATCGGCAGCAGCAGGCCAAGCGCGAACACCCAGGCGTTGGAGACTGCGGGCCAGACATTGCCGCCCGCCTCGCCTGAATAGTTCTTGAACGTGAACAGGCGGCTCAAGTCCCAGGTGTCGGCTGCCGCAAGGCAAACGATACCGATCAGGATGGAGCCACAGAAGATCAGCCAGCCTGAGAAGTCGGTCAACTTTGCGGTCAGCTTGATGCCCATATGGTTGATCAGCGCCTGGCCGCCCGTGATGATGATCAGGAAGATCGTCTGGTTGGTCAGGGTGTTCTCGATGTGAAGCGCCGGACCGAAGGCGCCCACGAAGAAGGTCCAGGTGCCGACATTGATAGCGCCGAGCACCGTGACGAGGCCGAGCAGGTTCAGCCAGGCCGTCACCCAGCCTGTGCCACGGCTGCCGAGGATCGAGCCCCAATGATAAAGACCGCCCGCGGTCGGATAGGCGGAGCTGATCTGCGACATCGCCACTGCAAAGGTCAGCGATACGAAGCAGCCGACCAGCCAGCCGACGCCGATGCCGATGCCGCCGGCGCCGGAGGTTGCCTGCGCCAGCGAGTTGATGCCGCCAGATAGAATGCAAATGATCGAGAACGAGACTGCGAAGTTGGAGAATCGGCTGAGCCGCCGCTCCAGTTCCTGGGCATAGCCCATCGAATGGAGGACTTTGACGTCCTCACGCTTGTCGGTTTCGGTATAATCATGTGTCGACATGCTATTCACCTTCCCCTGGATGTTTTGCCGAACTCAGGACGCGTCCGCCTTGGCCGTTTCAGCTCCTTCTTAGTATTCCCGCACTCCCAGCTTCTTTATATTCCGCACTCCCGGCCAGCCCGGCGAGGATTTCACCGAGCCGGCTGCCCCAAATTGAATGTCCCTTCTGCCCTGAGATCTCGTCGTTGCGGATCTCGATCATCGCGCATGGCAGGCCACGCGAACGTGCATGCCGCTCCAGCGTGTAATAGACGCGGTCGGATGGCGAGTAGGGTTGGTTGATGCCGATGACCACTCCGGTTCTCTGCAGCGCCTCGATCATCGGCGTCGCGAGCCGCGTATCGTCATCGTGAATGATGCCGACCTGCCAGGGGCGCGACACGGACTTGTAGATGGGCGTGTAGGAATGGACGGAGACGAGCCATGTCGGACTGCCGGAGCGCTGCCGCTCCGATATGACATCGTCGATGAGGTCGTGAAACGGCTGGTGCGCGAGCGCGATGCGCCTGGCACGCTCGGCTGCCCCGAGATTGCGGTTGCCAGGTATTTCCGTGTTTTCGCTGATTTCCGGAATGAGGTCCGGCGCGTCCAAGGGCCGATTGCAGTCGATGAGGAGGCGCGAGACACAGGATTCGACGAGCGGAGCATCGAGCATTGCCGAGATGCGTTGAGCGACCGGCAGCGCGCCTGGGTCCCAGGCGATATGGCGTGACAGCTCGGCAGGCTCCAGCCCGAGCGTTCCATATTCTTCAGGGAGGGAGTTGGAGGCGTGATCGCAGACGACGACGAACGGGCTCGAACCATGAGGGTTCGTCACCTTTGCCGCATTCGACGGAGCAAGCCGGGCAAGCCGCGCTGCATCCATGGTCCCCGTCCCTTTGGGCGCTGTATCGAATGATACGAAATTTCTCTCATTGCGCCGATACGGATGATTTCATACAGCTTGCAAAGTTTTGTCAAACGGGTTTTCCGCCGTGCCCGCGCAAGTTTCGCGAAAACATTGGAAAACCGCTCCGCCCGAACCGCGGACAGAGGCCGATATGAGCAGCATCGCCGAACAGATCGCCGACCGGATCGGCGTCATGCCGGCAAGCGAGCGCCGCGCTGCGCAGACTTTGATCGCGAATTACCCGCTGATCGGCCTGAAGACTGTGGCGGACTTCTCGGCTGCGGCGGGCGTAAGCTCTCCGACGATCCTGCGCTTCGTGGCGCGACTCGGTTTCCAGAACTATCCCGAATTTCAGGCGGCCCTTCAGGACGAGCTTGCAGCACAGCTGCAATCGCCGCTCTACCGGGCCGAGCATCCCTCGACCGTCGCAGCAAGTGAGAGCTCGCCGACCGTATGCGCGATTGTCGAGAACATAGGCGAGACCTTCCGCCATCTCTCGGGCAAGCAGATCGCGCAGCTAGCGACCCTCCTTACCTCCCAAAAGTCCAAAGTTTTCCTGGTCGGGGGCCGCTTCACCGATCCGATCGCCCGCTACATGGCCGCGCACCTCGCCATCGTGCGGCCCAACGTCTTCCACCTCGCCGGCCAGGAGAGCATGTGGCGTGACCGGCTGATCGACATGGGCAAGCGCGATGTTCTCCTGATCTTCGACATACGCCGCTACCAGGAAAGCCTCCTCCGTTTCGCCGAAAAGGCGCATCAGCGCGGCGTGCAGATCGTGCTCTTCACGGACCAATGGCTATCGCCGATCGCACGCTTCGCGCGCCATGTGGTGGCGGGCCGCACGGCAGTTCCCTCCGCGTGGGATTCTTCGGCCGCGCTCTTCGTGGTAGCCGAGACGCTGATCAGCGAGCTCACACTCCAGCTCGAGAAGGATAGCGAACGGCGCATTCGCGAGATGGAGAAACTGCGGTGAGCGAGTAGCGAATAGGGGAACAGCGAACAACGAGAAGAGGCGTGCGGGCTGCATCGCATTCACGGCAGTGTCCGCTACTCGCTATTCGCTATTCCCTATTCGCTCTTCTCTATTCGCTCTTCTTCACACATCCGTGATCTACACGCCGTTCAACCTTACGCAAATTTAATGAGAAATCGGCGTTACGATCTGGCACAGGGGTGCTCGAGTCGGGGCTGTCTGCGCCTTGCAGATTGGCTGATTTCATGTTTTGGCGCCGGCGTCGTATTATGGTGCGATGCCTCGCACGTCGATTTTGCGCATGATCGGGGTCATGAATGTCTGTTTGGAAACAGCTTGCTGTCTCGCTGGTGGTGCTCGTTGCGGCCGCCGCGGCCTGGGTCAAGTTCTTCCCCGGCTCGGACAGGGTGCTGGCTTCCTGGGGCATCGAATGGGCGGCCGCCTCAACTCCGAAGAATGAAGCGACCGGCGCAACTCGTCGCGAGGATGGCGGCAAGGGCGGCGGGCAGCCGATGTCCGTCGTCGCGCAGGCGGCGACCACCGGCACTATTAACGACCGCCTGCAGGCGATCGGAACCGGCCGTGCCAATGCGACAGTGACGGTCACGCCCTATACGTCCGGCCGTCTTACCGAATTTCTGGTGAACTCCGGCGTCCGTGTCCAGGCGGGGCAGGTCATTGCCAAGCTCGACTCCGAAACCGAGGAGATCGCGCTCGAGCGCGCCAAGCTCGCGCGTGACGATGCCTCTGCCAAAGTCGAGCGCATGCGTGCCTTGAGCAAGTCGAACGCCGTGACGACGGTTCAGCTGACCGAGGCTGAACTCGATTTCCGCAACGCCGAGCTGGCGGTGCACGATGCACAGGTGGCGCTCGACCGCCGCTCCGTCGTTTCGCCCATTTCTGGCGTCGTGGGCATACTGCCGATCGAGGCCGGCAACTACGTCACCAGCCAGTCCGCCGTCGCGACAGTGGACGACCGTTCGTCGATCCTGGTCGATTTCTGGGTGCCGGAGCGCTTCGCCGCAGCGGTGAAAGTCGGCGCGGAAATTGCGGCGACGCCGCTCGCCAATCCCAAGGATTCTTTTTCGGGCAAAGTCTCGGCGATCGACAACCGCATCGACGAGAAAAGCCGGACGCTTTGGGTGCAGGCGAGGATCGCCAATCCCGCCGACTCGCTGCGCGCCGGCATGTCCTTCCAGGTCACGATGCGTTTCGAGGGCGAGACGTATCCGGCGGTCAGCCCGCTGGCTGTGATGTGGGGTACCGACGGTGCCTTCATCTGGACGGTGGCGGACGGCAAGATCAAGCGCGTCCCGGTGCGCGTCATCCAGCGCAACACAGAGCTGGTTCTGGTGGACGCCCCGCTCGCCGCGGGCGACATGGTCGTGACCGAGGGTGTGCAGAGCGTGCGCGAAGGTAGCGAGGTGCGTATCGCCGGCGAGCGCCAGCCGCGGCCCACCGACGTCAGCGGGTCCTGATTCCGATGGCGGAGCCCGACCACAAGCCAGCGAGCGACACTGGCCTGACGGCCCTTTTCATCCGAAGGCCGGTGATGGCCTTCGTGCTCAACACATTGATCGCGGTAGCCGGCCTCGCCGCCTTTTACGGCGTCGAGATCCGCGAGCTGCCGGACGTCGATCGCGCAGTCATATCGGTCAGCACGGATTTCACAGGCGCGGCAGCGGAAACCGTGGACCGACAGCTTACCGACGTGATCGAAGGCGCGGTGTCCCGAGTGTCGGGCGTCAAGTCGATCTCCTCGACCTCCTCGTTCGGGCGCAGCCGCGTCACGATCGAATTCAATGACGGCGTCGATCTCAACGTCGCGGCCTCGGACGTGCGCGATGCCATCGGTCGCGTGTCAAACCAGCTGCCGGATGCGGCCGACCCGCCGCGGATCGTCAAGGCGGACGCCAATTCCGATGCGGTCATGCGGCTCGCGGTGACCTCGGACAAGATGTCGATCCAGGACATGACCGTCCTTGTGGAGGACCAGATCGAGGATACGCTGGCGGCGGTGCCGGGCGTTGCCGACGTTCAGGTCTACGGCGACAGGGAAAAGATCTTCCGTATCGACGTCGATCAGAGCAAGCTCGCCGCTCTGGGCTATACCGTCGCCGACTTGCGCCGGGCGCTCGCCTCAGTGGCTTTCGATTCTCCGGCCGGCTCGATCACCACGACCAATCAGGACCTTATCGTACGCACCACCGCGGACGTGACCACGCCGGAAGATTTCGAGGCGATCGTCATCGCCGGCAACACGCATCTGCGCGACGTGGCCAGCGTTACGCTCGGCCCCGATATCGCCCAGAGCACGCTGCGCTCCGACGGCAAGAACGGCATCGGCCTCGGCATCGTGCGCCAGGCCGAATCGAATACGCTCGACATTTCGGAGGGCGTAAGGGCGGCCGTCGCACAGATCCAGAAGACCCTCCCCGAGGGCATGACCATCAAGGTCACCAGCGATGACGCCGTGTTCGTCAACGGGGCAGTGCACGAGGTCGAGCTGGCGCTCGGGCTGTCGGTCTCGATCGTGCTGATCGTCATCTACCTCTTCCTGCTGGACTGGAAGGCGACGCTCATTCCCGGACTTTCCATGCCGGTCGCCATGATTGGGACAATCGCAGCGATCTATCTGGCCGGCTTCTCGATCAACATCCTGACGCTGCTGGCGCTGGTGCTGGCCACGGGCCTGGTCGTCGACGATGCGATCGTGGTGCTCGAAAACATCGTGCGCCGGCGGAACGAGGGTATGGGCCCGCGTGCCGCGGCGGTGCTGGGCACCCAGGAAGTCTTCTTCGCGGTCATCGCGACCACGGCAACGCTGGTCGCCGTCTTCGTGCCGATCTCCTTCCTGCCCGGCCAGGCAGGCGGCTTGTTCCGCGAATTCGGCTTCGTGCTTGCGATGTCGGTCATCCTGTCCTGCGTCGTGGCATTGACGCTGTGCCCCATGCTCGCTTCTCGCATGCTGTCCGGCGCGTCGGTCCACCATGAAGGAGACCGAGGCGGCCTGGGCGGCCGGATCGGTGGCGCCCTGGGCGGGCTCTACAAACGCTGCCTGCATGCTTGCCTGGACGCGCCGATGATCGTCGTACTGGTGGCCGTGCTGTTTGCCGGAACCGCCTTCGCCATGTTCGGGACGATCCGCCAGGAGCTCACTCCGACCGAGGATCGTTCGGCGGTGCTTCTGAGGATCAACGCGCCGCAAGGGGTGAGCTTGGATTATACCGCTTCTCAGATGCGCCGGCTTGCCGAACTGCTGCAGCCGTTGCGGGATTCCGGCGAGATCGAGACGACGTTCGAGAACGCCGGCAACAACGGCCAGTATAACAGCGGCTTTTTGGTAGCCACGCTCGCGCCGTGGGAAAAGCGCGAACGCAGCCAGCAGCAGATCATGGCGCAGATCGCGCAGCTTGCGAAACAGGTTCCAAGCGTGCGCGTGTTCCCGGTGCAACCAAACAGCCTCGGCATTCGCGGGGCCGGCAATGGCCTGCAATTCGCACTGGTCGGCAGCGACCGGGAGGCGCTGAGCCAGGCAGCGGTCAAGGTTATCGAGAAGATGCAGGACAATCCGCGCTTCCAGCAGCCGCGGCTCTCCGTCGATCCCACGCAGCCGCAGCTTTCAGTCGTCATCGACCGTCAGCGAGCTTCCGATCTCGGCATCGACATCACCGGGCTCGCCGCCACGCAGCAGGCCATGCTCGACGGCAACGACATCGGGGACGTCTATATCGGCGACCGAGCCTACGGCGTGAAACTTGTCTCGACTACCAATCCCATCAACGATCCGACCGACCTGGAGAACATCTACCTCAAGACCGGCGACGGCCGCTACGTGCCGATGTCGACCATCGCCACCCTCACCGAACGGGCCGTTCCGCCTTCGCTGACACGTGAGCAACGGCAGCCGTCAGTTGCGATCACCTCGAACCTGCGCGAGGATTTCGCGCTCGGCGACGCATTGCATGCGGCCCAAGAGATCGCGGAGCCGCTGCTGCCGCCGGGCAGCCGTATCGTGCCGTTGGCCGAAGCGGCGACACTGGGCGAGACCAACAGCGGAATGCTCACCATCTTCGGCTTCGCGCTCGTGATCATCCTGCTCGTGCTCGCCGCCCAGTTCGAGAGCTTCGTCAGCGCCGTCATCATCATGGCGACCGTGCCGCTCGGGCTCGCCTGCGCGATCATCGCACTGATCCTCACCGGCACCAGTCTCAACGCTTACAGCCAGATCGGCCTGGTGCTCCTGGTCGGGGTGATGGCCAAGAACGGCATTCTGATCGTCGAATTCGCCAACCAGCTGCGCGACCGCGGGCTGGGCGTGCGGGAAGCTATCGAGCAGGCATCGAACATACGCCTGCGGCCGGTCATGATGACCATGATCTGTACCGTGCTCGGCGGCGTGCCGCTCGTGCTGGCAAGCGGCGCCGGTGCGGAGGCCCGCATTGCGCTCGGCTGGGTGATCGTCGGCGGCCTCGGCCTCGCAACCGTCTCGACGCTGTTCCTGACGCCGGTCGCCTATCTGTTGCTCGGCCGTTTCGTCACGCCCAAGGTCGAGGAAGAGGTGCGCCTGAAGCGCGAGCTTCACGAGGCAGTGAATGGCAAGATGGCCGCAGCGCAGCCGGCCGAATGAGAAGGAGCAAGGGAATAGGGGAGTAAGGGAATAAGGGAATAAGGGAATAAGACGGTGACGCACAGGGCGGTGATGCCTCCCCTACTCCCCTACTCCCCTACTCCCCTACTCCCTTCCCTCAACTTCCCCTCAATCGACCATTTCGCAGCCGCGAAATTCAGCGTCGCAATAATGACCAGCGCGATGAGCTTGGCCGGCCACACTCCGATGCTGCCTGCAAGAACTGCGATCGACAGGTTGGAGACTCCGAGCGAGGTAAGCGCGCCGAGCGACACAAATTGAAGGAAAGAATGCGCGATCGGCTTTTCGCGATCGCGGTCGAAAGACCAAAGCGAGTTGGCGGCGAAGGAGAAGATGACCGCGACGCACCATGCGACCATGTTGCTGACGAAAGGCATTCCGATCAGCTTCAGCATGAGAGTGAACGTGGCGAGATCGATGGTGGTATTGGCAAGCCCCACCACCGCGAAGCGTCTGAGCTTCCCGGCGAGGCTCCGTTTGCGACCCGCTTCGCTCATGCGTTGATGCCCGACAGGCGGACCCCGTTTCGCGAAAGCAGGGCCGCATAACCATCGGACAGCAGGGTCCTTAGCTCGAATGGACGAGCGCCGAGCATCGGATCCCGCTCTCGAAGCACTGCGTCGATCTTGCCTGGATGGCACATGAACAGGCTACCGTCGGGCGCTCCCGCTACGGCTCGTTCCAGCGCTGCTTCGAAGTCCGCCGGCTTGCGCCAGTCGTAGATGCCGAAGAGCGGTCCCATGATCTCGAAGCCGGATTTGCGCATAGCGGCGTCGAAGCCGAGCGCAAACGCCGCGATCGTGGCGATTTTTGCCGCGGCCATGTCTGCCTTGGCGGGCATCGACGGCGAGCCTCGCAGCCTGGGCCGGGATTCCTCGGATCCGCTTGCGAATGTGGCTCGCAGCCAGTCCCGCACCACGGGCAGGAAATGCACATGCTGATGCCCGTCGATGAAGTCGGGATGCTTGCCGAACGCTGCGGAGAAGCGGCCGAGCTGTGCGTCGAGTTCGGCGTGAACGTGCCGCCTCTCGACCGTGCCGAGCGAAGAGGCGGCAACCAGCTTCGCGAAGGAAGGCAAGCTTCCGGCCGGTGCGAGCGTCGAGCCGCCGGTGAGCGCCGGCTGATCGGTCAAGGTGAGATGCAGCCCGATCGCGGCCCGGTTGAGATACGGCTTCAGTTCGGCAGCATCGCTCGACCAGGCCGGAAAACCCGTCATGCAGCTCGTCCCGGAAATCCGACCCGCTTCGAGGAGCGCAAGGATACCCTCATTAACGCCAGGGGCAAGGCCGTAGTCGTCGGCAATCACCCAGACCCGACGCCTCATGCGGAACTTGTCTCCGGCCGAGCTTTCGGCTTCACGGGCTCGGGCGCGGAGATGACGTCGCGCACGACATAGACAGGCCGATCCTTACTCTCGCTGACGGCGACCCAGACATACTCGCCGACCAGCCCCAGCAGCGCGAGATTGAGGCCGCCAAGAAATACGACAGCAACGAGCAGGCTCGGATAGCCGGGAACCGCAATCCCGTAAAACAGCACCTCGAACAGCACCTTTACGCCGACGGCCCCCCCTCCAATGGCTGTGAGCAGTCCGAACAGCGTAAGGATGCGCAACGGGACGGCAGAGAACGAGGTAAGCCCTTCGAGGCTGAAGGCGATGAGATCGAGGCGCGACCACTTGCTGGAACCCGCGGCCCGTGGCTCGGGCGAATAGACGACGGCCTTCTGCCGGAAGCCGGCCCAGGCATAGAGGCCCTTGTTGAAACGACGCTTGTCCCGCAGTTTTGAGATGGCGTGCGCCACCGCTGCGCGCATCGCACGGAAGTCGCCGGCATTGGCTGGGATATCGAAGCGCTGGCTGCTGTTGATCAGACGGTAGAACACGCGTGCCAGCTGGCTGCGCCGCCAGCTCGAATCGCTGCGGTCTGTCTTGGCGTAGACCACGTCGACATTGGGATCGCCCAGCAGCTCCGCCAGCAGCTTGAGGCCGATCTCGATCGAATGCTGGAGGTCGGCATCCATGATGAGCACGTAGTCCCCGCCGACCCTGTCCAGTCCGGCCAGCACCGCGACCTCCTTGCCGAAATTGCGGCTGAGCCTGACGATTTCCCACGAACCGGTGAGCCCGCTCGCGAAGATCTCGGCGCTGCCATCCGTGCTGCCGTCATCGACGAGGATCTTGTGAACTGTCAGGCCGAACCGGCGTCCCACTTCGGCTTCGAACTTGGCGACGAGCGAAATGAACGCTTGCGCCGCCTGCGCCTCGTTCAGGAAAGGCGAAATAAGGTCCAACCTAGCCATTCGCAGCGTTCATTTCGATGCGAGAGCGGCACGGCGCGGATTGAAATTTGAAGACGCTCGAATTGTCCCGGGCATTGTTTCTTTCGTGCAGGCGCCTGTTCTAGCCCGCTAATAGCCCATAAGGCGAGGCGCGCAAACATCCGATGCCTGTGATTGACGTCGCCGGCCACATGATCAACCGCTCCTGCCGATCTTTGCGGAACATGCAAGCTCGGACATGTTAGGACAAGGGAGTTTCCGGCGGTTTCGGACAGGGAGGATCAATGAGCTACGTCGAGGATCTGTTTTCGGTCGCAGGCAAGAAAGCGCTGGTGACGGGTGGCGCGACCGGCATCGGGCGCATGATCGCGACTGCCCTCGTGAGGGCTGGCGCCGAGGTGATGATCGCTTCTCGCAAGGGTGCCGATTGCGAGAGCGCAGCCGCTGAGCTCAACGCGCTCGATGCGGCCGGCAAGGCGGAAGGCTTTTCCGGCGACCTTTCCAGCGAGGCCGGCATTCTGGCGCTGGCTGAAGAGGTGAAGAAACGCGCCGGCCGCCTCGACATTCTGGTCAACAATGCCGGCACTTCGTGGGGCGCGCCCTTCGAGGACTTTCCCTACCACGGCTGGACGAAGGTGCTGGCAGTCAATGTCACCGGCCTCTTTCACCTCACCCGTGAGCTGATGCCGCTGATCGAACGGGCAGCCAGCCCGGAGGACCCGGCTCGCATCATCAATCTCGGTTCCGTAATGGGCACCCAGCCACTCGCCGACGATGCCTATTCCTACACGGCGTCGAAGGCCGCCGTCCATCATCTGACCCGCACGCTCGCGATCGAGCTCGCCGGCCGCAGCATCACCGTCAACGCATTCGCGCCGGGCCCCTTCCAGAGCCGCATGACGGCTTTCGCCACGGCGACGGACGAGCAGGCGGCAATGGTCGGCGCGCGCGTGCCGCTCGGCCGTATCGGACGCCCGGATGACATAGCCGGGGCGACGCTGTATCTGTGCAGCCGTGCAGGCAGCTACGTCACAGGCGCGATTCTGCCCATAGACGGAGGCCAGTCGGTGCAGCATGGGATGACGCTGTTCAAGGAATGAGTGCGTGGAGACAATTTCGCTGGAGAAGGTGCAGGCGAGCGTCGGAACCGAAATCGGTGTCTCCCCTTGGCGGGTCGTCTCGCAGACGATAATCGACAAATTTGCCGACGCGACCGACGACCACCAGTTCATTCATGTCGATCCGGAGCGGGCGGCGCGTGAAGCGCCGTTCGGCGGCACCATTGCACACGGCTTCCTGCTGCTCTCCCTGCTTTCGGCGATGACTTTCGAGACGCTGCCTGAGATCGAAGGGCAGAGCATGGGCATCAATCACGGCTTCGACAAGATCCGCTTCCAGGCCCCCGTCAAGTCCGGCGCCCGCATCCGCGCTCGCTTCTTCCTCGCCGACGTCAACGCCCGGCCTTCGGGCTGGGTGCAGGTGTCCTACGACGTGACGATCGAGATCGAGAATTCACCGAAGCCCGCACTGACGGCGCGCTGGCTGACGCTCACCTTCGTGGAGCCCAAGCAAGCAAATGCATGAGCGACCCGCAACGCGTCGCTTGACGGCAATGCCTCGAATACCGCAAAGGCTGAGCCCTGGGGCAGGAAGGCCCCGCCTGAGGCCGAATGCACTGCGCAGCTGATTGACGGGGGACGGGAAACCGGTAATGGGGCGTTTCGAGGGGCTCGCTGTTCTGGTGACTGGGGCGTCAGGCGGTTTCGGCCGGCGCGTTTGCGAACGGCTCGCCAAGGATGGCGCCAACCTCGTGCTTTCCGACCAGGACCCGAAACAGCTTGAAAAGCTCGCGGCCTCACTCGATGCCGAAACAGTCGTGCTTTGCGGCGATATCGCCGGGGAGGAGCTTTCCGAAAGCCTTGTCAAGCTTGCCGTCGAGCGCTTCGGCCGGCTCGACGTCGCGGTCAATAATGCCGGCATTGCGCAAAGTTTCGTCAGGCTGGCACAGGTGCCGTCCGACGAGGCACGCCGCATCATCGACATCAACCTGATGGGCGTCTTCTACGCCATGAAGCATCAGCTGCCGCAAATGGAGCGGCAGCACCGCCAGACCGGCAGAGGCGGCGTGATCGTCAACATCGCCTCGGTAGCCGGACTGGTCGGCGCTGAGCGGCTTTCGGTCTATGCGGCAGCCAAGCATGGAGTTGTCGGGCTCACCCGCTCGGCCGCTGCCGAATACTCCAGGAAGGGTGTGCGCGTGAACGCGGTCTGCCCGGCCTATGCCCGCACAGCCATGGTGAACGACTTCGTCAAGATCGCCGGAAAGCGCGAGGCCGATGCCATCGCCGAGCTGACGCGCGGCGTGCCGATGAAGCGCGTTGCCGAGATCGACGAGGTTGTCGAGGCCATCCTTTTCGCGGCCGACCCCAAGAATTCCTTCATGACCGGCCATGCGCTGTCGGTCGACGGCGGGACGACGGCGATCTAGCGGTGAAGTCCTGACATTCGGCAGAGGTCGGTCCTGGGTTCACCCACGCCCTTCATCGCCAAGCAAAAGCGTTCAGCGCTTCGGTTTGCCCGGCCGGCCCGGAATCGCAGTCGAGGTCACCGACGGCGGATCACTGGCGGGAAAGGAATCCTCCAGCCCCTCGTCGAGCTCTTCCTGCAGGTCGTCCGGATTCGCTGGTCTGTCCGCCGGTTGCGCCGCCGCGGCCTCGTCCTTGAGCTTCTTCTTTCCGTCCATGTCACCACTCCCGAAGCTTAGCCAAGCGCTGTCAGCTAAACCCGACAGCGGTCCGGTCGGTTCCGCGGCCTATGCCGCAGCGTCCTTGGCGGCTTCCGTCAGAAAGGTCCAGACATAGTCCGAGAACGAGCGCCAGCATTCAACCCTGAAGCTTTCCTCAGTCGGGCGATAGAGCACGATCTCGGCCTTGCCGAGCACCGTGCGCGAGCAAGCGCCGACCGGAAAGACAGCCAGCGACAAATCCTGCGGGCAGCCGGCATTGATGGCCGCCGCGGCTGCGGGGCCGGACACCGAGATCGCGACATTGCGGTGCGAAACGCCAACCGCCGAATGCAAGGCCTTAACGCCGGCGCAGTCCGCCAGAGGGTCCTTGCCTGCCTCGTCGATGACCAGCCATTCGTCCGGACCGAGCCAGAGCGCAATGCGGGCGTCCTTGTCCGTGGAGGTCTTCGGCTTCTCAGGCAGCTTGACGCCGAGCGCCTTGGATAAGGCCGAAATCGACGCGGCCGGTGCACGCAATGAGATGCGCTCGGCCGGTGGCAGCACCGCAAGGGTAACGCCCCTCGCTTCGAAGGTCTCGCCGGCAAGCGCCGGGCGACGTTCGACCGCAGTGGAAGATCCGGCCTTCTTCGCAGCCGCCTTAGCCATTGAGGCGCTCTCCCTTCTCGTCGAAGAACACGGTGCCGGAAACTTCTACCTCGATCACACCGTCGGGCATCGGCACATACAGCGTGTTGCCCATGCGTTCGCGTCCACCGGCGACCAGCGCCAGCGCAATCGATCGGCCGCAATTCTCCGACCAGTAGCTCGACGTCACATGACCGATCATCTTCATGGGGATCGGCTGCTTGGGATCCTCCACGATCTGAGCACCTTCCTCGATCACGACCTTCGGGTCCCTGGTCTTCAGGCCGACGAGCTGCCTGCGGCCGGGCGCGACGAGATCGGGCCGCATCATGCCGCGGATACCGACGAAATCGGTCTTCTTCTTGCCGACCGCCCAGTCGAGCCCGGCGTCATTGGTGGTCACCGTCCCGTCCGTATCCTGCCCGACGATGATGTAGCCCTTCTCGGCGCGCAGCACATGCATGGTCTCGGTACCGTAGGCGCAGGCGTTGTGCTTTTCGCCCTCGGCCCACAGCGCCTCCCACACCGCCTGGCCGTAATCGGCCGGCACGTTCACCTCGAAGCCGCGTTCGCCGGAAAACGACATGCGGAAGAGCCGCGTCGGCACGCCGCAGATCTTGCCCTCGCGCACCGACATATGCGGCATCGCCGCGTCGGACATGTCGATGCCTTCGATCAGCGGCGCGATGATGTCGCGGGACTTCGGGCCCTGCACGGCGATCACCGCCCACTGCTCGGTGATGGAGGTCAGCCACACATTGAGATGCGGGAACTCCGTCTGGAGATAGTCCTCCATATGGTGGAGCACGCGCGGCGCGCCGCCGGTCGTTGTCGTCACGTGGAAGCGGTCCGGCGCCAGCCGGCCGACCACGCCGTCGTCATAGATGAAGCCATCCTCGCGCAGCATGATGCCATAGCGGCAGCGGCCGGGCTCGAGCTTCTCCCACGGGTTTGTGTAGAGAAGCTCCATGAATTTGGCCGCATCCGGGCCGACTACTTCGATCTTGCCGAGGGTGGAGGCATCGAAGAGCCCAGCGGACTTGCGGACCGTCGCGCATTCGCGGTTCACCGCTGCATGAATGTCCTCGCCACCGCGCGGAAAGTACCAGGCGCGTTTCCAATGGCCGACATCCTCGAACACGGCGCCCGCTGCTTCAGCCCATCGGTGGATCGCGGTGCGGCGGGTCGGGTCGAAAAGAGCACCGCGCGAATGGTTGACGATCGCGCCGAAGGTCACCGGCGTGTAGGGCGGTCGGAAGGTCGTGAGCCCGACCTCCGGGATTTCCTTTCCGAGCGTCTCTGCGGCGATCGCAAGCCCATGCATGTTGGAGGTCTTGCCCTGGTCGGTCGCCATGCCGTTGGTGGTGAAGCGCTTGACGTGCTCGATCGAGCGGAAGCCCTCACGAACCGCGAGACGGATGTCCTTGGCCGTCACATCGTTCTGGTAGTCGACGAAAGCCTTGACGGTCGCATCCGCGCCGGCACCGGGAGCCGAACCCAGCATTCCGCCGGTCCAGGCTTCGCTCGTCTCGGCCTTGATCTTCACGCCTTTGGCTGACTTGCCGCCGGCTTCGTTGGCGGCTTTCTCGCCGGCAGCAAGAGCTTCTGCGACGGATTCGGCGAGACCGGCCGTGCCGTTGCAGGCGCCGACCGAAACGCAGTCCTGCGCATATTGGCCGGGCAGAAAGCGCCGCGTCGTCTCGTCGAAAGCGACCTTGCCGCGCGACTGGGAGAACAAGTGGACGGAGGGCGTCCAGCCGGCCGACATCAGGAGTGCGTCGACCGGGATGGTGCGCTCCGGCCCGCCAGCCTTCGCCTGCACGGTCATGGAGGAGATGCGCAGCCTGCCGCTCGTCCTGACAACCGCGCGCCCGTAGTTGATCTCGATGCCCGCCGCCCGAACCTCGTCGATGACCGCTCCGGTCGGGTTGTCGCGCAGGTCGACGATCGCCGATATGTTGGCGCCGGACTTCTTGAGGTCGAGCGCAACCTGATAGGCGGAATCGTTCGTAGTGTAGACGCCGATATTCCTGCCGACGGCAACGCCGTAATGGTTGAGATAGGTCCGCGCAGCCGACGCCAGCAGGATACCCGGCCGGTCGTTGTCGGCAAAGACCATGTGCCGTTCGATCGCGCCGGTGGCAATGATCACACGCTTGGCGCGCACCTGCCATAGCCGCTCGCGGGGATCGTCGCCGGGCTCGGCGAGATGGTCGGTGACGCGCTCGACCAGCCCTACGAAGTTCTGTGCGTAATAGCCAAAGGCGGTGGTGCGCGAAAGCACCCGGACATTGCCCATTGCCCTGAGCTTTGCGACTGCCGCCTGGGCCCAGGCCCAGCCCTCCTCGCCATCGACCCTGGCGCCGGCCTCGAAGCGCAGCGCACCGCCGAACTCTGCCTGCTCGTCGCAGATGATGACGCGAACGCCCGTCTCGGCCGCGGCAAGTGCTGCCGCAATCCCTGCCGCTCCGCCGCCCAGCACCAGCACCTCGCAATGCGCATAGCGCGAGGAATAATGGTCAGGGTCCGGCTGGTCAGGCGCGACGCCCAGGCCGGCTGCCGCGCGGATATTCGGCTCGTAGAAGCGCTTCCAGGCCGCCTTCGGCCACATGAACGTCTTGTAGTAGAAGCCGGCGGAGAACATCGAACCGGTGAGGTCGTTGACGGCACCGACATCGAAGCTGAGCGACGGCCAGCGATTCTGGGAAGCGGCGGAAAGTCCGTCATAGACCTCCTGCACCGTGGCCCTGACATTCGGCGTTTTGCGCGAGCAGTCCCGTTCGACGGTCACCAGCGCGTTGGGTTCCTCGGCTCCCGCTGAAAGAATGCCGCGCGGCCGATGGTATTTGAACGAACGGCCGACCAGATGAATGTTGTTGGCGATCAGCGCCGAGGCGAGCGTGTCGCCCTCGAGGCCTTCGTAACCATTGCCGTCAAAGGTGAAACGGACGGGCTTTCCGGAGAGCCGGCCTGCGCCGGGGAGGCGATTGGGGGCGGTCATAGGGCGGCTCCCGCAAAAAGTTGAATACCAATCAGCGCTTGCGCTCTACGTCGCCCCCCTCTGTCCTGCCGGACATCTCCCCCGCAAGGGGGGAGATTGGACGGCCGCTTTGGTTTCGCCAATCGCCAGCGTTGCAGATTGGCGAGACCAATGGTGACAGCCAATCTCCCCCCTTGCGGGGGAGATGTCCGGCAGGACAGAGGGGGGCGCGACAGAACGCTGCCTCTCATTTCGAAGCACCCTTGACGCTGCTGTCATTCGCCGCCGCTACCACCTCGGGCTTCGGCTCCCCGGCCTTGTAGGTCATGACGAACTTGTCGGTGACGGTGTCACGCACGGCGTTGAAAAACCGTGCGCAGCCATGGATGTGCCGCCAGCGCTCGTAAATGATCCCCTTCGGGTTCGAGCGGATGAACAGGAATTTTTCGAAGTCGTCGTCGGTTTCACCGGTGATGCTGGACGAGCGCGCGATATGCGCCTCGCCGGTGTTGCGGAACTCGATTTCCGGCCGCTCTTCGTCGCAGTAAGGACAGTGGATCAGGAGCATCGTATTCTCGAAAAACAGTTCATCAATGCGCGACGGCCGCAGCCGCGGCTTCGTCGATGAGCCGGCCGGTGCGGAAACGCTCGAGGGTAAACGGCGCGTTGATCGGATGCGGGTTGTCGTTCGCGATCGTGTGGGCGAAGACGTGGCCGGAACCCGGCGTCGCCTTGAAGCCGCCGGTACCCCAGCCGCAATTGACGTAGAGACCCGGCACCGGTGTCTTGGCGAGGATCGGCGAGCGGTCGGGCGTCACGTCGACGATGCCGCCCCAGCTCCGCAGCATCTTCATGCGCGTGAACATCGGAAACATCTCGCAGATGGCGTCGAGGGTGTGGTTGATGATGTGCAGCCCGCCGGTCTGCGAATAGGAGACATATTGGTCGGTACCGGCACCGATCACCAGCTCGCCCTTGTCCGACTGCGATATGTAGGCGTGCACGGTGTTGGACATGACCACACAGGGGAACACCGGTTTCACCGGCTCCGACACCAGCGCCTGCAGCGGATAGGATTCCAGCGGCATCCGGACGCCGGCCATCTGCATGATGACGGAGGAATGGCCGGCTGCCACCACGCCGATCTTCTTTGCGCCGATGAAGCCGCGCGTGGTCTCGACCCCGGTGACATGGCCGTTGCCGGCGCGACGGATACCTGTCACCTCGCAATTCTGGATGATTTGCACACCCCGATCCGAAGCCGCTCGCGCATAACCCCAGGCGACGGCGTCATGCCGCGCCGTACCACCGCGTCGCTGCAGGGCGGCGCCCACGACCGGATAGCGCGCCTCGCGCGAGATGTTGAGCGGCGGGCAGAATTCCTTCGCCTGTTCCGGCGTCAGCCACTCATTGTCGACGCCGTTCAGCCGGTTGGCGTGGACATGGCGCTTCAGCACCTGGATGTCGTGCACATTATGCGCGAGCATCATGACGCCGCGCGCAGAATACATGACGTTGTAGTTGAGGTCCTGCGAGAGCCCGTCCCACAACTTCACGGCATGATCGTAGATCCCCGCGCTCTCGTCATAAAGATAGTTGGAGCGGATGATGGTGGTATTGCGCCCGGTATTGCCGCCGCCGAGCCAGCCCTTTTCCAGCACCGCGACATTGGTGAGGCCGTGTTCCTTGGCGAGATAATAGGCGGTAGCCAGCCCATGGCCGCCGGCGCCGACGATGATGACGTCGTATTCCTTCTTCGGCTCCGGGGAGGCCCATTGCTCTTCCCAGCCCTTGTTGCCGCGCATCGCCTCACGTGCAATGGCGAACACCGAAAATTTGCGCATGCGCCTTTTGCCCTCGGAACCCCGGAAACCCTGGTGGAAACGCTGGATTGCGACGTTACCACTAGCCAAAAGGCTCTGCCACCCTTGCGCTGTTTGCGACGGGGCTTGCCGCTTTGCGCCGCACACCCTCATTCGGACGGGCAAAGGTTTGGGCTGTGGGAATCGCCATTAACCCTCTTCGCGTGGCAAGGCCGCCGATGATAGAGACGGGCCGCAACGAGGTTCTTGGATGAAGGTTGGCATCGACATGGGAGCGGCTGCCGGCGGCGCCGCGGCCAAGCTCGATCTCGAGGAACTGTTGGCGACCCGCCTGCTGGTGCAAGGCAATTCCGGGTCCGGCAAGTCGCACCTTCTGCGCCGGTTGCTGGAGCAGAGCGCACCTTGGGTCCAGCAATGCGTGATCGACCCCGAGGGTGACTTCGTCACGCTCGCCGACAAGTTCGGCCATCAGGTCGTCGACGCGCAGCGGACCGAGGACGAACTCACGCGAATCGCCGGGCGGGTGCGGCAGCATCGCGTCTCCGTCGTGCTCAATCTCGAAGGCCTCGACGTCGAGCAGCAGATGCGGGCAGCAGCGGCCTTTCTGGGCGGCATGTTCGATGCCGACCGCGACTACTGGTATCCGGTCTTGGTCGTCGTCGACGAAGCCCAGCTTTTTGCTCCGGCCGCCGCCGGCGACGTCGCCGACGAGGCGCGAAAGATCTCTCTCGGCGCCATGACCAACTTGATGTGCCGCGGCCGCAAGCGCGGACTGGCCGGCGTCATCGCCACTCAGCGGCTGGCAAAGCTGGCCAAGAATGTCGCCGCGGAAGCATCCAACTTCCTGATGGGTCGGACATTCCTGGACATCGACATGGCTCGGGCCGCGGACCTGCTCGGCATGGATCGCCGCCAGGCGGAGATGTTCCGCGACCTCGCACGCGGCAACTTCGTTGCGCTCGGCCCGGCCCTCTCCCGGCGGCCTTTGCCCATCACCATCGGAGCGGTCGAGACCTCGGCCCGCTCGACAAGCCCGAAACTGACGCCGTTGCCGGACGCACCGGAGGACGCACGCGATCTCATCTTCACGCCGGGCCCGGAAGAGGCTCGCCCGCCGGTGCGCCGGCCGGCGGCGCCGCCGCCCATCCCGACCGCCGATCTGCTGGCGCAATTGACGCGACCGAAGCTCGCGCCCCTGGAGCCGGCGCCGCAGCCCGTCTTCCCGGTGATCGACGAGGCGGAGCGCGAAGCAGGCATCGAGACGGTGTTGCGCGAGATCATCGACGATGCCGACGCAGCCTTCCGTTCGGACGCCGTGCTCTACCAGGATTTTCTCGTCCGCTGCCGCATCCGCCGAGTTCCGGGAGAGCCGCTGGCCCTGCCAGCCTTTCGCCGTCGCCTGGCCGTAGCGCGCGCAGGCGTCGACGAGAAGTCCGCCGATGGCGAAGCATGGTCGACGGCTCTCAGCCTTTCCGAGGCTCTGCCCGACGACCTGCAAGGCGTTTTCCTGCTTTTGGCGCGTACCGCCACCAACGGCGAGCCGTGTCCGTCGGACGCCCTTCTGGCGCGTACCTATGGCAGTCATTCGCCACGCCGGGCCAGGCGGCTGCTCGCCTATTTCGAAGAGCGCGGGCTGCTGGTCATCCGCACCGATTTCCACGGCAAGCGCATCCTGGCCTTTCCCGATCTCGGCTGCGAGACGGCGCCAGGCGACCCCGACGCGCCGGACGATGGCTTGGCTCGGGCCGCTGCGGAGTAAGGCTCAGGCGAAATTCTGCTGCCCATTGAGCGCGAGGGGATGCCGGCGAACATGTTGCCTTCGGCGGTTGATACTGGCGATGATAGATTTTGACCGTTGGCGCTGCCCCTCATCGCCCTGCCGGGCACTTCTCCCCGTAAACGGGGAGAAGGACGCCGGCCGTTTTTGATGGCGCTTCTTCTATAATGCTGGCGATTTGCGAAACCAAAACGGCAGTCGTGCCTCTCCCCGTTTACGGGGAGAGGATGCCGGCAGGCAGGTGAGGGGCGGCGCCAACGGTCAAAATCTTACAGCCGTCCGTATGGTCCTTCCCCTTTCAAATGGCTTCGCGCGATGAAGGGCTGCGCCAGCCGAATTGCAGGACACGCCAGCCAGAAGGCGCTGCCACCATTGCGATTTTTGCGACGATGCCTGCCACCTTGCGCCGCAGGTTTCGGGTGGCTGGTCCGCTTCGCGTCTGCGATCACGTCGCCGCTAGCCGGCGGCTTCCGGCTCACACCATTGCAAGGAGCGGAGAATGTTCGCACTCACCAACAAGGTTACCATCGTCACCGGAGCAAGCTCGGGGATCGGACGGGCAACTGCCGTCCTGTTTGCCGAGCAGGGCGCCAAGGTCGTCGCAACGGCGCGCCGGCAGTCGGAGCTGGACAGGCTCGTTTCGGAAATAGCCGAGGCGGGTGGCGACGCCGTTGCGCTTGCCGGCGACGTCGTAGACGAGGACCATGCCGAAGCGCTGGTTGACCTCGCCGTCAAGCGGTTCGGCGGCCTTGATATCGCTTTCAACAATGCAGGCGTGGTCGGCCAAATGGGGCCGGTTTTCGATCTCTCGCTGCAAGCCTGGCGCGATACGCTGGACGTCAACCTGACCGGCGCCTTCCTTGGCGCCAAATACCAGATACCGGCGATGATTGAACGCGGCGGCGGCTCGCTCATCTTCACCTGCACATTCGTAGGCCACACTGTCGGCATGCCGGGAATGACGGCCTATGCCGCGAGCAAGGCCGGCCTCATCGGCCTCACCCAGGTGCTTGCCGCCGAATATGGGCCGAAGGGTGTGCGCGTGAACGCGCTGCTGCCGGGCGGCACGGATACGCCGGCCGCGACTTTCAAGACCCCGGAGTCGCGGAGCTTCGTGGAAAGCCTCCATGCGTTGAAGCGCGTCGCAACGCCGGAGGAGATCGCACGTTCGGCGCTCTACCTTGCCTCTGACGCGTCTAGTTTCACCACGGGCGCGGCGCTCCTCGCCGATGGCGGGATCTCGATCAATCGGATCTGAAATTTGTAATTGGAGGTCGCCGAGCAGTCTCGATCACTGCGTCAACTCGCTCATTGCTGGAATGGCATAGCGCGAGACCTCGGCCACCTTCGGCGGGCACCTCGGAATCAGGTCCAGCCTCGGCCATTTGTCCGGATACATGACCGCAAAACGCGCTTCGAGACGCAGCAGGAAGAACGCCGACGCCCCGATTTTGGCCGTGCCGTGCACGACACTGATCCTGCCGTCGATCTGCGGATGGTTGAGGATACGCTGGTGGGCGAGAATTGCCTGGACAAGCGGATCAGCGTCGGTTCCGGCGCAGGTGCCGGTGAGTTGCACCTTGCGGTAGAGGACCTTCCTGTCCAGGTCCGTAAGGTGAAAATCGGCCGCAAGGATGTAATACCATTGGATGAACGACACGTCGCAAGGGTCGCTGTTGCTGCCGCCCTTACCAACGGACGCGTCGAGGTTCCACATGAATTTCGGTCCATAGATGTACGGCTTCATTGCTGGCTTTCCCCAAGGGCAACAAACGTACAATCTGCAACCGTTGATTTTGGCCCGCAAGCCGTAAACCTCTTTGCGAGCTCAAGCCCGCTAAATGCTCGAACACCCCTTGTCGGCAGGCCGGCGGTCGCACCTCCGCGTGCCGCGGCACATGTCGCAGCAATTCGACAGCCGCCGCCGATCGTGTGGAAAGCCGACAGATGCTGAGCTTAGGGAGAGCTCATGCCCGGTGGCCCGTTGATGCAGCCACCACTACCGCGGACTGCGTTCATTGCCGGCACCGCTCTCGCCCCTTCGGATGCGGCAAGGCTCCTGGCCCTGCCTGCGCCGAGCTGATCAGCGTGCCTTCGCCGTCTTCATATCCGGCAGGAAAATGGTGAGCAGCCCAAAAAGTGGCAGGAACGAGCATAGCCAGAAGACGTAGTCGATGCCCTTCTCGTCGGCGATGACGCCGAGCAGCGCTGCACCGATGCCGCCGAAGCCGAAGGCGAGCCCGAAGAAGATGCCCGCGACCAGACCGACGCGCCCGGGCACCAGCTCCTGCGCGAGCACCACGATCGCCGAGAAGGCCGACGACAGGATCAGGCCGATCAGGATCACCAGTATGTTCGACCAGACAAGGTCCGCATATGGCAGCGCCAGTGTGAAGGGAAGCACGCCCAGGATCGAGAACCAGATCACCGCCTTCGGCCCGAAGCGGTCGCCGAAGAGGCCGCCGAGCACCAGCCCCGCGGCCGACGCGCCGAGGAACAGGAACAGCATCAGCTGAGAGTGCTGCACGGTCACCCCGAATTTGTGGATCACATAGAAGGTGTAGTAGCTCGAAAGGCAGGCCGTATAGATGTTCTTCGAGAAGGTGAGAACAGTGAGCACGGTGAGTGCGATCAGCACCGTGCGCCTGGGTAGCGTCGGAGATGTGCTGGCTGCGGCTTTGCGTTGGGCGCGCTCGCGCAAATGGGCGCTGTACCAGCCACCAACCTGCCAAAGCACCACGATGCCGACTAGGGCAAGCGCCGTGAACCAGGAGACGCTCACCTGGCCAAACGGAACAACGATAAAGGCTGCGAGCAGCGGCCCGACTGCCTGGCCGAAATTGCCACCGAGCTGAAACAGCGACTGCGCCAACCCGAACCGTCCGCCAGAGGCGAGCCGGGCGACACGCGACGATTCCGGATGGAAGATCGCCGAGCCGAAGCCGATGAGCATGGAGCCGACGACAAGCATTTCATAGCTCGGCGCGAAGCCCAGCACGACAAGGCCGATCAGCGACGAGGCCATGCCGACCGGCAGCGAGTATGGCAGCGGCCGCTTGTCGGTATACATGCCGATCCCCGGCTGCAGCAGCGATGCCGTGACCTGGAAGGCCATTGTGAGCAGGCCGATCTGCCAGAAGTCGAGATGAAAGCCGTCCTTCAGCATCGGATAGATGGCAGGCAGCATCGACTGCATGATGTCGTTGACCATGTGGCCGAAGCTGACGGCGAGGATGATCGCCATCACCGTGCCTTGTGCCGCAGCCGAAGGGCGTGCGGGATCAGCAGTAACTGTCGTGTCGGTCAACTCTGGCTCCGAGAAAATCGGCGGATCGCCCGGAATTATCGATAATGTCGCGCGATCACTTAGTGAGTCCATCCTGCGCTGTGATGGCACAGCCTCGGCCAAGTGACAGGCCAGCATGCCTCGGCCGGCCATCATGGGCCGTTGCGCTTCAGGCGAATTTGCGGTGCGCGTCGATGGCCAGACCGAGGCCGACGCTGCCGAACATGTCACCCTCGATAACCTCTGCGTGAGGGAACAGGCCGAGGATGCCGCTGCGGACCTGAGGAACCGCAGTCGATCCGCCCGTCAGGAACACGGTGTTGATGCGCTCGGCCGTGACCTCGGCATCCCTGAGCGTTTTGAGCGCGGTGTCGGCGATGCGCTGGACCGAGTTGGTGATGGCCCGGGAAAGGTCAGCAGCCGAAATCGACAGCATGAGGCGATCGTCCAGCATATCGAGAATGATGTCCGTCTCTGCACGGTCGGTCAGCGCGATCTTGGCCTGCTCGACTTTTGCCGCCAACGCATGCCCCTGGCGATGGGCGATGACCTCGATCATGCGCTCGACCAGTTCCGGGCGCGCCGCCTCGTAGCGAATCTGCCTGAGGTCGCTCATTGCCTTGGACGTGTAGAGGAAGTGAATGCGCTGCCAGGTGGCAAGGTCGTAAAAATAGGCGACCGGCAGATTGCGCTTTGCATCCTTGGTGGGCGTGGAAAGCCCGAACTCGGGCATGACGGTCGCGATGGAGAGCAGGCGATCGAAATCGGTCCCGCCGATATGCACGCCGGCATTGGCGAGGATATCGTTCTTGCGGTCGGAGGCTACCCTGCCCTCGGGCGAGACGCGGACGATCGAAAAATCGGACGTGCCGCCGCCGATGTCCACGATGAAGGCCAGTTCCTCGCGCTCGACGCGCTGCTCGTAATCGAGCGCGGCCGCGATCGGCTCGAACTGGAATTCGACATGGCGGCAGCCGCGGCTCTGCGCCGCCTTCTCGAGTTCGGCCTGTGCCCGGGCGTCTGCTTCGTCGTCGTCATCGACGAAGCGAACCGGCCGCCCGAGCACGAGCTTGTCCAGGCCGGCGTCCAGGTCAGCCTCTATTCTCTCCTTCAGATAGGCGATGAACCCACCGACGATATCCGAGAATGCAATGGAATGGCCCTTGAGCCGTGTCTTTTCTCGAATGAGCGACGTGCCGAGAATGCTCTTGAGGGCACGCAGCAGCCGTCCTTCCGTGTTGGAAGTATATTCTTCGATCGCCTGGCGCCCGAAATAGGTGCGGTCGTCCTCGAAATTGAAGAACACCGCACTCGGCATGGCAATGTGCTCATCCTCGAGCGCAACCAGTCTCGGCCCGCCCTGCCCGAACACCGCCGCAGTGGAATTCGACGTGCCGAAGTCGATGCCGCCATAGTCGGGCTTCATGACATGCCTCAATTTTCTCGGGAGCTGCTGTCTGGGACCCGCCGCGCGGCGGGGAGGCGTTGGCTACACGAGACGCCTATGATTGTCGATCTGAAATCGGCCGGGAGTCAGTCATGGGAAAGTTGTGGGCCAGATATCCGCTTCCGGCACACACGGCTCGGAGTCAGGCGCCTTTACGGTGTGTTCGGTATTTCGATCGCGGCAGCGCCAAGGCACTCGACATCTTACCCTGATTCTGCTATCAGCCGCGACAATTCGCGGTGGAGTCCATCGCGAGGGCAGTAGGGCTTTTCGCCGACTGCCCGACAGATCGAACCCTAAACAAGGAACACACGTGCAGGTACTCGTCCGCGACAACAATGTTGACCAAGCGCTTCGCGCGCTGAAGAAGAAGATGCAGCGCGAGGGCATTTTCCGCGAGATGAAGATGCGCGGACACTACGAGAAGCCGTCCGAGAAGCGCGCCCGCGAGAAGGCCGAGGCCGTCCGCCGCGCCCGCAAACTTGCCCGTAAGCGGGCGCAGCGCGAGGGCCTGATCCCCGGCTCACCGCGCGCGGCAGCTGGCTCACCGCGTGCGGGAGTTGGCCAGGCTGCGCGTCCGGCGCGTTGAAAACGCCAAGTTTTCGTCCTTTTCCGACGATACGCGGGTGGTGGTGACATAGCACCGCCACCTTTTTGTTTGCCCGCGTGTCCGGGCTTCATGGAGAGCAAGGCCACCGACGCGGTGCGCAAAGGGACCTGACCGCATGCATCAAGTTGCGAGCCGCCGAAAGAGCTTCTGGCGGGACGGCGTTTTCGTTGCCCTGCTGACTGCCGGTTTGCCGCTCGCAGCATGCCAGACCAACGGCGAGGTGGCACCGATCGAGGCAGCCCAGGGCTCTTCGGAGAACATTGCCTCCCTGACGGCGGTCATCAACCGCAGCCCGAATGATCCGGAAGCCTACAACGTTCGCGGCTCGGCTTATGGCCGTGCCGGCCGATATCATGAGGCTCTGTCGGATTTCGACAAGGCGATCGCGCTCAACGCGAACTACTATCAAGCCTATTCCAACCGCGCGCTGATCTACCGTTACCTGGGCGACCAGGCGAAGGCGCAGGCCGACTACAATCGTGCGATCCAGATCAATCCCAACTACGACGCCGCCTATATCGGGCGCGGTGACCTCTATCGCAAAGCAGGCCAGACGCAGCTTGCCTTCAACGACTTCCAGAAGGCGATCCAGCTCGACACCACCGATGGCCGCGCCTACCATCGTCGCGGCTTGATCTACCAGAGCCAGGGCCAGCATGCCTTCGCGATCGAGGATTTCTCGACGGCCATTTCGCTCTCGCCCGATTCACCCGAACCCTATAATGGCCGGGGTATTTCCTATCTGGCGCTGAACGACGACGACAACGCTTTCGCCGACTTCAACCAGGCGATCAAGCTCAACGAACGCATCGCCGAGAGCTGGGCAAACCAGGCTCTGGTGTACGAGCGGCGTGGCGACAAGGCGAAAGCCGCCAAATCATATGGGCACGCCAAGCAGATCGATCCTAACTACCAGCCTGCGATCGAAGGGCTGGCGCGCACCCGCAACGGCTGAAGCCCGATCCAGTCAGAAGGCACCCGCATGACGCCGTCGGAACATTCGTTCTGACTGTCCGTTGTTTGGTGATTGCTGTCCAACCCAGGAGAGTGTCATGAAACGGATCAGTCTTGCGGCGCTTGCCGCCTTCGCCATCTCAACCTTGCCGGTCGCCACTCCCTTTGCAGCCACCCAGCGCGCAGGCGTCGAGCTTGGCATGCTCGATTGCGCGATCGGCAGCGGCACAGGCTTCATCATCGGCTCACAGAAGCCCGTCAGTTGCACCTTCAAGCCTACCAATACGAAGTTCGCGCCCGAAACATATACCGGCAGTGTGAGCAAGTGGGGCGTCGATATCGGCCACACCAAAGGGGGCGTGATGCGATGGATGGTGTTGGGACCGAGCCTCAACATCTACAAGCCTCGGTCATTGGCGGGTGGTTATGTCGGAGCCAGCGCAGAAGCAACGGCCGGGGTCGGCGGAGGCGCGAACGTGCTAGTCGGCGGCTCTGGTAACACTTTCCACCTGCAACCCGTCAGCGTGCAGGGCCAGACCGGCCTCAACGTTGCGCTGGGTGTCACGAATTTCCAACTCCGCGCCGCCAAGTGAGCCGGCCAGGCTCGATCATTTCGGCTACCGCGGGAAGGATCTCGCGGCAGCCCGACCATTCTGCGAGTATGATCAGAGCGAATCGTAGACGGCGTCGATCAACCCTTTGCGGCGTGGGTCCACGTCGTCGAAACCCAGCATCCGGTTGGTGACATAGCCGAATCCCACAGCGGCGCCGCGGTCGGCAAAACCCATGGCGCCGCCCCAGCCGGTGTGGCCGAAGGTTTGCGGCGACGCGCGTTCGGCATAGACAACATCTTCGATCTGGTAACCGGCCGCGAAGGCGGCCGGTGCCGCGAAGCTTTCATCGATGCCACGGAAGCGTGGTCTTGCTGCCTCTTCGATCGCACTGGGATTGATCAGCCGTTTGCCTTCCCAAACGCCACCAGCCGCCATCATGCCGTAAACCCTTGCGAGTGCATGTGCGGTCGACTGGCCATTGCCGCCCGGCACTTCCGCGGCGCGCCAGGCGCGGTCGTTTGGTGCCAATGCGCGCGGTACCGGATTCTCGCATGCGTGTGGAAAAGGAGAGGCGCGGACAAAGTCGATCCAGTCCGAAGCCTTCGGGCCCTCGATCATCTCGGCGACCCGGCGATCGTCGCGGTCCGGCAGACCGACATGGAAATCGGCCTGAAGCGGGCCCGCGATTTCTTCTGCGATGAAGCGCCCCACGCTGCGCCCGTCGACCCGGCGCAGCACTTCGCCGGCGAGGTGGCCATAGGTAAGAGCGTGATAGATACAGCGGCTGCCCGGCTCCCATAGCGGCGACATGGCGGCAAGCGCATCGACAAACGGCGTCCACGCGAGCAGGCCCGTTTCGGCCATCGGCACGGCAAGACCGTTCAGCCCCGCCTGGTGCGACATCAGCAGATCAAGCGTAATGCGCTCCTTACCGCCGGCCGCGAATTCCGGCCAGTAGCGTGCGACGGGTGCGGCATAATCCAGCTTGCCGCGCTCCACCAGCATTGCGATGGCGAGTGCCACTACGCCCTTGGTGGAGGACCAGACATTGACGAGCGTGTCACGTCGCCAGGGACGCGTGCGTGCAGCATCGGCATGGCCTCCCCATAGCTCGACGACGGTCCTGCCGTGGACCACCACGGATACGCCAGCGCCATGTTCGAGGCCCTGCTCGAAACAGTCGGCAAAAGCATCGCGCACGCCCGCAAAGCGGGGATCGCAGGTACCTTCTATATTCATGCGCGATTTCTCATCAGATCGGTGGATGAAGCAATTGAGAGGTTTTCTAGCCTGCGGCAATTCCTACCGCCGGTTCAAGAGCCAAGGGCGAAAACAAAAGACCTGCCTATGCTGAAAATTGGTAGGCTCCCGCTTTATAGTTTTCTGCCGTGCGTTCGGGCGAGCTAGATGAGCGAGTAGCGCCAAGGGCTTATTTATGTCAGCTTCCTCATCATCGGTTGTCATTGAGACCGATGGTGGGAGAGCGACATGCAAGCCACGGCACCAACCAAGCGCGACACTCATCCGACTACGGCCGGCACGATACAGCTCAAGGACATCCAAAAGCGCTTGCCGCTGCGGGTTCTCTCAAAGGACGATTGGCAGCATTGGACGACGAAGGGCTATGTCATTGTCCGTCAGGCCGTGCCTGCAGCCAATGTGGCTCGCCTTGTCGATCTGCTCTGGAAGTTTGACGAGAAGGACCCCGGCGATCCTTCCACGTGGTACGCGCCGCAGCGGCGCGACCACAAGATGAAGGAACTCAACAATACGGGGATGCTGGAGATCTACAATCACCAGTACCTATGGGACAATCGAATGGAACAGCGCGTCTACGACGTCTTCGTCGACATCTGGGACAGGGAGGACCTATGGGTCACGATCGATCGCGCCAACCTGAACCCGCCGAAGAGGATCAAGGGAAATCCCAACGGCTTCATCCACTGGGACGTTGATACCTCGCTCCGGCCGCTGCCGGTCGGCGTACAGGGGGTTCTGAGTCTTCAAAAACAGGATGGTGATGTCGGCGGATTCCAGTGCGTGCCCTATCTGTTCGAGCATTTCGAGGAATGGGTGAGAAACCAGCCGGACGATCGAGACCCGATGCACCCGGACATCACTGGCCTGGACATTGTCAATATCGATATGGAGCCGGGAGACCTGATGATCTTCAACTCGCTTCTCGCGCATGGTGTCCGGCCGAACCACTCCGACAAGCGCGTGCGCATGGCGCAATATATCTCCATGCACCCGGCGGACTGGGATAATGAGACGGAGCGGTTGGAGCGTATCCGGCTCTGGCGCGAAATGGACCATCCGAAGCGAGACGCCTTTCCCGGCGACCCACGTGAATGGGAAAAGCACAATGCCGAAACGGCCGGCTTACGCCCCTCGGTGAAAAGCTGCTTGGCCTGAGCAGTTGGTGAGGTCGATCGGAACCAGACTCCTAACCCAGCCAAAAAAGGTGCCCTGCCCCGCCACAAAGAAATCCAGCCGGCGGTCTCTTGACCTCAACTGGACTTGAAGTCCTACCAACCCGGTCATCGCGTCGTTGCACGCCTTGACCAGGAGAATGACTGTGGCCGAAAGCATAGCCGTACGTGTCGATTGGCGCGCCCTTTGGGCAAGCGGGGACCTGTTCCGCTTCTGCTTCGTAAGCTGCGGCATACTTCTGCACGCCACCAACGAGACCATGATCGCGACGATCATGCCGGCGATGGTGGGTGACATTTCCGGCGTCGAGCTGGTCAGCTGGTCGCTGGCGCTCTACGAGCTTGGCGCAATCTCAGCGGGCGCGGCCGCCGGTCGGCTTGTCAGCTACGTGCCGCTCAGGACGAACATGGCCGTGGCCGCCCTGCTCTACGCAGCAGGCGCGCTCACCTGCGCGGCTTCGCCGTCGATGCCGGTCTTCCTGCTCGGCCGCGTGGTCGAAGGGCTCGGCGGCGGTGCGCTGGTGTCGCTCGCTTTCGTTTCGGTGGAGCGACTGTTCGAGCGCAGAATCTGGCCGCAGCTCTTCGCGATCATATCGGGAATATGGGGTGTAGCCGCCTTCGCGGGCCCGATGCTCGGAGCTCTGGCCGCTCAATACTTGTCATGGCGCTGGGCGTTCGGCCTCTTCTCGGTTGGCGGCTTCGCGATGGCGGCAGCGAGCCTCATCGTTCTCGCAGGGACGGCAGCGAAGGTGGAACCACGCGCAGCGGCGTCGTCGCCGCGATTCCCGTTCCTGCCGCTTGCTTGCCTCGCAGTCGCCGTCACATTGATCGCAAGCGCCGGCGTGTCGATCGAGGTCGTCCGTTCGTCGATCCTGCTCCTGCTCGGACTTGTCGGTCTCGTCCTCTTCTTCACGCTCGATTCGCGCTCGCCGGAAGCCCGCCTCTTTCCATCGGGGCTGTTCGACTGGCGCTCGGAGGTCGGCACCGGCATGACGGTGATCGCCGCCTTCTCGATCGCGACCTGTTCCTTCGCCATCTATGGCCCGCTGATCCTGACCAGCCTGCACGGCATTTCCGTGTTGACGACGGGCTATATCATTGCTGCCGAGTCCATCTCCTGGTCGGTGCTCTCGATCGTCGTCGCCAGCGCTCCGCCTCACCGCGAGCGAGCGATCATCGTCACCGGCGCGTTCATGATCACTGCCGGTGTTGCCGGCTTCGCCTATTCCGTGCCGGCGGGCTCGATCCCGCTCATTCTCGCCTGCGCCATGCTACAGGGCGGCGGCTTCGGCATAGCCTATCCCTTCGTGACCCGCATCATCGTCTCGGACGCACCGGAAGGTGAACGCACGATTGCGTCCTCGGCCGTGCCGACCATGCAGCGTATCGGCTATGCCGTAGGCGCGGCGCTCGCCGGCATCATCGCCAATGCCAGCGGCTTTTCCGAAGGGCTGTCCGGCGCGACGGCGGCAGGCGTTGCCAGATGGCTGTTCGTCGCGTTCGTGCCGCTCGGCATGCTGGGCTGCCTCGCGGCGGTCAGGAGTTCGACGAAGATATGAGCAGGGCCGCCCAGCTCAGCCGGGCGGTTCCGTGATACGATGCGCCTGCATACTGGCAACGGATGGCCGGGGCATCTTCGTTGTCCGGTCTCGTCAGCGAGAAGGATCCTCCCATGAAACGCCTTGCCGCCGTGGCGGTTCTGCTTCCGCTGGCTGCCCCGCCAGCCAACGCCGGTCTCGGACTCGGCATTCTCACCTGCAGCATCGACGGGGGAGCAGCCTATGTGATCGGCTCCAGCAAGACGGTGCATTGCACCTTCATACCGTCGCAAGGCGGCACTGCGGAACGCTACACCGGCATCATCTCAAAGCTCGGCGTCGATGTCGGCTACACCCATCAGGGCGCCCTGCAATGGTCTGTGCTCGCCGCCGGATATGACTATGATATCGGCGCGTTGGCCGGCAGATATTATGGCGTCAACGCCGAGGCGAGCATCGCCGCCGGCGGCGGCGCGAATGTTCTGGTGGGAGGTTTCCGCAGGGCGTTCACCCTGCAGCCGCTCAATGTGCAGTCGCAGACCGGCCTAAACGTCGCCGTGGCAGTGACCTCGATGCAGTTGGAACGAGCGTTTAAATAGCGCGGCGTATCCCTTGAGCCGCTCCCGCTCAGTGATCCATCGCCTTGACGATCTCCTCGGTCATCTTCTTGGCGTCGCCGAGCAGCATCATCGTGCCGTCCTTGTAGAACAGCGTATTGTCGATGCCGGCGTAGCCGGAGCCCAGCGAGCGCTTGACGAACAGGCAGGTGCGCGCCTTGTCGACGTCGAGGATCGGCATGCCGTAGATCGGGGAGCTCTTGTCGTCACGCGCCGCCGGGTTGGTGACGTCGTTGGCGCCGATGACATAGGCGACGTCCGCCTGCGCGAACTCGCTGTTGATGTCTTCCAGCTCGAACACCTCGTCATAAGGCACGTTGGCCTCGGCGAGCAGCACGTTCATGTGACCCGGCATGCGGCCGGCGACCGGATGGATGGCGTATTTCACCTCGACGCCGTTCGCCTTCAGCTTGTCGGCCATCTCGCGCAGCGCGTGCTGCGCCTGCGCGACCGCCATACCGTAGCCGGGCACGATGATGACCTTCTGTGCGTTCTGCATCAGATAGGCCGCGTCTTCCGCCGAGCCCTGCTTTACCGTGCGCTCGATGCCGTCGTCGGCTGCCACAGCCGTCTCGCCGCCGAAACCGCCGAGGATGACGGAGATGAACGAGCGATTCATGCCCTTGCACATGATGTAGGACAGGATCGCACCGGACGAGCCGACCAGCGCACCGGTGATGATGAGCGCCAGATTGCCAAGGGTGAAACCAATGCCTGCGGCTGCCCAACCCGAATATGAGTTGAGCATCGAGACCACCACCGGCATGTCGGCGCCGCCGATCGGGATGATGATGAGCACGCCGAGCGCCAGCGACACGGCGACAATGAGCCAGAACATCAAATGGCTCTGCGTGGTGACGAGCAGCACGATCAGTGCGATCAATGCAATGGCGAGCGCGATGTTGATGAGGTGACGCGCCGGCAGCATGATCGGCTTGCCGGACATGCGCCCGTCGAGCTTCAGGAAGGCGATGATCGAGCCGGTGAAGGTGATGGCGCCGATTGCCACACCGATGCTCATCTCGATCAAGGCCTGACCGTGGATGTCGCTCACCGTGCCGATGCCGAAGCTCTCGGGAGCGTAGAGCGCTGCCGCCGCCACCATGACCGCCGCGAGGCCGACCAGCGAGTGGAAGGCGGCCACGAGCTGCGGCATCTTGGTCATTTGGATGCGCCGCGCAATGATGGCGCCGATGCCGCCGCCGATCGCAAGCCCGAGCACGATCAGAGCAAAGCCGCCCCAAGACGGCGTGGCAAGCGCCAGCGTCGTGAGGATGGCGATGGCCATGCCGGTCATGCCGTAGATGTTGCCCTGCCGGCTGGTCGTCGGGTGGGACAGCCCGCGAAGCGCCAGGATGAAGAGAATGCCGGAGACGAGATAGAGGAAGGACGCGAAGTTGGCGTTCATCGTCACTTCTCTTTCTTCTTGTACATCGCCAGCATGCGCTGGGTGACGAGGAAGCCGCCGAAAATATTGACCGAAGCGAGAGTGAGCGCCACGAAGCCGAAGCCGGTGGCGAGCCCCGAGGCAGAAATGCCGACCGCGAGCAGCGCGCCGACCACGATCACCGAAGATATGGCGTTGGTGACCGACATCAGCGGCGTGTGCAGCGCCGGCGTCACCGACCATACCACGTAGTAGCCGACGAAGATCGCCAGCACGAAGATCGCGAAGCGGAAGACGAACGGGTCGATCGCCCCGCCGGACAGCGCATGCGCGGCGCCGCCCGCAACATCCGCTGCGCTGCCATCCGCTAGGCCGCCGACCGCAGTCTTCACGGCCGCCACCGACTGATCGAGCTGGTCGAGGGCCTTATCCAGAGCAGACTTGTCCATCAGGAATTCCCCCCGGATTTCTTGGAAGCCCTCTTTTTCTGGACAGGCACCAGCGCCTCCTCGGTCGGAGCCGCTTCGACCGCGCCCGCACCGACGGCGCCCTTGAGATGGGCGAAATTCGGATGAACCACTTTGCCGCCATCCGTCAGCATTGTCGCCTTGACCAATTCGTCCTCGCGTTTGATGGCAAGTTGCTTGGCAGCCTTGTCGACCATCGTCTCGAGGAAGGCATAGAGGTTCTTGGCGTAGAGCAGCGAGGCCGATGCTGCAATGCGGCCCGGCATGTTCAGGTGGCCGACGATCTTCACGTCGTTTGCCGTCGTCACCACCTTGCCGGCGACAGCACCCTCGACGTTGCCGCCGCGCTCCACGGCGAGATCGACGATCACCGAGCCCGGCTTCATGGAGGCGACCATCGCCGCCGTTACAAGCCTGGGCGCCGGCCGGCCGGGGATCAGCGCCGTGGTGATGACGATATCCTGCTTGGCGATGTGTTCGGCAACGAGCGCAGCCTGCTTCGCTTGGTATTCCCTGGACATTTCCTTGGCGTAGCCGGCCGCGGTCTCGGCTGCCTTGAACTCCTCGTCTTCGACAGCGATGAATTTCGCGCCGAGCGAGGCGACCTGCTCCTTGGCTGCGGGGCGGACGTCGGTCGCGGTCACCACGGCCCCCAGGCGCCGCGCCGTCGCGATCGCCTGCAGCCCGGCAACACCGGCGCCCATCACGAACACCTTGGCGGCTGGCACCGTACCGGCCGCCGTCATCATCATCGGCAATGCCCGGTCATATTCGGCGGCAGCGTCTATGACTGCCTGATACCCGGCGAGATTGGCCTGGCTGGACAACACGTCCATGGACTGTGCGCGGGTGATGCGCGGCATGAACTCCATGGCGAAGGCGGTGACTCCGGCCTTCGCCAGCGACCTCACCGCCGCATCGTTGCCGTAGGGGTCCATGATCGCTATGATGGCAGCTCCCTGCCTGTAGCCTTTCAGCTCGGCCTCGGTCGGCCGTCTGACCTTCAACACGACGTCCGCCTTGCCGGCGTCCTTCGCGGTGCCGATCGTCGCGCCGGCATTGGCGAAATCGCTATCGGGAATGCGCGACCGAGTTCCTGCGCCTGCCTCCACGATCATGTCGAAGCCCAGGCCGGCAAGCCGCTTTACGGTTTCCGGCGAGGCTGCGATGCGCGGTTCGGACGCATCCGTCTCCTTTGGAATGAATATGATCTGTCCCAACGCTTACCCCCTATCAGGCCGGAACAACGCCGCGGCCGCGTGAATGCGGCCTGCAGCGCAAGAAAGCGAGCCCGGCGCTAACGAAGCAGGAAGTAGCCGACCGCACAGATGATGAAGAAGAGAACCGTCGCCGAGAAGAAGCCCGCTGACGAGACGAAGAAGCCGAAAGCCATCGCGATCATGAGCGCCGCGACAATCAACGAGCCGAACTTCGTCAGTATGAGGAAGCGATGATAGGTCCTGTCGTGCTCGGCGTAATCCATCTGGGCGCCCAGTTCGACAGGGCCGGTCGGCGAATGATCAGCCATTGAATTACCTCGTATAGACTCTGTGGCGCTGATAGCGAAAAGCGGCCGCAAGGGCAATGGCGCGTTTGCCGCATGGGTTCAGCGAGTAGCGAATAGCGAATAGGGACAGCAACCCGCTCCCCCTGATTCTCATTGCTACTCGCTATTCGCTACTCACCATTCGCTCGATGCCGTTAGAGCCGCTGCCTTCGTGGAAGAGGCGTTCAGCCGTGGAGCTGCGGGAAGATGCCGAGCAGGCCGACGATGATCAGGTATATCGCCACGATATAGTTCAGCAGCCTCGGCACGATGAGAATCAATATGCCGGCTATGAGTGCGATCAGCGGTGATGCCGGAATTCCCATGATTTCCATCCTTCTCCCCCAAATCAATGCGATCGACGGCCGTCCGAATCGCCGGCGTTCTCGATGAACCCTTGTCGCATAGGTTGCATCACTCGGCCAATTATGGCGAGCGCCCACGCATAGCTATTTAGAGCAGGATGAAGGGCTGCAATCCATTCATGCTGCGCTGGCGTCGGCAGAAACGACGCCGTGCCCCCCGGCAAAGCGTCTTTCGCCGGGGCCGGGCGGGGGGCTGGGGAGGCCGGGCGAAAGACGCTAAGCCGCCGCGAGGGAGTATTTCGCGGTCGGGAGGACGGTGAGCGGAACCAACTCGCCGCGCTGCGGGCGCTTAAACAGCATGCGCTGCTCGAAGGTGCTCGAAATGAAAAAGGGAAAACGCCTGAGAATATTAGCCATGTTGGCTTCGCAATTCGATTCGCACAGGATGGTCTGAACGCTGAGCCCTTCGTAGGACCGCGGCTTGCCAACCTGAACCGAATTGATGACGCGCTGATAAAAAGCGCGATGCTCTTCGCGTATCGTCGAAAGGCAACTTGTCGCGTTGAAATGGAGGCTGGCCGCCACCGCCAATCGCACCGTGACATAAGGCAGCCCGCGGTGAGCAGCAGCCATCTCCGGATCGGCCGCCAGCCGGCTCGGATCGACGAAGGTTTCACCGCGCAGGAGCCGCGGATGCAGCAGGTCGCCGAATGCCAGCATTGAACCCGACATTGGGCTTGCCAGACTGAGATGATGTATCCGAATGGTGCTGGCCAATTCTCCGTCGATGAAGATGCCGAAACGATAGCAGTTCGGCGTCTCGTCAAGGTCATCGGAGATGAGGCGATCTTTGATCTCGCCTACCATTCCAGCCAGCCGGTAGGCATTGTAGCGAAGCCGGTAGATCGCCTCCAGATCCTCGGCGCCTTCGCACCTGCGGTATTCCACACGCTCCAGCAGGTTTAGTATACCTTGGGCGAAGGAGGAGACCTCACCCTCTTGGCTTGTACTCGAAGATACTCCTGAAATACTCGAACTGCTCATAGTTTTGCAGGCCCACCGCACCGTCCATAAAGGAAACGTAAACCATAATTCCGAATATGAAAAGCCAAAATTTTTGAGGAGCTTATTTACGTTTAGTTAACCTTAATTCGTAGCTAATTTGCGCGAAAATAGCGAAACCCGCAACTCAGATTTACTACGAAATCAGCGTCTGGCGCATTGGACGAAACGGTGCGCAGCGGTTTTCGGACAATTCCGATGCGTCGACAAGGATATCAGCGGCGAGGTGATTCAACTTGCACGCACCGCCTTTGGTGCGTGATCAGCGCTGAACCGCGCGTCTTGCCGACTTCAATTCGCTGGCAAACGGCCAGACCGTCGTGGACATGGTCTCGATGCCCGAAGCCGTCAACGCGGAGCCAAACAGAAAGCCCTGCACGAGGTCGGGCTGCACCTTGAGCGCCAGCAGCCTGAGTTGCTCGAAGGTCTCGACGCCTTCGATCGTGACGCTCAGTCCGAGCGGCCGCGACAGATTGACAATGCCGGTCAACAGCTCGAGCGAGCGTTGATTCTGGGTGACGTCGATCAAAAAGCTGCGGTCGATCTTGATCTTGTCGAGCGGCAGCTTGTGCAGATAGCTGAGGCTCGAATAGCCGGTTCCGAAATCGTCCAATGCAATGCGGACGCCGAGCGCCTTGAGTTCCTCGATCAGCTCACGTGCCTGCGATTTGTCGTCGAGCAGCACGGTTTCGGTCACCTCGACTTCGAGCCGATGGGCGGCGAGCCCGGACTCGGCCAACGCCGCGCGAACCTTGTCGACGATACCGCGATCGCGAAAGTCCTTGGCCGAGAGGTTGACAGAGACGCTCGTGTCTCCCGGCCAGCGCGTGCATTCACGCGTTGCCGCGGCGAGCATGAAATTGCTGATCTCGGAGATGATGCCCATCTCCTCCGCAAGCGGGATGAAGACCGCCGGCGAGATCGGGCCGAGATCCGGATGGTCCCAACGGCAAAGCGCCTCGCAACTGGCGATTCGCATGGTTTCGATCGACACGATCGGCTGATAGACGACCCGCAGCCCTTTCGCTTCGACCGCGCTGCGCAACTCAGCCTTGAGCAATTGCCGGTTGCGGAATGCGGCGTCCATCGTCGCCTCGAAAAGCCGCCAGCCGTTCTTGCCGAGCTCCTTTGCCTTGTAGAGCGCCAGATCGGCTTTGACGATCATGGCATCGATATCGGAGTCCTTGACGCATGACAGTACTGCGCCAGCGCTTGCCTGGACGCGCAGCGAATGGCCGGCGACGTCGACCTCACCCTGCAGCGCCTTGAAGATATTTTCGAGGATCGACGAAAGCTCGGCCTCGCTTTCGACATCGTCGATAAAGATCATGAACTCGTCGCCGCCGAAGCGGCTGACCTTGGTGCGATCGTTGCCGAACCCCGACAGCTTTTCGGCGACGGCGTAGATGAGCCCGTCGCCGATAGGATGACCAAGCGTATCGTTCACGCTCTTGAAGTCGTCCAGATCGAAGGCGACGAGCGCGCAATTGCGTTCCTGATCTCCGGTCGCCATCATCTCGCCCGCGAGCTCGTGGAAATAGGCGCGGTTTATGAGCCCGGTCAAATTGTCGTAGCGGGCCATCGAGCGGATCTTCTCCTCGGCCTCGATGCGCGTCGAGACGTCCTCGAAAGTGATCACGCCGAGACCGCCGGCGCCCTCGCTGACCGAGAACTCGACGTAGCGCCCATCGGCCAGCCGCACCTGGATCTTGCGTCCCCGCCCCTCATGCAGCGCACGCGTGAGCTGCGCCTCCAGGTAGTGCCCGTCTTTTGCGCGTACCATGCCGCTGGCGATGGTGCGCATGACAAGCGCTCCCAAGGAGCGGCCGAGCAATGCGTCGGATTGCTTGACGCCGAGAGTTGCATTGGCCTCGGCGTTGGCAACGACCACGCGACCGTCGGAGTCCAGCATTATTAGCCCGTGCGACATCGTATTGAGCGCGCGGTCGAAGCGCTGGGCCAGATCGGTCGATTTCTTCTCCTCTGTGATGGCAGTAAAAAGTACCGTGCGCACGCGCGCAGCCATCTTGGTGATTATGAACATCACCGGCACGATGTATAATCCGAAGACTATGTGGGCGATGTCGCCCTTCAATAGCTCGCCGAGCGCGATCGGCAGGATCAGAACCACCGACAATATGGCAACCATCGTCTTCGAGCCGTAGTTGCGGCCCACAACGGTGATGGTCGACGCGACTGCCGCCGAAACGGAGGCGACTTCGCCGTAAGGGTCGGGCACCCAGTAAATGGCGACGAAGCAGAAGAGCCCCATGAAGAAGCCTTGGATCGTTCCGCCAATCAGGTAGGAGCGCTCGGCCTTGAGCGCAGAGGCATAGTCATGGATGCAGTCGGCTTTCCGATATTGCTCAATGCGATAATACCGATAAAAGCCTGCCGCGAGCACTATGACGGCGAGCCAAGCATAGATAGGTTCGCCCGTCCTTTCGTAGACGAGCAGGGCTAAGAGAAAGTAGCAAATCGCACCGACGACGAGGACGAAGGCGTCGTGGAACAGTGACCGCACGAAGCCAACATAAACGTCTTCGGATATGTCTTCGGGTCTGTTTATTTTCATCGCCTGCGGAACCGCCCGAGCCGCAGTCATGGCATGTCCGCATTAAGGAAAGGTTTTGGCCTCAGCTTGGGTAAGCTGCTGGCTACCGATCGGCTATTCTGCCGCCTGCAAGGTGATCTCTGCGACGGGCGCGCTGATCCGCTCGAGAAGCCGTTTGCGCTCCTCGGCTGCCCTGGCTGCACTTGCCTGCTTGACGTGCCCGTAGCCGCGGATCAGCTGGGGCGCCGAGGCGAGCGCAGCCGCAGCTTCGATTTTTGCCGGCGAGATCAGCTTCAGGATCAGGTCGAGATCGCCTTGGTACTCGGCAAGAAGCCGGCGCTCCATGCGCCGATCCTCGCTGCGGCCGAAAATGTCGAGCGGCGTGCCGCGCAACGGGCGCAGCGCCGCAAGCACACGGAAGCCCCGCATCATCCACGGGCCGAAGCTCGACTTGCGCGGCTTGCCGTCGGGGCCCTTGCGCGCGAGGATTGGCGGCGCAAGATGGAATTCCAACTTCTCGAAGCTCTGGAACTGGCTGGAAAGCTGGCGCTGGAAAGCGCCATCGGTATAGAGGCGCGCGACCTCGTACTCGTCCTTGACCGCCATCAGCCTGAAAAGGTTGCGGGCCACGGCTTCGGTGACGACAGTCGAGCCCGGCCTGGCCTTCGCTTCGGCAGCACGGATTTCGGCAATGCGCCGCTCGTAGTGTCGCGCGTAGCGCCGGTTTTGGTAAGCGGTAAGGAACTCTACGCGGTGCAAGATGACCTCGTCGAGCGTCGCGGCGAGAGGCTGTGCGGCAGGTGCGTCCTGCCTTGCAACAAGGCTACGCACGAACTGCGGCTCGTGGGCGGCGCGCCGGCCCCAGCGGAACGCAGCGATGTTCATGGCGACAGCCTGACCGTTGAGCTCGATCGCCTTCTCGATCGCCTGAGCGCCGACCGGCAGCCCGCCGTGCTGATAGGCAAAGCCCAGCATGACCATATTGGCGCCGAGCGAGTTGCCGAACAGGACCGAAGCCGTCCGCGTCGCGTCGAAGAAGTGCGAATGCGTGTCGCCGGCAGCCTCGCGTATCGCCTTCTTCAGGCGCTCCACGGGCAGCGAGAAGTCGGCCGAGCGGGCGAATTCGCCGGGCATGATCTCGGCCGTATTGGCAACGAAGATCGTGTGGTTCTGCCGCACGGCGGCAAGCACTTTTTTGGCGCCGGAGACGACGAGGTCGCAGCCCAGCACGAGGTCGGCCTTGCCGGCCGACACACGGATCGAGTGGATATCGTCGGGCGATCTGGCGATGCGGACATGGGTGAAGACGGAGCCGCCCTTCTGGGCGAGACCGGCCATGTCTATCATGCCGCAGCCCTTGCCTTCGAGATGCGCGGCCATGCCCAGTACGGCGCCGACGGTCACAACTCCGGTGCCGCCGACCCCGTCGATGATGGCCGACCAGCCATTGTCGTCTGCCAGCGATGCCGGCTCCGGAATGCCCTCCAGAGGATCGGTCTCGCCCGCCGCAGCTTCCGCCTTGCGCAGTTTGGCGCCGTGCACCGTCACAAAGGACGGGCAGAAGCCCTTGAGGCAGGAGAAATCCTTGTTGCAGCTCGACTGATCGATGCGGCGTTTGCGGCCGAACTCGGTCTCGACCGGCTGCACCGACACGCAGTTCGACTGCACGCCGCAATCCCCGCAACCCTCGCAGACGAGCTCGTTGATCATCACCCGCTTGTCGGGGTCGGGATAGGCGCCGCGCTTGCGGCGCCGGCGCTTCTCGGCCGCGCAGGTCTGGTCATAGATCAATACCGACACGCCCTTCACTTCGCGCAACTGGCGTTGGACCTGGTCCATGTCGTCGCGATGATGGACGGTCGAGCCAACCGGGAACTCGACGGCACCCTTATATTTTTCGGGGTCGTCTGAGACGATGGCGATGCGCTCGACGCCTTCGGCGCGCAGCTGGCGGGCGATCATGTCGACCGTGAGGTTGCCCTCGAGCGGCTGTCCGCCCGTCATGGCGACAGCGTCATTGAACAGGATCTTGTAGGTGATGTTGACCTTGGCAGCGAGCGCGAAACGGATCGCCAGTATGCCCGAGTGGTCGTAGGTGCCGTCGCCGAGATTCTGAAAGAAGTGCTCGCGCTTCGAAAACGGCGCCTGCCCGACCCACTGCGCACCTTCCCCGCCCATCGCCGTAAAGCCGACCGTCGAGCGGTCCATCCAGAGCGCCATGAAGTGGCAGCCTATGCCGGCGCCCGCGATCGAGCCCTCCGGAACGTTGGTCGAGGTGTTGTGCGGACAGCCCGAGCAGAAAAAGGGCGTACGGCCGGCGATGTCCTTGGTCTCCGAAAGCATCGCCTGGAACTGCCGGATGCGTGCGACCTTCTGCTCGATCTCCTCGACCGAGCCGATGACGCGCAGGATGCGCTCGCCGATCGCGATTGCGATGTCGTTCGGGTCGAGCGCGCCCTTGGCGGGAAACAGCCACTGGCCACGTTCGTCCTTCTTGCCGACGACCTCCGGCTGCATGGAAGTGCCGTAGAGATTTTCGCGCAGCTGCACCTCGATAAGAGAACGCTTCTCCTCGACGACGATGACCATTTCCAGGCCGCGAACGAAATCCTTGAGATGCTCGATGTCGAGCGGCCACGGACAGCCGACCTTGAACAGCCTGACGCCAAGCTCGGCGGCACGCGCCTCGTCTACGCCGAGATCGTCAAGTGCCTGGCGCACGTCGAGATAGCTCTTCCCCACGGTGATGATGCCGATCTTCGGCTCGCGGCCACCGGAAAAGACGACGCGGTTGATGCCGTTGGCGTGAATGAAGGCGGCGGCCGCCGCACGCTTGTATTCGTGCAGGCGCTCCTCCTGGCCGAGCATGTCGATCTCGTTGCGGATGTTGAGCCCGCCTTGCGGCATCTCGAATTCCGGTACGACGATGTTGAGCCGGTCGAGCGACACGTCGACGGAGGCCGTCGATTCGATGTTGTCCTTGACGCATTTGATCGCCGTCCAGGTGCCGGCAAAACGCGAGAGCGCATAGCCGTAGAGCCCGTAGTCGATCAGCTCCTGCACGCCGGCCGGGTTGAGGATCGGGATCATCGTATCGACGAACAGGAACTCGGTCGCATGCGCGATCGTCGAGGACTCCGCCATGTGGTCGTCGCCCATCAGGGCGAGCACGCCACCGTACCTTGACGAGCCGGCGAGGTTGGCATGACGAAAGACGTCGCCCGAGCGGTCCACCCCGGGCCCCTTGCCGTACCATAGGCCGAAGACGCCGTCATATCTGCCTTCGCCGAGCAGCTCGGTCTGTTGCGAGCCCCATACGGCAGTCGCCGCGAGTTCCTCGTTGAGGCCCGGCTCGAACTGGATGTTCGACTGCGACAGCTGCTTCTTTGCCTTCCAGAGCTGCAGGTCGAGCCCGCCGAGCGGAGAGCCGCGATAGCCGGATACGAACCCAGCCGTATTCAGGCCGGCGATCCGGTCGCGCTCGCGCTGCATGAGCAGCATGCGAATGATCGCCTGCGCTCCGGACAGGAAGATGCGCTCCTTGCCGAGATCGAACTTGTCGTCGAGCGCGACGTCGTGAAGCGTCATCAGGCGTCTCCTCAGAGCATGATCCCGAAAAGTTGCAGACCTTTCGAATAAATCATGCTGCAGAAACAAAGAGCTAGAGCAGGATGAATGCTCCTTCCAAGCATCCTGCTCCGGCGCAGGCGCACGCCGAATCGCGCACGCCCTGCGTCCAGGTCGAGATGCCATAGGTTTTCTGCCAATAATGCATCAGGCGTCAAACGAAATCGGCTTATCCGCGAAAAGAGCCATGGCGCAGACGCGGCATTGCGGCTTACGCGAACAAAGATGCGCAGCTAACCCGCATCACGCATGAAAATTTCGTCCCATGGTTGGCTCACCATCATGGAGGCCGTCCCTTCTGACGGATCAGCCGGCATCCGGCACAGGGTCGGCAAGGTAGGCGGAACCACTCGGGGGCGGAGATTCACCTCTTGGTCCGAACTTGACCCGGCGACGCAGCGCTCGTTACGCGTCGCGGTGGGTATCAGGCCAGCGCCTTCGAAATGTCGTTCGCGGTCTGGATTACCAGCGGGGCCAGGCCTTCGAGGCGCATGTCGGGCATGCGCTCCGCCGGTCCCGATACGCTCACGGAGGCAAAAACCCTGCCAGCCGCATCCCTGATAGGCGCGCCGATGCAGCGAAGTCCAACCTGGTTCTCCTCATTGTCGATGGCGAAGCCGCGGGCACGGATGAGAGCAAGCTCTTCAAGGAGCTTGCCAAGGTCCGTGATCGTATTGGGCGTGTATCGCTTGAGACCTTCCTCCTGCGCGATCCGGCGCACCAGCGCCTCGTCCTGAAATGCCAGAAATGCCTTGCCAACACTCGTGCAATAGGTCGGAGCGGCTTCGATCGTGGTCAATGTGGTGAGCCGCGAATTGCCCATCTCCTCGCGCTCGACGCAAACCATCTGACTACCGTCAAACATGTGGAAATGAATGACCTCGCCAGTGAACAGCTGCAGCTTGGCGATGTGCGGATGCGCGCGCCGGGGTGTGTCAAGGCTCGCCAGCACGCTGCTTCCGTAGTAAAACATCTTCAAACCGAGCCTGTAGCTCTGACGGCGCCCATCCTGGTCGAGCATGCCGACCTCTCTCAGCGAGGTAACGATGCGATGCACCGTAGTCCGGGGCAGACCAGTGGCTTCCGAGATCTCGCCGACAGTCAACGTCGGATGAAGCCTGGTGAAGCAGTCCAGCACCGAAGACATCTTGCGCAGCGACTTTGCGCCTGAATCTCGGTTCTCTCTAGCCTCCACTTCAGGCCCTTCTGCGGGCTGAACGCGAGCCGCCGGAACACTTTCGGCCTGCTCCATGGTTTTCCTTTCCATATTTGCTTACTGCCTCGAAGTTATCTTTCGGACACGCGCTTCGAGGCGCCTCGCAATCCATTCGAGACCAAAGCATAGAACGAAATACGCGGCTGCTACGATCGTAAAAACAATGAACGGCTCGTTCGTCCTGATGACGACTTCTCGCCCTAGACGCGTGAGCTCGCTGATTCCCACCACCGAAACCAACGACGTATCCTTCACCATCAGGATCGATTGACCAAGCAGAGAGGGAATGATTGCCATCAAGGCCTGCGGCAACACTATGTCCCTGAGGCGCTGCGTCAGCGTGAAACCAATCGCAATCGCGGCCTCATTCTGACCCTTGTCCAAACCCAGCAGCCCGCCCCTGATGATCTCGGTCATATAGGCGCCATGGCTCAAGGCAAGCGCAACAATTGCCGTCGTGACCGGGCCGATGTCGACGTTGTAATATGGCAAACCGTAGTAGACCAGAAAGATGAACATCAGGAACGGCACACTGCGAAAAATGTAGACGTACAGTCCCGCAATGAAACGGAGCAGCCTATAGCTGGAACTGCCCATTAGGCCACCAACGACACCCAGGGCGAGCGCTGGAATGAAAGCCGAGATGGTTAGTACAATGACGATCGGCATCCCTGAAAGGATCAAGCCGGCAGCATCGTAGACCAGCGACAGGAGCACCATGCTCAGACCCTCCGGTGCCTGGAGAAGCCGGCACGGCGCTCATATTGATCGACGAGCAGGTTGAGCACGACACAGATGACGACGTAGATCAAGCAGCTCACCAGATAGGCCTCCAGGAATTGGTAAGTCTCGTTGCCGACGTCGTCGGCGGCCTTGGTGATCTCCAGAACCGCGATCGTGTATAGTAGCGAGGTGTCCTTGATGAGCTGCACGAACTGACCGGTGATGGCAGGCAGGATCGTCGGCGCCGCCTGAGGGATCAGGACGCGTGCCAGCAGGACCCGGCGGCTGAGGCCAAGGGCCATAGCCGCTTCCGTCTGACCTTGCGGGATGGCCGCAAGCCCGCCGCGGGCGATCTCGGCTATGTATGCGCCCGAATTGAAGGTGAGCGCGACCACACCTGTCGCAAAGGCGGACAACGTAACGCCCAGTGCCGGCAGGCCGAAGTAGATGAAGTACACCTGGACGAGCATCGGCGTGTTCCGCACGACGGAAACGTAGATGGCGACGACGCGTCCCGCGGTTCCCTTGGAAGAGAAGCGGATAATGCCTGCCAACCCACCGGCAAAGAGCGAAAGGACAAGGCCGAAGGCGGCTGCCGTCAAGGCATTTTCCAGCCCGCGCAAATAGATGTCGCGATAATGCCAGAAGAGGTCATAGGCTGCGGCGAACATGGCTGCCTCAGTGATGCAGTATCTGGTCGAGGAAGGCGCGTGTCCGCGCTTCCCGCGGGTTCGCGAAGAACGCCGCAGGTGGGGCGCGTTCGACCACCTGCCCTGCCTCCATGAAGAGGATTTCGGTGCCCAGCTCGCGAGCGAAACCCATCTCATGGGTCACCACGATCATGGTCATGCCACCAGCCGCCAGGCCACGCATGACCTGCAGCACCTCTCCAACCATTTCAGGATCGAGTGCAGAAGTGGGTTCGTCGAACAGCAGCAATTCGGGCTCCATCGCCAGAGCCCGGCAAATGGCGACGCGCTGCTGCTGGCCGCCGGAGAGCCTTGCGGGATAACTATCGGCTTTGTCCGCCAGACCAACGCGATCGAGCAGTCCCCTCGCGCGCTCGGCCGCTTCGCGACGGCTTTTGCCGAGGACACGCCGCTGGGGCAGCGCGATGTTCTCCAGCACGCTAAGGTGCTGAAAAAGATTGAAGCGCTGGAAGACCATTCCGATCCGACGATAGAGTTCTCGGGCGCGCATGTTCGCGAGATCGCGCCCTTCGATCGACATAGAGCCGCTGGTGAGCGGGCCGGCAAGGCGGTTGATGCTTCTGATCAAAGTGCTCTTCCCCGAGCCGGAGGGGCCGCACACGACCAGTACATCTCCCTTTCCGAACTCGAACGAAACGTCGCGCAGCGCATGGAAGCTGCCGAAGTGGAAATTGACGTCTCTCGCCTCGAAGAAAGTCATTCAGTCACCGAATTGATGAAAAGCCGGACGCTGAAGAGAGCGTCCGGCGCTGCGGATGGGGCTATTCCAGGGTCGCGCGCGTACCTTTGCCGCTTTCCGGCACGTAGGCCGCAATGCCAAGTTGTTCGACCAGCTTCTTGCGCGCGTCGGACACACCGCTGTTCTTCTCGAGGAAGTCCTTCTTCCAGTCGTCGCCATCAACCCAGTATGCGCGCAGGGCCTCGAGCTTGCCGTTGGCCTTGATCTCGGCGAGGAACGTATCGAGATATTTTTGCGCTCCGACGTCGTCCTTCCGCACGGCGAAGGCCCAGTTGTCAGAGCTGATCAGTTCGCGGGGCTTCTTCAACGATTGAAAGCCATACTCGCGATGCACGACACCGAGCACTGCCAGATCGTTCAGCGCGGCGTCGACACGGTTGGTCTTCAGGGCCTGGTAGGTGTCCGTGTCATTCGGATAGCTCTCAATTTCGGCGTTGGCGAAGAACTGCTTGGCGACATCAACCGCGCTGGTACCTGCCTTGACCGCTATCCGCTTGCCCGACTGGTTCAGGTCTTCCCAGGAGGCACCAGCGTCTTCCGACCGCACGATGGCGACTACGCCGGTAGAGTACCAGTTCTCCTGCGTGAATAGGATCTGCTCGGCCCGCTTGGGGGTCACGGTCATGCTCGTGGCCAGGATGTCCGACTTGCGCGTCAATAGCCCGGGAATAAGGCCGGCCCATTCCACATTCCTCAGTTCCAGGTCGACGTCGAGCCTGGCCGCTATCATGCGATCGAGATCGATCGAGAAACCGGCGGCATTGCCGTTGGCATCGCGGAACTGCCATGGCGCGGCCGAGAGGTCGTTCATGATGACGATCTTCTTGTCGCCTTGGATTTTCGCAAGCGTAGGGCTCTCGTCTCCTGCGATAGCCGCCATGCCAGTAGCCATCAGCAGTCCGAACGCCAACGGAATCAGCTTGTTGATATTCATCAATCACTCCCCTTGATCGAGTAATTAATCCCGCATACCGGAACATATGCGACATTCACGACCGGATGCATCCACATTTTTCTGGAACGCGCAAGCCTGACCCTTGACGAATTCAAACAATTTGGGCTGTAAATAGATTGCATTGATATTGTATTCCGTAATTCGGAATATGCAATACATTAAATAGCCCAGTTCCTGGAGAATGACATGCCCTCACCTTCTACTTCCGACAAAAAGCTCACGGGCATCATCCCGCCGATCACCATGCCCTTCGATGCAGACGGCAATCTCGTGGCAGGAGCGATCGCCGAGCAGGTCGACTTCATGATCGAGCAGGGCGTCGACGGCATGGTAGCAGGGGGCAGCACGGGCGAAGGACACACGCTCAACGACGCGGATTTCACAGCCTCGATGAAAGCCGTCCATGACGCAATCGACGGCCGTGTCCCCTTCCTTGCGGGTCTGATCATCAACAGCACGCGCAGCGCCATCGAGCGCGCCCGCATGCTCAAGGGACTGAACATTGCCGCGATGCAAGTCACCCCTGTGCATTACCTCTTCAAACCGAGCGAAGACGCCACAGTCCAGCATTTTCGTACGATCTGGGAGGAAACCGGCATCCCAATCATCATCTACAACGTGGTTCCGTGGAACTATCTGAGCTCGGACCTGATGCTGCGGATCATGGAAGAGGTGCCGGGCGTCATCGGCATGAAGCAGAGCGCGGGTGACCTCAAGCTCGTATCGGACCTGCTCCACCGCCTCAAACCGGAGAACATCGTGCTTACGGGCACAGATGCGTTACTCTATCCGGCATTCTCGCTTGGCGTGCACGGCGCGATCAGCGCCCTGACGTCCGCTGTTCCCGCAGTTACGGTGAAGCTTTGGAACCTGGTGCAATCGGGGGATCACAAGGCCGCCCTTGATCTGCATTATCGTCTGGCAGATCTGTGGGACGTGCTACCGCACGATAACCTTCCGGCCTGCGTGAAATATTGCCAGCATCGACAGGGACTGCCGCTCCATCTGCCGCGCGCACCGATGCCACCGGTCGGCGACAGTCAGAAGGGTCGTATCAACGAAGCGCTTGAGGCACTTCTGGCTTAGCGCGATCGAAGAGCCGCCGGCCATGGCGGGACGTCTTGTGCGTCCCGCCTGTGAACAATGCGTAAGACGGGCCCCGCCCGGAGGAGAAGGTATGGACTGGCATACATCGCAGTGGCCGCTAGCAGGCAGCCCCGACAGAATCAGCGGGATCGAGCTCAACCAGATCTGCGATGTCGCCGACCTCGCCCGAGAGGATCCGGATGTGATCAAGCTCTGGATCGGAGAGGGCGACCTTCCAACTCCCGACTTCATCCGCGAGGCGGCAGTCACGTCATTGGCGGCGGGCCAGACGCGATACACCTATTCCCACGGCGTGCCGGCGCTTCGCGAGGCGCTCGACCGCTATCACAGACGTCATTGGCGAGTGGAGATCGGGGCGGACCGCTTCAGCGTTACCGCGGGCGGCGTGCAAGCGATCATGCAAGCCTTCCAAGCAGTGCTCAATCCCGGCGACGAGGTGATCGTCCCGGTTCCCGCCTGGCCCAATCTGCTCGAGATCGTACGAATCCTCGGCGGCAAAGTGGTGCCGGTCAATTACCGCCTTACGGATGGAGGAGGCTTCCGCCTGGACCTCGACGACGTCCTCGCTGCCGTCACTCCGCGCACCCGGGTCATTGCAATCAATTCACCTTCCAACCCGACGGGGTGGATCATGCCGCGCGACCAGATGAGACAAGTGCTGGATTTCGCGCGTTCGCGCGGGATCTGGATCGTGTCTGACGAGGTCTACGCGCATTTCACCTATGACGGCACGATCGCGCCATCTTTTCTTGAGCTTGCAGCGCCAACAGATCGGCTGATCGTCACCAACACCTTCTCCAAGAACTGGTGCATGACCGGCTGGCGGATCGGTTGGCTCGTTTATCCGGCGGGCATGAGCACGATCTTCGACAATCTCAGCCAGTACAACACGACCAGCGTCGCGACCTTCATTCAGTACGCCGCCATCGCCGCGCTGGACCAAGGAGACGACTTCATCAAGGCGCTCGTGGCGCGATCGGCCAAGGGGCGCGAAATCATCTGCTCCGCGCTCGACAACCTGAGCAACGTGCAGGTGTTCTGGCCAGAGGGCACCTTCTACTTCTTCTTCTCCGTCCATGGCATGAACAGCGCCTACGACATGGCGCGGCGAATCCTGTGCGAGGCCAGCGTCGGCGTGGCGCCCGGCTCGGCTTTCGGCCAGGGCGGCGAGGCCTACCTGCGTGTCTGCTTCGCGGTCGATCCCAATCTCATCCAGGAGGGCGCCAACCGGCTCGTTGATTTCCTCAGGAAGGCCGCCTGAATATCATGAAGAAGCTGATCAACGATCCCCGCAATGTCGTTCGCGAGATGCTCGAGGGTCTCGCTGACCTCACGCCTGATCTGGCATTGCTGGACACCGAAGACGTGGCCTTGCGCGCCGGCTCGCCGCCGCCGGCAGAGCGGCCCGTGGCTGTGATCTCCGGCGGCGGCGACGGCCATGAGCCTGCTCATGCCGGCTATGTCGGGTCAGGCATGCTCAGCGCGGCAGTGACAGGCGACGTGTTCACCTCGCCCAGCTCGGATGCGGTGCTGGCGGCGATCCGCGCGACTGCGGGACCGGCGGGCGCACTGCTCATCGTCAAGAACTACACCGGAGACCGGTTGAACTTTGGAATTGCCGCCGAACTCGCGCGCGCCCAAGGCATCCCTGTCGAGCTCGTGGTCGTAGCAGACGACGTTGCCTTGGCAGGCGTTGTCGCGCCGGAAAGGCGCCGGGGCATAGCCGGCACCGTACTCGTCCACAAGATCGCGGGAGCCGCTGCGGCGGCCGGGCTTCCGCTGACGGAGGTAGCGCAATCCGCGCGATCCGCCGCCGCGCGGGTCGGCACAATGGGCGTTGCCCTTGGCGCCTGCACCGTTCCCACGGCCGGCAAGCGCGGCTTCACACTTGGCGAGCGCGAGATCGAACTGGGTCTCGGAATCCATGGCGAGAAAGGCGTCGAGCGCGGCGAGATCCGGCCAGCCGACGAGTTGGTCGAACACATCATATCAAGGATTGCCGACGAATGCAGGCTCAAGGCGGGAGATCGCGTTGCGCTGCTGGTGAATGGCCTCGGCGCCACGCCGCCGCAGGAACTGGCCATTGTGGCGCGCCATGCGCTGGCCAGCCTGCGCCAACGCGGCATTGCCGTCGAGCGCGCCTGGAGCGGCGACTTCCTCACTGCTCTGGAAATGCCGGGCTGTTCGCTATCCGTGTTGAAGCTCGAGACCGGAGATCTCCAGTTCCTGGACGCGCCCGCCGGGGCGCCCGCCTGGCCCGGCGCCGGACATATTCCGGCCAATCGTTCCGTCGTGGCGGCTCCGGCGACAGTGGCTGACGATCGCACCGAGATGCATGCGGGTGCCCTGGATTCTGGTCTGCGTGGGATCGTCATGGCCATAGCGGATGCACTGGAAGCAGCCGAGGCCCGTCTGACCGATCTCGACAGCAGAGCCGGAGACGGCGATCTGGGCGCAAGCATGGTTCGCGGCGCGCAGGCCATCCGCGCTCTTCCGGCGTCGGCATGGTCGAGTCCATCCAGGGCGATCACGGAGATTTCGAGCGCCCTGCGGCGGGCGATCGCGGGCAGTTCGGGGCCGTTCTACGCTATCGCCCTGGCCCGCGCCGGGCGCTATCTGGCGCAGCGGCCAACACTCGGGGCCGAGGATTGGGTGGAGGCCCTTGAGCTTGCCGTCTCCGCCGTTTCGGAAGCCGGCGGCGCCAAACCCGGCGACCGCACCATGCTCGATGCGCTCGAACCTGCCGTGCGCTCGCTCAGGTCGACGGTCGGCCTGCCCGCTGAAAAGCGCTGCCTGCTTGCGGCAGACGCCGCGAAACAGGGTGCTGAAGCGACCGCTTCCATGTCGCCACGCCTTGGCCGGGCAAGCTATCTCGGTGAGCGGGCGATCGGCATGCCTGACGCAGGCGCTGCCGCGGTTGCGATCTGGCTGCAGGCGATCGCCGAAGCGAGGGAATCTGTCTGAGCGTTTGACGGTCGCCCAAACTGCCGTGCAGGCGCGACCCCTCAGGCCTTCGCCGGGCAGTCGGGCTTCGGCTCGTTCGGCAGCCTGCCGTCCGGATGGCCGGCGAGATCCTTGTTGAGCTCGTAGACCGGGCCGATGACGAGCGGCCGGTCGGGCAGGATGGACTCGTCGAGGGAGGACGTGATGGTCGTGTCGATCGTCTGCATCACCCCTCCGTCCGGGCCCTGGATCTTGATCGACACCGCGTAGGGCTTGTCCTTGACGACGCATGTCAAGGGCGGGCTCTCGAGCGTCACATGGGGAAGCTTCGGCCAGATCTTCTGCTGGACCACGATCGGCTCGCCCCCTGCCGGGTTCTCGAAGCTTACGACGGCGACCTGCCCCTCGCCGACAGGTTTGAGCGGGTTGAGGGTGACGACATATGTCGCCTTCGCAAGACGATAGTTGAACTCGAACAGCTTGCCGGAGATAGCGAAGTACTCGCTTTCCTTGCCGCTGTCGCGGCAGGCGCCCAGCGCTCCCGCCGCAATGAGCAGCCCCACCAACGGAAGCGACAGGCTCCTACCCATAGGTTTTCTCCCCTTGCATTCTCGTGCGGCGATAATGGTGCCTCGCCTTCGTCCGGTTCCCGCACACGGACATGTCGCACCACAGGCGGCTCGAATTGCGGCTCTTGTCGAGGAAGAGCCAACCGCAGTTCGGGCATATCTTAAGCCGCTTCAGATTGGCAGGCAAAAGCAGCGACAGCGCCGAGACGGCGAGCGCGGTCTCGAAGGCCAACGGCTTGTCCGGCGGACCGAACGGAGCATCGGCCGTTGCGAGCAGTTCCTCCCGTCCGTCGATCGCGGTTGCGCAATGGCGCAGGAAACCGGCCATCGCATCGGCTTCAAGCGGCTTGCCGGCCGCGGGCCGGCGAAACAAGGCATCGGTCGATTCACGCAGCGCCCGCACCTTTGGGGCGACCGCGTCGGCGTCTGCCACAGTAAGCGGCCGGCCGATTTCCTGGTGACGGAAAATCGAAGCAGCCGCCGCGAAACGCGAAATTTCGGCGGGATCGTCGAAGCGATCGAAGCGACGCGCCGGATCGCAACGAAGTACGACCGTATTGGTCGTATCGAGTGCTAGAATGCCGCCCGAGAAGCGATGCGCGGTCCAGGCCACGGTCATGACAGCAATCTAACCGGCAAATCGCGTTTGACAAGTTAGATTCGTCGCGCGATCCTGCCTCTGCTCAGGGAACGAACGCCAGTCGGCGCAATGACATGCTCTACTTTTTCCAGCAGGTGCTGAACGGCTTCCATTCCAGCGCGCTCTATGCGCTGCTCGCCTTTGGCTACGCGCTTACCAATGGCGTGCTCCACCGCACCAACATTGCCTACGGTTCGGTGTTCGCCTTCGCCGGTCAGATCATGATCCTTGCGGCAGTGTTCGGCTATCAGGTGCTATGGCTGACCCTGCCCGCGACCGTTGCCTTCGGCATCATCGTAGCCTTCCTCTACGCCTGGCTGCTGAGCCATGTCATGGCGAGGAACGTGCTCGGTCCACTTGCGGAAAGTTCGCCGAACGCGATCGTCGTCGTCACTCTGGGCGTGTCGATGGTGCTGATGGAGCTTGCTCGCATCTCGGCCGACACCAAGGATTTCTGGCTCCCGCCCATGCTGGCGACGCCTGTCGTCTTCGCCAGCACCGGCAACTTCCAGGCGACGCTGACAGTCATCCAGCTCATCGACTGCGCACTGGTGGTGCTGACGATCCTGCTGGCGAGCCTCGTCCTCGACCGCACCACGGCCGGTCGCGTCTGGCGCGCCGTCTGTGACGATCCGCATGCCTCGGCAATGTGCGGCATCAACGTGACGCGGGTGTTCCGCTGGTCGGTGCTGGCGGGGGGCCTCGCCGCGGCGCTCGCCGGCGTCATGGCGGCGTTCTACTTCGGCAACATAAGCTTCAGCACCGGGCTGATCTTCGGCTTGAAGATACTCTTCATCACTGCCGTCGGCGGCTACGAAACGCCGTCCCGAGCCGCGGCTGGCGCCGCAGCGTTCGGTATGGCCGAGGCCCTCTATTCCGGCTACTTCCCCCTCGAATGGCGCGACGTCGCGATGTTCGCCCTTCTCGTCGCGCTTCTCGTGCTGAGGCCTTCCGACGGGGTCGAGACGAAAACCGTCCAGCCCTGATACTTTCGTTTTAGATCCCGCCGAACGGCAGCTCATTCGCGGCAAACAGACGTTCGTGCAGGTATTCGCGTCGGCCACTGGCGGTTGACGCATCAGGCTCCGGTGGGCATACCGATGTCGAGGCGAAGGACGCTCCGACAAGGTTTCGAAGAACCGCGGCGCGTCCGGTCAAATGGGAGGGAAGTGGATGGCAGGGCTTCTCGCTCTTTCTAGAGCCATCGACCGTGTCAATGAATTCATAGGCAAGTGGATCGCGTGGGCGATCCTCGTCTCGATCCTGGTCAGCGCCGGCAATGCGATCATTCGCAAGGCATTCAACATGTCGTCGAACGCATGGCTCGAGCTGCAATGGTATCTTTTCGGCGCCGCCTTCATGCTCGCTGCCGCCTACACGCTGAAGCAGAACGAGCACATCCGGATCGACATCGTCTACGGCATGTTCTCGCGCCGCATACAGCACTGGATCGACCTGTTCGGGCACGTCTTCTTTCTGATGCCCTTTGTGCTGTTGATGGTTTGGTACTTCGTACCCTATGTGCTGCTTTCGTTCCACAGTGGAGAGGTTTCCACCAATGCCGGCGGTCTGATCATCTGGCCGGCCAAGCTGATTCTGCTCGCTGGCTTCACCTTGCTCAGCCTGCAGGGCGTTTCAGAGATCATCAAGAAGGTCGCGGTGATCGCCGGTGTTATCGATGATCCCACCCCGTCGATTCCGACCCATCCTCCGATCGAGGCCGAAGTTCTGACCGATACCGCGGAGCCGCGCGCATGATCGAGTTCATTGCGCAGAACATGGCGCCGATCATGTTCGCCTCGTTGGTCGTATTCCTGTTGATCGGCTACCCTGTCGCCTTCTCGCTTGCCGCCAACGGGCTGCTGTTCTTCTTCATCGGAGTCGAGCTCGCGCCTTATTCGAACAACGAGATAACGCTTTCCTGGCCGCTTCTCTATGCACTTCCGGATCGCTTCTATGGCGGCGTGATGGCGAACGACACGCTGCTCGCCATCCCCTTCTTCACCTTCATGGGCATCGTGCTCGAGCGTAGCGGCATGGCCGAGGACCTGCTGGACACGATCGGGCAGCTGTTCGGCCCGATCCGCGGCGGCCTCGCCTATGCGGTGATCTTCGTCGGCGCGCTGCTTGCCGCGACAACAGGTGTGGTCGCGGCCTCCGTCATTGCCATGGGACTGATCTCGCTGCCGATCATGCTGCGCTACGGCTACGACCGGCGCGTCGCGTCGGGCGTGATCGCGGCCTCCGGCACGCTGGCGCAGATCATCCCGCCGTCGCTGGTGTTGATCGTGCTCGCCGACCAGCTCGGCCGCTCGGTGGGCGACATGTATGCCGGCGCGCTGATCCCCGGTCTGGTGCTCACCGGGATCTACATGCTCTACGTGCTGGCTGTGACGATCGTGCGTCCAAAGGCGATGCCCGCCCTGCCGATCGAGGCGCGCACGCTGGGCACCGGGGTCATCTCGCTGCTGATCGCTCTCGTTATTGCTGCAGCGATCGCCTACGCGGCATATATCTGGCTGGAACCGACCTCCGGCGCGAATGCCGACATCTGGGGCGCGACCATCGGCGTCGTCGTCATCTACGTCGTCGCCCTCGTCGATCGCGGGCTGAAGCTCGACTTGATGTCGCGGCTTGCGCAGCAGGTGGTCATCGTCCTCATCCCGCCGCTTGCGCTGATCTTCCTGGTGCTCGGCACGATCTTTCTCGGCATTGCCACGCCGACCGAAGGCGGCGCCATGGGCGCGGTCGGCGCGCTGATCATGGCCGCGGCCAAGGGCCGGCTCAATCTCGACCTCGTCAAACAGGCGCTCGCCTCGACGACGCGGCTCTCCTCCTTCGTGCTTTTCATCCTTATAGGCGCGCGCGTCTTTTCGCTCACCTTCTACGGCGTCAACGGTCATCTGTGGGTCGAGCATCTGCTCACCTCGCTGCCCGGCGGCGAGGTCGGCTTCCTGATCGGCGTCAACATACTGGTCTTCGTGCTCGCCTTCTTCCTCGATTTCTTCGAGCTCGCCTTCATCGTTGTGCCGCTGCTCGCACCCGCCGCGGAAAAGCTCGGCATCGACCTGATCTGGTTCGGCGTGCTGCTCGGCGTGAACATGCAGACGAGCTTCATGCACCCGCCCTTCGGCTTCGCCCTGTTCTACCTGCGCTCGGTAGCGCCGCGCGTGCCTTACATCGATAGGATCACCGGCAGGCAGATCGCACCGGTGGCAACCGGCCAAATCTATTGGGGCGCAGTGCCCTTCGTTGTGATCCAGGTGCTGATGGTGGCCTTGACCATCGCCTTCCCGCAGATGGTCATGCACTACAAGAGCAAAGCCGTGGAGCCTGGCGACATCCAGATCCTGGTGCCCCCACCCCCTGGTGAGCAAGGCCTGCCCGGCAGTCTCGGCCTGCCACCGCTCGGCCAGCCGCCGACACAGGCAACGCCGCCGGCCAATGGGTTCACGCCGGCGCCCGCCAACCCGCCGGCGACCGACCTGTCGAAGCCGCCGAGCTTCAACTGATCAAAGACCCGGAGGAACGCTCCGAATCTTATAGTGCCTTCTATTTTTAAGCTGACGCTGCCCCTCACCCTCACCCCGCGAAGAACGGGGAGAGGTGATTCTGAGACGTTGCCGCCCCCCTCTCCCCGTCCTTACGGGGAGAGGGTAAGGGTGAGGGGCGGCGCTGCCGTCTAGCGCTTTAGCAATGCCCGACGATCAGAGCTTGCTGTTGCGCTGCTGGATCATCATGAAGGTGTCGAAATTGTATTCGGCGACCTGCGCCCAGAGATAGTGCTCCTTCCGGAAGGCCGTTATGGAATCCCAGATCTTCTTGAAGGGGGCGTTCGAAGCCATAAGCTCCGTGTAGACCTCGTTGGCTGCGTTGAAACACGCCTCGAGGATCGGCTGGTTGAACGGACGCAGTTGCGCGCCCTCACCGACCAGCCTGCGGACGGCCGCGGGGTTCAGGTAGTCGTACTTCTGGAGCATGTCGGCATCCGTCGCCTGGGCGGCAGTGCGCACGAGTGACTTATAGTTGGCCGGCAGCTCGTCATACTTCGACTTGTTGAAGAGCAGATGGACCGTGGGGCCCCCCTCCCACCAGCCGGGATAGTAGTAATAGGGCGCGACCTTGTAGAAGCCGAGCTTCTCGTCGTCATAGGGGCCGACCCATTCGGCGGCGTCGATCGTGCCCTTTTCGAGCGCCGGATAGATGTCGCCGCCGGCGATCTGCTGCGGCACGACGCCAAGCTTCTCCACCACTTTGCCGGCAAAACCTCCGATGCGCATCTTGAGGCCCTTGAGGTCGTCGAGCGTATTGATCTCCTTGCGGAACCAGCCGCCCATCTGCACGCCGGTATTGCCGCCGGGCAATCCGAACAGGCCCTGGGTCGCCAGAAACTCGTTGAACAGATCGATCCCGCCGCCGTGATACTGCCAGGCGTTCCTGCCGCGTGCGTTGAGCGCGAAGGGCACGTCCGCACCCAACGCCCAGGCCGGGTCCTTGCCCCAGTAGTAATAGGCAACGGTGTGAGCGGCCTCAACCGTGCCGGCGGCCGTCGCATCGGCCGCCTGCAGGCCGGGAACCAGTTCGCCCGCCGCGAAAACCTGAATGGTGAAATTGCCGTCGGTCGCCTCCGAAACCATCTTTGCGAATACTTCGGCGCCGCCGAAGATCGTATCGAGCGATTTCGGGAATGACGAAGTAAGCCGCCAGTTGATCTTCGGGTTGGACTGGGCGATGGCCGGCGCGGCGAGCGTCGTGGCTGCGGCTGCAGCCACACTTGCCGTGCCGGCGTTTCGCATGAATGAACGACGATCCATGAATTTCCTCCCTCCAAATGAGATCGAGTAAGCGGGAAGCCTCCCGGCAAGCCGGGCTGTCACCCGGCGTCCGGCGCACAATACCGACTGGAGCGCATGAGTCCAGCCGAGCTCACGGAAACGCCCATGAACTCAATGATTTAGATTGAGACCGACATGATACTAAAGTTGAACCCAACGCGACCAATTGACGGCCGGGGCAAGTTTCGCAGAACTCCACCCTGCTTGCGACGGCAAGAACCTGCGATAAACAAGGGAACCAGGCGGCTCTGCCTCAGATTGGAAAGCGCCGCAATCGAGGCTAGATAGGAGCCGGCGGCGCAGTCACGTCGCCTGGATGAAGGCAAAGATCATGGTTCAACCGCTCGTAGCCGTATCGACCGACGTCAAACAGTTCGAGAACTACACCTGGCACGCGGCACCCCAGCAATATCTGGAAGCTGCCCTCGCGGTAGCGAATGTGTTTCCGGTGCTGGTGCCCTCCTTCGGTGACCGGCTCGACCTCGATTGCCTGCTCGACACCGTCGATGGCGTGATGGTGACCGGCTCGAAGTCGAACGTGCATCCCTCGCTCTATGGCGGCGATGCGAGCGAGGCGAACGGCCCTTACGATCCGGCCCGCGATGCGACGACGTTGCCTCTCATTCGCCGGGCAATAGAGCGGGGCGTCCCGCTGCTCGCCATCTGCCGCGGCATACAGGAATTGAACGTGGCGCTCGGCGGCACGCTCGCCACCGAGATCCAGGAACGGGAAGGCGCGCTGGACCATCGCGCGCCTGTCAGCGACAACCAGGACGAACGCTTCGCGATCCGCCAGAAGGTCTCGATCAAGCCTGGCAGTTGCCTTGCCGGCGTGTTCGGGGCGGGCGAGATCATGGTGAATTCGGTGCATCGCCAGGGGGTCGGCCGTCTCGGCACGCGCCTCGAAGTCGAGGCTTTGGCCGAGGACGGCACGGTCGAGGCCGTCTCGGTCAGGGACGCTCGCGCCTTTGCCGTTGGCGTGCAGTGGCACCCCGAATATTGGGCAAAGAGCGACGACAACTCGGCGCGCATCTTCCGCGCATTCGGAGACGCCGTGCGCGCTCACGCCATCGCCAGGTCCGGGGTGCGGACAGCGGCCGAGTAGCGCGGCCCTGGCGTTTCGACGGCTCAGTCTTTTTCGATAAGCGACATCAGTGGCATGCGCGGCTTGATCGACTCGTAGGCCACTCCGTCCGCTTGCGCAAAGATTACCGACGGCGATCTGCCGTCGGCGGACAACATGACTGTTCCGTCCGGGTTCTCGATCCAAAAGTGCGCCTTCGACAAACCTGGAAGCAGCTCGTCACACTGAGGCGCGATCATGACGAAGGTGACCCGGCCATTTCCTTTCGCCTTTTCGATCGGGCAGGTCTGCTCGTCGCCGCTCGCTTGCAACAGAAATCGTTCGACGGGAGGATTGCTGCGGGCCTCGGTCGCGGCGGATGCCGACGAGTTCAGTCGAAGCCCGGCCACAGCCGCGGCGGCCAGCGCGGTACCGCCAATCAAGGAGAAAAGAATGGTACGCATGCTCTCGAACCAGTTGGTTGGAGAAAGCTTGCGCCCTCGGCGTTAACCGAGGATTAACGACGTTTTACCGCGGGGTGCCTTCAAGTTGGATTGTCACGCCGCTCTTTTTCTTTGCGTTGCGCATCGGTCGATGCGCCGAATGACCATCATATGGGTCGGGGCGGGATATGCGCCGTCTCGGCTACCGGCGTCACCGGTCCCTTCCCGGAAAACCATGAGATGAGATTGTCGACGACGAGGTCCGCCATCGCCCTGCGTGTGTGAACCGAGGCCGAGCCGACATGCGGCAGCAGCGAAGCATTGGGCAGATCGATCAGCGCCTGCGGCACCCGCGGCTCGTCGGCAAAGACGTCGAGTCCGGCAGCTCGAATGACGCCGTTCTTCAAAGCGTCGATGAGGGCATCCTGATCGACCGTGCTGCCGCGCCCGATATTGATGAAAACTCCGTCCGGCCCGAGCGCCTTGAGCACTGCGGCGTTGACGGCCTTATCGGTCGAGGCCGTGCCTGGCGCGACTGAAATCAGCGTGTCGACCGCCTCGGCCAGCCCGATCAGCGTCGGATGATAGGCGTAGGGCAATTCCTCGACCTTGCGCCTGTTGTGATAGGCGATGGACAAGCCGAAGGCCTCGAGCCGGCGGGCTATCGCAAGACCGATACGTCCCATACCGAAGATACCGGCACGCCGGCCGCGGAGCGTCGCCTGCGACAGCGGATAGTGGCCGTCCTTCTCCCACCGCCCCTGCCGCAGCCATTGCTCGGCCTTGGGCAGTTCGCGCACGGTGTTGATGAGCAGGCCGAGCGCCGTGTCGGCCACCTCCTCCGTCAGCACGTCCGGTGTATTGGTCACCATGATGCCGCGCGCGCCGGCATGCTTGGCGTCAACCGCATCATAGCCCACGCCGAAATTGGCGATGATCTCGAGCTTCGGAAGCGCGTCGATGAACGCTGCGTTGATGCCCGTCATTGCCGCCATGCCACGAACAGTACCGGCTGTCTCGGCGTCGATCAGTCCGGCATCGGCGCGCTCGATACGGACTATCCTGAAACTCTTGTCGATGCGGTTGGCGGCATGTTCATGGAGCCGGCCAGGCACAAGGATGGTCACGTCGTGGCGAGCGTCGGTCATGCTTCAAGTCCTGTGTGATGGGTGGAGAAAAGGAATCGTGCAGGCTGGCACCCAAAGCATGATCCCGAACCAAAGGTTTGCGAAGCTGAAGCTGCAAATTTTTCAGATAAGATCATGCGGCAAAGAAAACGTTAGAGCAGCGGCCGTTTTGCGTAAAGCCGAATGCGAGCTTCAGCTTCTCTCCACCGGCCGGCCGGTCGATTGCCGCACGTGCAGCTCCGGCTTGATGAGCTCCTGCCTGCCGCCATGGACCGAGCCGCCGTTCAGCCGGTCGAGCAGCGCCCGTGCGGCACGGCGGCCCACCTCGCGCTGACCGTTCCACACCGTCGTCAGAGCCGGGGTGGCGATCGCCGCCTCCTCGAGATCGTCATAGCCGGTGACCGATATGTCGACACCCGGCACGAGCCCTGCCCGCGCGATGCCGTTCATAAGCCCGATCGCGACGAGATCGTTCCAGCAGACGGCTGCGGTCGGCTTGTCCTTGAGCGCCAGGAACTGGCCGGCCGCCTCGAAGCCCGCCTGCTTGGTGCGCGGGCCGGGCAGCCGCCACGACGGCCTGACCTCGAGCCCAGCCGCCTCCATGGCCACGACATAGCCATGAAAGCGGTCGCGGCCGGTTGAGGTCTGGTCCGTGCCGCCGATCATGGCGATGCGGCGGTGGCCAAGCGAGATCAGGTGGTTGGTGGCAAGGCCGATGCCATAGGCGTCGTCGCCGCGGAATACCGGGACGTCCGCTCCTTCGACGGTCCGAGCGATCAGCACGGCCGGCAGCCCGTTTTCCTCGGCTAGCCTGATGTCCTCGGGCGGTGTATCGATCGCCGGCGACATGATGACGCCGTCAGCGCCGAGCTGGAGCAGCGTATCGATAAAGGTCCGTTGCTTCTCGAGCTGGTCATAGTGGTTGGAAAGCAGGAATGTTTGGCGGCTGCGGTCGAGCTCGCTTTCGATCGAGCGCAGGATTTCGGCAAAGAACGGGTTCATGATGTCGTGCACGACCACGCCGACAATCCCGGAGCGTGAAGTGCGCAGGCTGGCGGCGCGGCGGTTGTAGATATAGCCGATCGCGCGCGCATGGGCTTTGATGCGCTCCCTGGTCGAATCGGCGACGAGCGGGCTGTCGCGCAGCGCCAGCGACACGGTGGCCGTCGACACCGACAGCGCGTCGGCGATTGTTGAGAGCTTGATCTTCTGTGCCAGCCTGGCCTCCTGCAGCAGCGCGCTTTTAAACTGTTTAAAAGCCGCTTATGCCACCATTTACCGGCATTTCAAAGTTTTTTTGCCAGCTCCTCGTCCGCCGCATTGGGAGCCGTGCTGTTCTTCAGCCTGAGGCGGTGCTCCCGGTGAACGATATAAAGGCCGCTCGCCACGATGATCGCCGCCCCGGCGAGGGTCCATCGATTCGGAAACTGGTCGAAGACCACAAATCCGAGAAAGATCATCCAGACCATCTGCATGTAGGGATAGGGCGCCAGCGCCGAGGTGGTGGCGAGCTTGTAGGCGCGGATCAGCAGCCAATGGCCGAACCCTCCGTAGAAGCCGAGCGAAAGCAGGATGGCCCAGTGGAACAGGTCGGCCGGCATGGAAGCCGTATACGGTACAGTGGGCGCTATTAGCACAACCGGAGCGAGCGCGGAGTAGAAGATCATGCTTTCCGCCGACTCCTTGGCGCCCATGCGTCGGGTCATGATGACGTAGAAGGAATTGGAAAGCATCGACCCGAGCGCAAAGAGGTGGCCGAGCTCGAAAGTGCCGAAGCCGGGCCGCGTGATGACGAGAACGCCGACGAAGCCCGCGGCAATGGCCAGCCAGCGCCGCCACCCCGCCCATTCGCCCAGCAGCGGCCCGGCAAGCGCGGTGATGAGCATCGGCGCGAAGAAGGCGATCGACATCGTCTGCGCGAGCTGCAGGGTTTCAAGCGCGAGGAAATTGAAGATGGTCGAGCCGAACAGGAAGGCGCCGCGCAAGACCTGTGCCGGCAGGTTGACCACGCGAAACATGGCCGGCGTTCGCCACGCTTTGAACAGTATGAGGGCCAGGACGACATGCTCGAGGAAGCGCATCCATGAAACGAAGAGGGCGTCCATGCCTGACAGCACGAGGTATTTCGCGCTTGTATCGAGACAGGAAAACAGGAGGCCGCTGGCCACGATGCAGGCAATCGCCCGCGACGGCGCCGCTTCCTCGGCGGAATATCGAATTGAGTTCACGGACGGGAATCGGCTCGCCGGGAGAGAATGGCAGGGTTTCTCCGACAATCCGTCGCGCCCCGCAACATATCAATAGGTCGCAGCCGGACGCCAATCTTGCCGGCTACAGAGCATGATCGCGAGCTGAAGGTCAGCGCAGCAAAAACTCGCAGACCTTGTTTTGGTAAGATCATTGAGCAAAACAACGACATGGAGCAGGCGGATGACTCCACTTCAATTCATCCCGCTCTATTCGTCGGCTTCAATCTCCTCCTCGATCTCATGCGGAACGGCATCGGAGAGATTGGTCTCGATGCGCCATAACAGCTTGGCGAGGATCTTCTGGTCCTTTTTGTCGAGGCCTTTCAACGCCTGCTTCTCGGTCTTGCGGACCGATTTCTCGATTGCGCGGATGGCATCGCGGCCGGTGTCCGTCAGGAAGACATGCGCCTGCCTTGCATCGGTCTCCGAGGCGCGCTTATCCAGGAAACCTTGCACCTGGAGCCTGTTGATCGTCTTGGTGATGGTCGGCGGCCTCACACCCAGCCGTGACGCCAGCTGGCCGGGTGTCTGCCCGTCCTCCTGGCTGAGCGAAAGCATGATCTGGTCCTGCCCTGCGTAAAAGCCATGATCGAGCAAGCGGGCGGCTAGTGCCGTCCGAGACAGGCGGGCTGCCGATTGCAGCCGGCTCATGGTCGCGCCTCTGTCAGCTTTTGCCATTGATTTCCCCGAAACGAGATGTTGCCTAAGGAAGTTTGTTCTGGCTTCACCGGTAAGTCGTGCACAACAGCAGTCCCACTCTGCCGTGTTCAGAGCTTTGCCGGCAATGGATTTGTGTCTCGCTGCGCAATGCCAGACAAATTTATCAAACAGATGACAGATTCGCTGCGACCCGATTTGATCCACCTCAAGTTGCATGGACGCGAGTGGCACCAGTCGAATCGAACTGTATCGGAACGGGCGTGCAATTCACGCCATCCCATCCTATATGCAGCCGACATCCTGAAAAACTTCGAAGGCCTCACGATGAGTGAAACCACCCAGACGCAAATCCCCGTCACGGTGCTGACAGGCTATCTCGGCGCGGGCAAGACGACGCTGCTCAACCGCATCCTGTCTGAAAACCACGGCAAGCGCTACGCTGTCATAGTCAACGAATTCGGCGAGATCGGCATCGACAACGACCTCATTGTCGAATCCGACGAAGAAATCTACGAAATGAAGAATGGCTGCGTCTGCTGCACGGTGCGCGGGGACCTGATCCGCGTCGTGGAGGGGCTGATGCGCCGGCCGGGCCGCTTCGACGCCATCGTCGTCGAGACCACGGGCCTGGCCGACCCGGTACCGGTGGCGCAGACCTTCTTCATGGATGACGATGTGCGCTCCAAGACCAAGCTCGACGCGGTAGTGGCGCTGGTCGACGCCAAGCACCTGCCGCTGAGATTGAAGGACTCCAGGGAGGCCGAAGACCAGATCGCCTTTGCCGACGTGATCGTGCTCAACAAGACCGATCTCGTCACGCCCGAGGAACTGCGTGATGTCGAAGCCGCGGTGCGGTCGATCAACCCGGCTGCCCGGATCCACAGGACCACGCGTTCGGGCGTTCCGCTGCAGGAAGTCCTAGACCGCGGCGCCTTCGACCTTAGCCGCGCGCTGGAGAATGATCCGCATTTCCTCGAGGTGGATGAGCACGATCACGACCATGATCACGACCACCATGACCATGACCACGATCACGATCATCACCACGATCATGACCATCACCACCACCATCACGGCGAAGCCTCGCCCATCCATGATGTGACGGTGCAATCAGTCTCGTTGCGTGGTGGCGAGCTTGACCCGAAGAAGTTCTTCCCCTGGATCGAAAAGGTCACCCAGACCGAGGGCCCGAACATCCTGAGGCTCAAGGGCATACTGGCGATCAAGGACGACCCGGACCGCTATGTCATCCAGGGCGTGCATATGATCCTCGAGGGCGACCATCAGCGCGCCTGGAAGGATGGCGAAAAGCGTGAGAGCAGGCTGGTCTTCATCGGCCGAGAGCTCGACGAGGAGCGGCTGAAGCGCACGTTCGAGGCCTGCCAGGCGTAGGGTCGACATCGGCGTTGATCGGATTCCGGATAGGACGCCGCCATACGCCGCGCCTTCTGGAGGACCCCTCATCCGTCTCGGCGCTGCGCGCCGAGCCACCTTCTCCCACAAGGGGCGAAGGGGGAGCGCTGCACATACATATCTGCCAGCCTCAGACGCTCCCGAATTGCGGCGAGCGAAATGCCAGGCCCCCCTTCTCCCCCTGTGGGAGAAGGTGGCTCGGCGCGCAGCGCCGAGACGGATGAGGGGTCCTCCAGAAGGCGCAGCGTATGGCGGATCTAGCGACTCCAGCTCGTCATTCCTCTTTGAATGGGTTGAGCCCTGCCGCTGGACGCCGTAAGGGAGCGCCATAGCTCATTGGACCTGCCATGCCCACAGTCGCGCCGCTCGATCTCGAAGGACATTGCGTTACTGCCGCCTTCATCGGCGATGTCCCCTTCTTTGCTTTGGCGGATGGCGTGGTGCACTGGCTCGATCACAGCCAGAAGACGGCGAAACCGCATGACGGGCTTTTGACGGCTATCGCAGACCCGGCCAAATCCAGGCTTTTGACCGGCGGCGAGGACGGCAAGCTGGCCGCCATCGGCGTGGACGGCACGATAGAAACGCTTGCCGAACTCGGCCGCAAATGGGTGACCAGCATCGCTGCAGGCCCGCAAGGCGCGGTAGCATTCGCCTCCGGCCGCAACGCCTATGTCCGCTTCGCCGACGGCAAGGTGAAGGAGTTTCAGCACCCCCGCTCGGTCGAGGGACTGGCCTTTTCGCCAAAAGGCATGCGCTTCGGCGTCGCGCGTTACAACGGCGTGACGCTGCACTTCCCGGCAGCCGAAGGAAAACCGGTCGAGCTCGAATGGGCCGGCGCGCACACCGCCATCACCTTCTCGCCGGACGCCAATTTCGTCGTCACCGCCATGCAGGAGAATGCGCTGCACGGCTGGAAGCTCGCCGATGGCAAGCACATGCGCATGAGCGGCTATCCCGCCAAGGTGAAAAGCCTTTCCTGGAGCGCCAAGGGCAGATGGCTGGCGAGTTCCGGTGCGCCTGCCGCCATCCTCTGGCCGTTCCAGAGCAAGGACGGGCCGATGGGCAAGGCGCCCTTGGAGCTCGGAACCCGCGGCAATGCGATGGTGACGGTGGTAGCCTGTCATCCCGCCGAGGACGTCGTCGCGATCGGTTATCAGGACGGCATGGTGCTCGCCGTGCGCTTCGCTGATGCCAGGGAGGTGCTCCTGAGGCGACCCGGCAAGGGCGCCATCAGCTCGATGATGTGGGACGCGGAGGGTCGCCGCATCGCCTTCGGCTCCGAAGCCGGCGACTGTGGCGTGATCGATATTTCTGCATGAGAACGTAGCAGCGCCTGCCGCCGGGTATCTGGAGCGGGATTGATGGAAATGGAGCGATCGATCCCGTTCCAGCCGTTCTTTTCGAGAATAATCTTATCCAAAATAACCTTATCCAAGAATCTGCAGATTTTTGCTGCACTGACCTTCGGTTCGGGATCTTGCCCCAGGTTTCACACCGATCCGTCATCGAACGCTGACGATGGCTCGGTATTCAGAGCGGGTTGCGTAGCATGAGCGAACAGAGTTGGCTGACGAATGAGGGGACTGCGTTTGGCTGAAGCTCACGCCAGGGAACGGCACGGCGTAGACCCCGCTCGCATCGCGGAGCTTCGAGCGCGTGAAGCGGAACGCTACCGCCGAACCCGCCGCAGGACGGAGGCGGCGATCGGAGAAGGCGCCCCCGGTTATTTCGGTGGCGTGCCCATGCACTGGATGCGCGACTGGCCGATGCCCTTCCCGCTCGTCATCGAGCGGGCGAAAGGTGCGACCATCACGGATATCGACGGCAACCAGCTCGACGACTTCTGCCTCGGTGATACCGGCTCGATGTTCGGCCACTCGCCGGTCGCGGTCTCCAAGGCGATCCGCCGCCAGGCCAAGCGCGGTCTCACCTATATGTTGCCCAGCGAGGATACGCTGGTTGTCGGCAGGCTGCTGGAGGAGACGTTCGGCCTGCCTATCTGGCAGGTCGCCACCACGGCGACGGACGCCAACCGTTTCGCCTTGCGTGTGGCTCGCGCGATCACCAACCGGCCGAAAATTCTCGTCTTCAACGGCTGCTACCATGGCGCCGTAGATGAGACCTTCGTCCGCCTCAGGGATGGCAAGCCGATCAACCGGCCGGGGCTCGCCGGAGAGTTCCGTGACTACACCCAGCAGACGCGCATAGTGGAGTTCAACGATCTCGCCGCACTCGAGCACGAGCTGGCGGATCGCGATGTCGCCTGTGTGATTACCGAGCCGGTACTGACCAACAGCTCAATGGTGCTGCCCGAACCCGGCTTCCATGAGGGGCTGCGCGAGCTCACCCGCCGCTTCGGAACACTGCTCCTCATCGACGAGACGCATACGATCTCGTCCGGTCTCGGCGGCTACACCCGCAAGCATGGCCTCGAGCCTGATCTTTTCGTGCTCGGCAAGCCTATCGCCGGCGGCGTGCCGGCCAGCATCTGGGGGATGAGCGCCGAGGTCGCGGCCCGCTACACCGACTACAACAGGAAGAAAGAGCCCGGCTATTCCGGCATGGGCACCACGCTGTCGGCCAACCCGCTGCAGTTCGCAGCCATGCGTGCGACACTCGAACAGGTCATGACGGCGGAAAACTACGCCCACATGGAGAAGCTTGCAGCGCGGCTGGAGCGCGGCCTCGCCAAGACGATCGCGCGTTATCGTTTGCCGTGGCACGTGGTCCGCGTCGGCGCCCGCGTCGAGTTCATCTGCGCGCCCGGCCCGCTCAAAAACGGCGGCGAGGCCGAGGCGGCGCATGCTCCGGAACTCGAGGCGGCGATCCATGTCGCGCTGGTCAATCGCGGAGCACTGATTGCCCCCTTCCACAATATGATGCTGGCCTCGCCGGCAACAGAACGACCGCAGGTGGACCGGCTGGTGGCGGCTTTCGGCGATATTGCCGAGCGTCTCGCGACGTGAGAGAAGCGCGCGGTCCATCTGCTCGCGAGCCCCAATTGCCAGAAAACAAAGCGTCATCAGCCGCCAATTCCCCATCCGGCTCGGGTGTCGACGAGGGCCGCTCTTTCCTCGAAGCCCATCCCGAGATCGAGGCTTTCGACATCGTGCTCACCGACGTCAACGGCGTCGGCCGAGGCAAGATCGTTCGCCGCCACGAACTGATGGGTCTCTACGAGAGCGGCAGGCATCTGCCGATTTCCGTCCTCGGCCTCGACATCACCGGCGAGGACGTCCACGAGACCGGGTTGATCTGGGATTCCGGCGACGGCGACCTGCGCGGTTGGCCGATCCCCGGAACGCTGAAGCCGCTGCACGGCACCTTGCCTGCGCGGGGCCAGGTGCTGATGTCGATGTATCACCTCGACGGCGCACCGATGACATCCGACCCGCGCCAGGCTCTGGTCCGGCAGGTAGCGGCACTTGCGGAAAGGGGCCTCAATCCAGCGGGCGCCTTCGAGCTCGAATTCTTCCTGCTCGCCAACGAGCGCGACGCCGAAGGACGCGTGCAGCCGGCTGGAGCCGTGCTCGATGGCCGCAGGAGCGGCAAGACAGAGGTTTATTCGGTCGACCATCTGCACGGCATGGAGCCGCTCTTCTCCGACATCTATGCCGCGGCCAAGAAGCAGGGCGTTCCCGCGGAAACAGTTATCTCCGAATATGCGCCCGGCCAGTACGAGCTGACGCTGAACTACCGCAAGGACGTGCTGCAGGCCGCCGACGATCTGATCATGCTGAAGCGGCTGGTGCGCGCTGCCGCGCGGCGACACGGCGTCACCGCCTGCTTCATGGCCAAGCCGATCGAGCGCTACGCCGGCTCAGGCATGCATTTCCACGTGTCGCTGGTCGATGAAACGGGCAGGAACGTCTTTTCCGAAAAGACGGAAGGCGAATGGTCGCCGACGCTTCTCCATGCGCTTGGCGGCCTCACCCGAACCATGGCAGAATCGATGCTCGTATTTGCGCCTCATGCCAATTCCTGGCGCCGCTTCGTCTCGCAGTCCTATGCGCCGGTAGCACCGACCTGGGGCGTCAACAACCGCTCCGTCGCGCTCCGCATTCCGGCGGGAGACGCAAGGAATCGCCGCATCGAGCATCGGCCGTCCGGCGTCGATGCCAATCCCTATCTGGTGGCCGCGACCGTGCTTGCCGGCATCACAAAAGGCCTGGACGAGAAGCTCGACCCGGGGCCGGAGACCAAAGGCAACGGCTATGAGAACGCCGAGGCCGCCCGCGCCGGGATGCCGGCCGACTGGCGCAGCGCCATCGAGGCGGCGAAGGCATCGGCCTTCCTGAAGTCGGCGCTCGGCGAGGACCTGCACAAGACCTTCACGGCCATCAAGCAGGCCGAATATCTGCGCGTCGCCCGGACCGTCAGCGAGCTCGATTATCATCTCTATCTGCACGAGGTGTAGATTTCCGCCTCGAACTCGCGCCTTTGGGCAGCCGTACCAAATGTTATTTGCAAGCCGCCAAAAAGAACATATCATGAACAGATGGCTGCGCTTTCGATCCTCGACAAGCTGACGATCCTATCGGATGCTGCGAAATATGACGCCTCCTGTGCCTCCTCGGGCGCCGCCGAGCGCGATTCGAGGAAGTCCAAGGGCATCGGCTCGACCAACGGGTGCGGCATCTGCCATTCCTATGCGCCGGACGGCCGCTGTATCTCGCTTCTGAAGGTCCTGCTGACCAATTTCTGCATCTACGACTGCAGCTATTGCATCAATCGTTCCTCCTCCAATGTGCGTCGCGCTCGCTTCACCGTCGACGAAGCGGTGCAGCTGACGATGACCTTCTACCGTCGCAACTACATCGAAGGCTTGTTCCTTTCCTCAGGCGTCGTGCGCTCGCCCGACGAGACCATGACGCAGATCGTCGAGGTGGCGCGCAGGCTGCGCGATGAAGAGAAGTTCGGCGGTTATATCCACCTGAAAACCATTCCGGAATGTTCGCCCGAATTGATCGAGGCTGCGGGCCGATACGCCGATCGGCTTTCCATCAACGTGGAACTGCCCACGGATGAAGGCGTGCGCAAGCTGGCTCCTGAAAAGCGACCCGAGACGATACGGCTTTCCATGGCCCGGCTCCGGTCGAAAATTGAGGAAAGCTCCGAGCCGACAGCGCAGAAACGGCAGCAGTTACCATTTGCGCCCGCCGGTCAGTCGACTCAGATGATTGTCGGCGCCGATGCCTCATCCGACGCTGATATCCTCCAGGCGAGTGCCCGTCTTTACGGGAGCTACCGCCTGCGCCGCGTTTACTATTCGGCCTTCAGCCCCATTCCCGATGCATCGGCCGTGCTGCCACTCAAGAAGCCGCCGCTCATGCGCGAGCATCGCCTTTATCAGGCCGATTGGCTAATGCGCTTTTACGGCTTTCGGCAGCCGGAAATCCTCGAAGGCTCTTCGGATGGGATGCTCGACCTGGAGATCGACCCGAAGCTCGCCTGGGCACTGCGCAACCGTGCCGCTTTCCCCGTCGACGTCAATCGTGCCGACCGCGAGCTGTTGCTGCGTGTGCCTGGTCTCGGCGTGCGGGTGATCGACCGCATTATCGAGACGCGGCGCTTCCGAAGGCTGCGGATCGAGGATGTCGGCCTGCTATGCAAGTCGATGAACAAGGTCCGCCTGTTTATTGCCTGCGAAGGCTGGTCCCCCGGCAGTCTGCTCGATGCAGCAGCCCTGCGCAGGCGGCTGGTCCCAAATCCTCGCCAGCTGAGCTTGTTCTGACAATGCTGCCGGCGCAGCGCTCCCCTCTAGGCGCCTTTGTCGTAGCCCTCGCCTGCGAAACCGATTTTCACGGCTGGCGCGACGCCGCTCGCCGGCTGGCGGTTGCAGGGATAGAGCCGGCGCATGTGCACTGGCAGGTCGCGGATCACAAGCAGGAAAGCATGTTTGGTGATCTTCAAGAACTGTCCCATGCGCCGCCGGATGCCCGCCTTACGGTGCCGCGTGAGTTCGTCGAGCGCGCGGAAATCGCGATCTGCCACACCGATCCAAACCGGTTCGCTCTGCTCTACCGCGTGCTATGGCGTCTGCGCCAGGAACCGAACCTGCTCAAGATCGCGTCCGACCCGGATATCCGGCGCATGGAGGCGCTGGAGAAGGCCGTCGATCGCGACATCCACAAGATGCGTGCCTTTGTTCGATTCAGACGTATCGAGGAGGACGGCATCGAACGATATTTGGCCTGGTTCGAGCCGGAGCATTTCATCGTGGGGCGCAACGCTCCGTTCTTCGCGCGTCGTTTCACCGGAATGCTCTGGTCGATCCTGACGCCGAAAGGTTCCGTATCCTGGGACGGCGAAGAATTATCGTTCGGCCCACCCGCATCGAAGCATGACGTGCCCTCCGAGGACGCTGCGGAAAGCCTTTGGCTGACCTATTACCGCAGCATCTTCAATCCAGCCCGGCTGATGGTTGACGCCATGCAAAAGGAGATGCCGAAGAAATATTGGCGGAACCTTCCGGAGGCCTCCGTCATTCCGGACCTGATTGCAGGAGCGGACAAGGCCGCGACCGACATGATAGCGAGAACGCCCACCACGCCGTCGGCTCATCACGCAAAAGTTCAGGCCAAGCACTGGCCGATGCGGAAGGACGACGCCGCGGTCGATGATTTGCCGGAAGATGCTACCCTGAACGAGGTCCGGGAGGCGGCGATGGGGTGCCGCCGCTGCCCGCTCTGGCGCAACGCCACACAGACCGTATTCGGCGAAGGACCTGAGGCAGCCAGCGTCGTGTTCGTCGGCGAGCAGCCGGGCGATCAGGAGGATCTTGCGGGTCAGCCCTTCGTCGGACCGGCGGGCAAGGTTTTCGACGCCATACTGGATGACGCGGAGATCGATCGCCGTAAGACCTATGTCACCAATGCCGTGAAGCACTTCAAGTTCGAGCCGCGCGGCAAGCGCCGCATCCATTCGAAGCCGAACGCCGGCGAGGTGCAGGCCTGCCGCTGGTGGCTCGACAAGGAACTGGCGCTGATCCGGCCCAACCTCGCCGTTGCCCTCGGAGCGACGGCCGCGCAGTCGCTGCTCGGTAAGGCCGTGCCCGTGACGAAGATGCGCGGTGAGGTGATCGAACGCGACGATGGGCTGAGAGTATTTATTACCATCCACCCGTCATTCATCTTGCGCATACAGGACGCAGCCGACAAGGAGGCGGAGCGGGGGCGCTTCCTAAGGGACATGCAGGCCGTGAAAAAGCTGATGGGCAGGTAGCCTAGATCTCAGCGGATCAGGATTGCCCTGAGGTCATTGACGTTCGTGCCGGTCGGGCCCGGCGCGAAGAGGTCGCCGACCGACTGGAACGCCGTCCACGCGTCATTGCGCGCCAGCATGGACTTGGCGTCGACGCCCGCGGCGCGCATGCGGCCGACGGACAACCCATCTGCGAAAGCACCCGCATTGTCTTCCGAACCATCGATGCCGTCAGTGTCTGCCGCCAGCGCATGAATGCCGGCCAGGCCGTCGATGCCAAGCGCAAGGGCGAGCAAGAATTCACTATTGCGACCGCCTTTGCCCTTGCCGCGCAGGGTCACCGTCGTCTCGCCGCCGGAAAGGATCAACACCGGCTTTGGGAATGGCCGATCGCGCGTAGCCACCTCGCGCGCGATCGCAGCGTGCACCGAACCAACTTCACGCGCCTCGCCTTCGATGGAATCCGATAAAATGACGGCTTCGATGCCGTAGCGCCTCGCCTCGGCGGCAGCGGCTTCCAGCGAAACGGCCGCGGAGGCGATGAGATGCACCTCATTGCGCGCAAAACCCGAATCCCCGGGTTGCGGCGCGTCGGCGTCCGGAGTTGCCAGATGCGCCATCACCGCGGCCGGCAATTCCATGCGGTAGGCCTCGATGATCGACAGGGCATCGGCGCGCGTTGAGGCGTCCGGGATGGTCGGGCCCGAAGCGACCAGCGCCGGGATATCGCCGGGAATGTCGGAAACCACGAGGGAGACGACTCTGGCCGGATGGGCCGCAGCGGCGAGCCGGCCGCCTTTGATCGTGGAAACATGTTTCCGGACGGTATTCATCGCAGCAATCGGCGCTCCTGAGGCAAGCAGCGCCTGGTTGACCGCGATCTCGTCCTCGAGCGTCAGGCCCGGCGGCGGTGCCGGCAGCAGCGCCGAGCCGCCGCCCGAGATCAGCGCGATCACCAGATCGTCGGCATTAAGACCGGACACCTGGTCCAGCAACGCTTGCGCGCCGGCGAGCCCAGCGGCATCGGGTACAGGGTGCGCGGCCTCGATCACCTTGATGCGCTTGGTTTCCGCGCCATAGCCGTAGCGCGTCACGACTGCGCCTTCGAGCGGTCCGTCCCATGCGTTCTCGAGCGCGGCCGCCATCTGCGCCGAGCCTTTGCCTGCGCCGACGACGATGGTGCGGCCCTTGGGCTTGGCCGGCAGATGCTGGCGAATGGTCAGTTCTGGCTGCGCCGCAGCGACGGCGGCGTCGAAGATGGCGGTGAGGAAGGCTTTGGGGTCGGGGGTCATGGGCAGGCCTTTCCTGCGCGCGTGTTTTTATGCAGCGTTGGCGCCCCTTCGCGCCTCCCTCTGTCCTGCCGGACATCTCCCCCACACGGGGGGAGATTGGACTGCCGCTTTGATTTCGCCAATCGCCAACGTTCAAAGATTGGCGAAGCCCTTGATGACAGCCGATCTCCCCCCTTGTGGGGGAGATGTCCGGCCCCTTCGACAAGCTCAGGACAGAGGGGGGCAACGTAGAGCGCCATCGTAACCAATCTGCCTACGCCCCGCCCTCGGCCGGCAACGCCAGCGCCTCCGCATCCAGCCCCAGATGCCGCGCGAGCGCTTCCACGACGACGCCATGATCCTCCCGCTCCGGCAAGCCCGAGACCGCGATCGCACCGATCACGCCGGCGCCCTTCACCGTGATCGGAAAACCCCCGCCGGCGAGCACGTAATCCTTGATGTCTAGCCCGGCTCCCGGCTTGAACGTGCGATCGGGCCGCTGCTGCTCGAGCACCATGCGGTAGGTGCTCCTGAGAAAGGTCTGCACGACATTGCGCTTGCGCCGCGCCCAATTGGCGTTGTCGGCGCTCGAGCCGGGCAGCGCGGCGTAGAACAGCGGCCTGTCCCAGGTTCGGATATCGACGACGATGGGCAGCTTCTCCTTCAGTCCACGCTCGCGGATCGCCGAACCGACGGCAAAGGCAGTCCCCTCGTCGAAAGACTGGAAGACAAGCGTGGCCTCCTGCTCGATGACCGCAGCAATATCCTCGGCGACGCCCATGCTCTCCTCCTGGTCGGTGCGGGGTTAGCTCCGGGGAAAGTTTACTTTTTTCCGCATGCGCAGGCCTTGGAAGCGCCGCCGCCTTCCTGCGGAAAAAAGTAAACTGCCCCGTGCACTAACTCGTCAGCGCAGTTTTTGCAGGTCTGCCTGCAACATAGGTCTCGACGACCGCGCGATCGTCACCAAGCGTTTGCAGCAGAAAAAGCTCTTCGGCAAGCGTCTCGATCCGCTCCATGCGCAGACGCATTGCCGGCGTGGCTCCGGAATCGAGCACGACGATGTCGGCCTCTTTGCCTGGTTCAAGCCGCCCGACCCTGTCGTCGATCGACAGCGCTTCGGCATTGCCGGCGGTGAGCTGCCAGAAGGACGCGAGCGGGTTGAGCTTCTCGCCATTGAGCGCGATCACCTTGTAGCCCTCGTCCATCGTGCGCAGCATCGAATAGCTTGTGCCGCCTCCGACATCGGTCGCCGTCGCGATCCTGAGCGGCTGTTCCCGCTTGCGGTAGCGCTGATAGTCGAACAGGCCAGAGCCGAGGAAGAGGTTCGAGGTCGGGCAGAACACGGCGACTGCGCCGCTCGCGGAGAGTGCATCCGCCTCACGCTCGGAGAGGTGTATGCAGTGGCCGATCAGGCTTTTCCTTCCGAGCAGTCCGTAATGCTCGTAGATATCCGTGTAGTCCTCCGACCACGGATAGAGTTCGCTCGTGAAGGCAATCTCGGCGTGATTTTCCGAGAGATGCGTCTGCATGTGGAGATCCGGATGCTCGCGCATCAGCGCGCTCGCCATCTCCATCTGCTCGGGCGTGGAAGTTATGGCAAAGCGCGGCGTGATCGCATAGAGCGCCCTTCCCCTGCCGTGCCAGGCTTCGATCAGCGCCTTGCTGTCGTCATAGCCCGATTGCGGCGTGTCGGTGAGGCCCTCCGGTGCGTTGCGGTCCATCATCACCTTGCCGGCGATCACCAGCATGTTGCGCTCGGCCGCCTCGGCAAAGAAGGCTTCGGCCGATTCCTTGTGCACCGAGCAGTAGGCCGCAACTGTGGTCGTGCCATGCCGCACCACCTCGTCCAGGAAGAGCCTGGCGATGCGGCGACCGTGCTGCGGGTCGAAGAAGCGCGTCTCCTCGGGAAAGGTGTATTTGTTCAGCCAATCGAGCAGTTCCGCGCCGTAGGAGGCGATGATCTGCATCTGGGGCACATGGATATGTGCGTCGATGAAGCCGGGCAGGATGAGATGCGGCCGGTGGTCGATTGTCTTCACGCCCGGGCCGGCCTGCCGTTCGACAACCGCATATGCGCCTGCAGACACGATCTTGCCGCCATCGATGAGAACGCCGCCATCCACTTCGTAGCGGCAGGCCGCGTGATCGTCGGCGCTCTCCGGCCAGCGCAGGAAAGACAGCACCCTGCCGCGAAGCAGCAAATCCGCCATCCTATTTCACCTGGGCGTCTTCAAACCACGCCGTGATCAGTGCCCGCTCCTGATCCGTAACCGCGGTGACGTTGCCCGGCGGCATGGCATGGCTGCGGCCGGCCTGAAGGTAGATCTCGCGGCCGTGCGCGGCGATGCCCTGGTCGGTATCGAGCATGACGCCTTTCGGTGCGTGGTAGATGCCCTGATAGCTCGGCTCGGCCGCGTGGCACATCGAGCAGCGGCCCATCACCGTGTCGCGCACCGCCGGGAAATGCGCGGAGGCCAACAAGGTCTGAGCCTCCGCCGAGACTTTCGGCTCGCCGGTCAGCACCTTGGGCACGGTGGAGAGCCACATGATGATGACGAACAGGATTGCCGCGGCGAGCCAGGTCCAGGTCGGATTGCCTTTCCGCGCATGCATCGTGTTGAAATAATGCCGGATCAGCACGCCGATGATGAACACCAGCGAGGCGATCACCCAGTTGAACTGGGTCGCGAACGCCAGCGGGTAGTGGTTCGACAGCATCAGGAAGAGGACCGGCAGTGTCAGGTAGTTGTTGTGCAGCGACCGCTGCTTGGCGATCTTGCCGTATTTGGGGTCCGGCTTGCGGCCTGCGATCAGATCAGCCACCACGATCTTCTGATTGGGGATGATCACCATGAAGACATTGGCCGACATGATCGTCGCGGTGATCGCGCCGAGATGGAGGAATGCGGCGCGCCCGGTGAAGAGATGGGTCAGGCCCCAGGCCATGAACACCACGATCGCATAGAGCAGGATCATCAGGCCAGTATCGGCCTTGCCGATCAGCCACCTGCAGAGAAGATCGTACACGATCCAGCCGGAAGCCAGGCAGGCCAGCGAGATCAGAATGCCGACGGGAACCGACACGTCGAGCACGTTGCGGTCTATGAGGTAAAGGTCCGCGCCGGCGTAATAGACGACGCAGAGCATCGCGAAGCCCGACAGCCAGCTGAAATAGGATTCCCATTTGAACCAGGTGAGATGGTCCGGCATCTCGGCCGGCGCCACTAGATATTTCTGGATGTGGTAGAAGCCGCCGCCATGCACCTGCCACTCCTCGCCATGGGCACCGACGGGCAATCCCGGACGCTGGCGCAGACCCAGATCGAGGGCGATGAAGTAGAAGGACGAGCCGATCCAGGCGATGCCGGTGATCACATGCAGCCAGCGCACGGCGAAGCTCAACCAGTCCCAGAATATGGCAAAATCTGTCATGCGCGGCCCCTTACCTGCAACAGGAGACTTTACGTGTTGCCCAGCAAACGGAAAGGGGCAGCTTGCACCATGACTTTCAAAAAAATCTGGAAAATAATAGGCTCACTATCTCTGAAATCGCGTGGGGCGCGCCATGGCCTATCTCGACAACATTGCCGTCTTCGTACGTGTCGTCGAGCTCGGCAACCTGTCAGCGGCCGGCCGCGACATGCGCATCTCGCCGGCCGTAGCCTCTAACCGCATCAAAGAGCTCGAGAAGCATCTCGGCGTGAGGCTCTTCAACCGTACGACGAGACAGCTCACCACCACCGAGCACGGCGCCGTCTTCTATAACGGCGCCAAGCAGGTGCTCGATGCGGTGATCGAGGCAGAGGCTGCAGTCAGCGCCCTGTCGGGACAGCCGCGCGGGACGATACGCGTCACCGCCCCGCTCGGGCTCGGCCGTCGCTTCATTGCTTCGGGCATCCCGGACTTCCGGGACAAATATCCAGAGATCGAGGTCAGGCTGCGGCTCTCCGACCACGACGTCGATTTGATGAAGGAAGGAATAGACGTCGCCTTCCGGCTCGGCCTGCTGGAGGATTCCAGCTTGAGGATGCGTGGCATCATGGATTGCGAACGGGTCCTTGTCGCAGCGCCGAAATATCTGGAGCAACGCGGCGAGCCTCAGACCCCGCAAGAGCTGATCTCCAGGCGACACGACTGCCTGATGCTGCGCTATCCGGGCGTGCGCGAGCACTTCTGGACGCTCTCGACGTCGGCCGGCCCGGCCAAGTTCGAGGTGCGCGGCCCCTTCGATTCCGACGACGGCGACGTGCTCACGGGCTGGGCGCTTGCCGGCCGCGGAATCACCAACAAGCCGCGCTTCGAGGTCGAGCCGTTCATTCGCGACAAGAGGCTGAAGGTGATCCTGCCGGACACCCCTCCGATTCCCGTCCAGCTCGCCGCCGTATACCCGCACAAGAAGCTGCAGGATCCCAAGGTGCGGCTTCTGCTCGACTTCATGGCAGAGCGCTGCCAGAGGCTGATCCGCGACATTCTTGGGAAATAGGCCGCCGAGCAAGTCCCACGAAACTGCCATGCGCTTTTGCGAGAAGAACCTGCGGCAGGCAAAGGCATCTAATCAGGCATTCCTGGGTTAGCCCACGCATGCCTGATTAGATGAATTGCTGCTCTGCGGAAGCAGGTTGCAGGACCAACTCTCATCACGAAAGTATGAAGATGATGCTCCCGCTTCTACGGCAAAGGGCGCTAGGCAATTCTTGCAGCGCAACTATCTAAATTTATGGCGGGACTTCTGAGGCTCGAATTTCGGGAGATCGTCGTGTGACGAAATTCGCGGGCATTTTGATCCTGCTCGGCACTATTGCCGGCTGCACTTCGATGGATACCGGACAAACCGGCTCGCTGACGCCCACTGGCAGTTCACCCGGGACTTCATGCAACGGCAATCCTTGGTCGTGGTGCGTCGGCTATCACGGGCGGGGATAGCTTTAGAAGTCCTGGCCGCTTTCGCCCAGTTTTGGGGAGATCATCGCTATGGGCAAAATACTCGGCTCTCTGGTCCTGCTGGCAACGCTTGCAGGGTGTACTTCTGTAGACATGGAACAGACCGGATCCGTGGTTCCCGGACAGACCAATTACGCGGAGACGGGACCGACCCGCTCCGTGGATACGGGACGGATCCGCCCTGTGGAGTTTGCACGGATCGGTGCCGTGAATTTGAGACCGCGCTTTCCTGCGACCACCGGACCAATCAGCCCCGTGGACGTTGGGCAGCCCACCTACCTGCCTGACGTGCAAGTAAATACGCCCGCCACTCACTGCCACGGCATAGAGTGGTCATGGTGTGCCGGGTCCTATCAGTAGTTCTGGCCACTTTCGTGCTTGCACCGCATCGAACGGACCAGACCTTGGAGAAGGTCATGCGCTAAAACAAGGAGTTAGAGCAGGATGAATGGCTCCGCTCCAATTCATCCTGCTCGAAACGTCCACGGTTTTCTGGCAGTGCCCGTCCAGCTATGCCTTGGCACAATTGCGGAGCGCGACCTATCTTCTAAATTCCTATCGCGTGGCGGGTTTATCTCGGTATTGCAGCACCTCCAGGAGACGAGCATGTCGATGCACGAAACGAAGAACGACCTGAAGTCCAATTCCCGCAAGAGCTCGATCGAGATACTGAACGCCCGCCTCGCCGAGGCGATCGACCTCGCCCTCATTACCAAGCAGGCGCATTGGAACATCAAGGGACCGCAATTCATCGCTGTGCATGAGATGCTAGACGGCTTCCGCACCGAGCTCGACGAGCATGTCGATACGATCGCCGAGCGCGCCGTGCAGCTCGGCGGCACCGCGCTCGGCACCTCTCAGACCGTCGCGAAGTCGAGCTCCCTCCCCGCCTATCCGACCGACATCTACAAGATCCGGGATCACCTCGAGGCGCTGATCGATCGCTATGCGGCGACGGCGAAATTGGCGCGCGCCGCAATCGCGGAGTCCGACGAGGCGGGCGACGCCGATACGGCCGATATCTTCACAGCCTATTCGCGCGCGCTCGACAAATCGCTGTGGTTCCTGGAAGCCCACATCCAGGAAAAGGCGTAATCAGGCTTCTGCATTTGCCGGATTGCGGGCCAGCAGCGCCGTCATGATCTCGGCGGCGGCCAGAGCGGCGATGACGGCGGGGCGCTTGTCCCTGACGGTGTCGCCGCCGATCGGCGAGACGAGGCGCGCAAACTGCGGCTCGGTTCCGCCTGCTGTCTTCAAGTACCAGCTTCGGAACGTCGCCTTCTTCGTCTTCGAGCCGATCATGCCCACATAGGCGGCATCCCTGCGTTTCAAGGCTTCCGCGACGATCAGGAAGTCGAGGGCATGGTCGTGGGTCAGCACGACAAAGGCGCTACCCGAGGGCGCCTCGCGCACCATCTCTTCCGGCATCGGCGTCAGCCGCGTCTCGACGCCGGTCGGCATGCCTTCCAGCGCGTCGGCGCGTGTCTCGACGACCACGGGTCTTAGCGGCAGCAGCGCGAAAGCAGCAGCCAATGCGTGACCGACATGGCCGCCGCCGAAAATCAGCACTTGCGGCAGCTTGTGATCCTCGATCTCGGCCATCTCGAGCAGCATTTCCCGTCGGCGTTCGTCGACGAGCGATATTGCCACCTCCACGCGCCCGCCGCAGCACTGGCCGATTTCGGGGCCTAGCGGGATGTCGAGGCTTACCTTGTTATCGTCGCGCCGCCCCTCACCCTTACCCTCTCCCCGCGCGCGGGGAGAGGGGGGCACCAACGTTGAAGTCCCCCTCTCCCCGCGCGCGGGGAGAGGGTAAGGGTGAGGGGCGGCACCGACGTCGGCAGAAGTGGATCGCACCAACACCCGCCTCGCTTGGTCGATCGCCATGAATTCCAGCTGCCCGCCGCCGATCGTGCCGAAGATCGCCGTCCGCGAAACCAGCATCCAGGCGCCCTTCTCACGCGGCGTGGACCCTTTCGCTTCGGCGACCTCGACGAAGGCTGCGGCCGGGGCGGCATCAAGGAAGTTTCTTAGGCGCTGAGCGGAGGAAGTCATGGGACGCCTCGCCAGATAGCGAAAGCATCGAGAGGCTTGAGCCCCTTCGCGCCCCCCTCTGGCCTGCCGGCCATCTCCCCCACGAGGGGGGAGATCGGACGGCCGCTTTGGTTTCGCCAATAGCCAAGGTCGAAGATTGGCGAAATCATCGATGACAGCCAATCTCCCCCCTTGTGGGGGAGATGGCCGGCAGGCCAGAGGGGGGCGACGTAGAGCACCGTCATTTCGGTAATATAGCGCTTCGAACGGCCCCAACGCCAATCGAGCTAGCTCCGAGCCGCCCCCTTCAGCCGCTCCACCGCCATCAGCACACGCTCAGGCGTGGCAGGCGCGTCGAGGCGCGGGCAGATCTTGTGGTCGGCAACGCTTGCCACCGCGTCGGAAAGCGCGTGCAGCACCGACATCGCCAGCATGAAAGGCGGCTCACCGACTGCCTTGGAGCGATGCACGGTCGCCTCGCGGTTCTCCGACCAGTCGGCAAGCGCGACGTTGAAGATCTTCGGCCGGTCTGATGCGAGCGGGATCTTGTAGGTGGACGGCGCGTGGGTGCGCAGCCGCCCTTTTTCGTCCCACCAGAGCTCCTCTGTGGTGAGCCAGCCCATGCCCTGGATGAAGCCGCCCTCGATCTGGCCGAGGTCGATCGCCCGGTTTAGCGACCGTCCGGTTTCATGAAGGATGTCAGTGCGCTCGACCACATATTCGCCGGTCAGCGTGTCGATGGACACTTCGGAGCAGGACGCTCCGTAGGCGAAATAATAGAAGGGATGTCCTTCGCCCTTGTCGCGGTTCCAATGGATCTTCGGCGTCTTGTAGAAGCCCGCTGCCGAGAGCTGGACGCGGGCCATGTAGGCTTGTTTCACCAGATCGACGAAGGGCATCTCCTGGTTGCCGACCCGCACACGGTTCGGCAGAAACACGATCTGGTCCTGCGGCACGGAATATTTATCCGCAGCGAAATCGATCAGCCGCCCCTTGATTTGCCGCGCGGCGTTCTGTGCCGCCATGCCGTTCAGGTCTGAACCCGAGGACGCCGCGGTGGCCGATGTGTTCGGCACCTTGCCAGTGGTGGTTGCCGTGATCTTCACCTGGTTGAGATCGATCTGGAACTCCTCGGCCACAACCTGTGCGACCTTGACGTAGAGCCCCTGCCCCATCTCGGTGCCGCCGTGGTTCAGATGCACCGAGCCGTCGGTATAGACATGCACCAGCGCGCCGGCCTGATTGAAATGCGTGGCCGTGAAGGAAATGCCGAACTTCACCGGCGTGAGCGCAATGCCGCGCTTGATAATGCGGCTATTGTTGTTGAACGCGGCGATGACACGCCGCCGGCGATGATAATCCGAGCTCGCCTCGAGTTCCTCGATGATGCGGTGGACGACGTTGTCCTCGACCGTCTGGTGATAGGGCGTCACGTTGCGATCCCTGACACCGTAGAAATTCTTCTTGCGGATTTCGAGCGGGTCCTTGCCGACCGCAAATGCGATTTCGTCGATCACGCGCTCGGCGCCGATCATGCCCTGCGGCCCGCCGAAGCCGCGGAAGGCCGTATTGGAGACGGTGTTCGTATAGAGTGGCGCGGATTGCGCATGCACGGCCGGGAAATAATAGGCGTTGTCGCAGTGAAACAGCGCCCGGTCCGTGACAGGCCCCGAAAGATCCGACGAGAAGCCACAACGCGCGGCATAGATATAGTCGACGCCGAGGATTTTGCCTTCGTCGTCGAAGCCCACCTCGTAATCGATCATGAAATCGTGCCGCTTGCCCGTAGCGGTCATGTCGTCGTCCCGGTCGGGCCTGATCTTCACCGCACGGCCGAGCCGTTTTGCGGCGATCGCAGCCAGCGCCGCGAACTGGTTGCCTTGCGTCTCCTTACCGCCGAACCCGCCCCCCATGCGCCTGACTTCTACCGTCACCGCATGCGAGGACACGCCAAGCGCATGCGCCACCATGTGCTGGACCTCGCTTGGGTGCTGGGTGGAGGAGTAGACCGTGACGTCCTGGTCCTCGCCGGGGATCGCCATGGCGATGTGGCCTTCGAGATAGAAGTGCTCCTGCCCGCCGACGCGCATCTTGCCCTTGATCCGGCGCGGCGCCTTGGCGATCGCTTCGGCGGCATTGCCGCGCTTGAGGGTGAGTGGCGGCGTAACGAGCTTGTCCTTCTTCGGATCGAGCCCGCCGACATCGATGACGAAGGGCCGTTCCTCATAGTCGACCTTCGCCAGGCGGCAGGCGCGGCGTGCCTCCTCGCGCGTCCTGGCGATCACGCAGAAGATCGGCTGACCGAAAAACTGCACCTGGTCGGCGGCAAGCACCGGCTCGTCGTCGCGGCCGGTGGGCGAGATGTCGTTCTCACCGGGAATGTCCTTGGCCGTCAGAACGTCGACGACGCCGGGCGCGGCGCGCACGGCGGAGAGGTCCATCGAGATGATCTTGCCGTGCGTGACCGTGCTCAAGCCGAGGCAGCCATGCAGCGTCCCGGCCGGCTCGGCTATGTCGTCGATGTAGAGCGCCTGCCCTGAGACATGCTTGTGCGCGGAATCGTGGCGCTGCTCGGTGGCCACCCCGCCGGTGATCTTTTCAGCCTTGAGGTCGAGCGCGGCGTGCTTGTTCATCACTATCCCCTCACGCCACTTCGTATCTCGACACCTGCACGGGCCCCTCGGCGCCGGCCGTTTCCAAATAGAAACGCCTGAGCAGATTGCGCCCGGCGAGCGCCCGGTATTCGGCCGAGGCCCGCATATCGGTGATCGGCGCGAAATCCTCCCCGTAGGCCGGGAGCGCTGCCTCGATCGTTTCCTCGTTCCAAGGCTTGCCGGCAAGCGCCGCTTCAACGGCTTTGGCTCGCTTCGGCGTCGCAGCCATGCCGCCATAGGCGATGCGGATCGAAGCCACCGTGCCGTCCTGGGCGAGCTTCAGGTAGAAGGCGCCGAGCGTGGCGGTAATGTCCTCGTCGCGGCGCTTGGTGATCTTGTAGACGGCAAATTGCGAACCCTTTGCCGGCAGCGGCACCTCTACGGCCTCGACGAATTCGCCGGGCCTGCGGTCCTGCTTGCCGTAAGCGATGAAGAACTCCTCCAGGGGCATCTCCCGCCGCTTGCTGCCCTTGCGCAGCACAACTGTGCTGCCGAGCGCAATCAGCGGCGGCGGCGTGTCGCCGATCGGCGAGCCGTTGGCGATATTGCCGCCAATCGTGCCCATGTTGCGCACCTGGTCGCCGCCGATGCGATCGATCAGCGGGCCGAATGCCGGAATCCGTTTCGACAGAAACGCGAAGGCTTCCGAATAGGTCACGCCGGCGCCGATGCGGATCGTGCCCTCGGCCTCGGAGATTTCCTTCAGTTCGTCGAGCCCGCCGATGAAGACGGCCGGCGCGATCTCCCGCATGAACTTCGTCACCCAAAGGCCGACATCCGTCGACCCTGCGACGATGGTCGCTTTCGGCTCGGCCTCCAGCACGTTCGCAAGATCGTCCACGGAGGCCGGCACGATGAGCCGCCGCCTGTCCTCGCCGATCTCGATGCGGGTGCCGTCGCGGAGCGCGGCAAGCTTTGCGGCGATCGCTTTGCGCTCGGCATTGAGCGGATCCTCGGCTGCCTTGCCATAGTTCGAGACGGCCTGTGCGGCGCGCACGATGGCCTCGTAGCCGGTGCAGCGGCACAGGTTCCCCTGCAGGGCTTTCTCGATCTCGGCATTTGTCGGCTCAGGGCTGCGCATCCAAAGCGCATAGAGCGACATCACGAATCCGGGCGTGCAGAAGCCGCATTGCGAGCCATGGAAGTCGACCATCGCCTGCTGGACGGGATGCAGCCTGCCGTCCCTGGCCGCGAGATGCTCGATGGTGACGACATGACAGCCGTCGAGCGAGCCGAGGAAGCGGATACAGGCATTGACGCCTTCATAGACCAGCTTGCCGGCAGCGAGCCGCCCGACCAGCACCGTGCAGGCGCCGCAATCGCCCTCCGCGCAGCCCTCTTTGGTGCCGGTGAGCGACCGTCTTAGCCTGAGATAATCGAGCAGCGTTTCGTCCGGCGCGACATCGGTCAGCGCAATATCCTCGCCATTGAGGATGAAGCGGATCTCGGCGCGGGTTTTAATGTTTGCCAACTCAGCTCCCCCTGTAGGTGGAATAGCCGTAGGGCGAGAGAAGCAGCGGCACGTGATAATGCGCCTGCTCGGCTATCCCGAACCGGATCGGCACGCGGTCGAGGAAAGCGGGCTCTGCAAGGCTGACACCCTGCCGGCGGAGATAGTCGCCGGCAGCAAAGACGATCTCGTACTCGCCCACTGCAAACTCGTCGCCCGCAAGCAGAGGTGCGTCGCAGCGGCCGTCGGCATTGGTCGAGACCGTCTTGAGATGTTGCCGCCGGTCGCCTTCCACGCGATAAAGCGCGATCGTCAGCCCAGCCGCGGGCCGGCCGGCCGCAGTGTCCAGCACGTGGGTCGTCAGACGTCCTGTGTTGCCAGCGGCCACACTCAGCCTCCCCTTTTGAGACCGGCAAGCTCAACCGGCCGATTGCGAGGCATTAAATGCCATGCATAAGTCCAGGTGAAGCGGAAGGCCACAAAAAGACTTTCAAATTTTTCAGGGGAATGGCCTCAATACCCTTTGCATTATGGTGAAAATCAGCAGGAACCGGCATGCGCCGGCAACGGGGAATGATGCGCTACCAACGAGATATGCGAGGCTACGGCGCGAACCCGCCCGACCCGAAATGGCCGGGCGGCGCCTATGTGGCTGTCCAGTTCGTTCTCAATTACGAGGAAGGCGGCGAGAACTGCCTGCTCCACGGCGACAAGGCTTCCGAGGCTTTCCTGTCCGAAGTTGTCGGCGCGCAGCCCTGGATCGGCCAGCGCCATTGGAACATGGAATCGATTTATGAATACGGAGCTCGCGCCGGCTTCTGGCGGCTCTACCACATGTTCACCGAGGCCGCGGTGCCGGTCACGATCTATGGCGTCGCTACCGCGCTCGCGCGCTCGCCGGATCAGGTCTCGGCCATGCAGGAAGCCGGCTGGGAGATCGCTTCGCACGGGCTGAAATGGATCGACTATCGCGACCACACGCTCGAAGACGAGCGGAGTGACATGGCCGCCGCGATAAAGCTGCATGCCGAGGTGACCGGCGCACGGCCGACGGGTTGGTATACCGGCCGGACTTCAGTCAACACGGTCAAGCTTGTGGCGGAAGAAGGCGGCTTCGCCTATGTCTCCGACACCTATGACGACGAGCTGCCTTATTGGCTGGACCACGACGGCCACGGCAATGCAATCGCCCCGCAGCTCATCATTCCCTATACGCTCGACGCCAACGACATGCGTTTTGCCACGCCGCAAGGCTTCAACTCCGGTGATCAGTTCTTCGCCTATCTGAAGGACAGCTTCGATACGCTCTACGAAGAGGGGCGCGACGGCCGCCCGCGAATGATGAATATCGGCCTGCATTGCCGCCTCATCGGCCGGCCGGGCCGCGCCGCGGCGCTGAAGCGCTTCGTCGACTATGTGAAGAGCCACGACAAGGTCTGGCTCGCGCGCCGCATCGATATCGCCCGCCACTGGCAGGAGACGCATGCCTATTCGCCGGCGGCGCTCAGGCCGTCTCGAATGAGGCGTGAGGAATTCATCGATCGGTTCGGCGGGATCTTCGAGCACTCGCCCTGGGTCGCCGAGCGTGCCTATGAGCTGGAGCTGGGCCCAGCCCATGACAGTGCCGGCGGGCTCCACAATGCGCTCTGCCGGGCTTTCCGCGCGGCAAGCGAGACCGAGCGCCTCGGTGTGCTCAACGCGCATCCCGACCTTGCCGGCCGGCTCGCCACAGCGAAGCGCCTGACGCCGGAATCGGCGAAGGAGCAGGCTTCCGCCGGCCTCGATGCGCTGACGGACGAGGAGCGCGAGCTCTTCTTGGAGCGCAACGCCACCTATGTCGCCAATTTCGGCTTCCCCTTCATCATGGCGGTGAAGGGCAAGACCAAGCAGGAAATCATGGCAGCCTTCGAGAAGCGCATCGGCAATGATCGCGCGACCGAATTCGATACGGCCTGCAGAGAGGTCGAACGCATCGCGCTGTTGCGGCTTCGCGACCTGCTGCCGTCATGAGGGAGATGGGCATGACCGGTCGAACCTACTACGCGCCGAACGGAGGGCTGCCGCCGCAGACGCAGCTGCTGACCGACCGCGCCATGTTCACGGAGGCCTATGCCGTCATCCCGAAAGGGGTGATGAGCGACATAGTAACGAGCTACCTGCCGTTCTGGGAGAATACCCGACTCTGGGTCCTGTCGCGGCCGTTGTCGGGCTTCGCCGAGACCTTCTCGCAATACATCATGGAAGTTGCGCCCGGCGGCGGCAGCGACAGGCCGGAGCCGGATTCCGGCGCAGAAGGCGTCCTGTTCGTCACGCAAGGCGAGCTGACTGTCACGCTTGCGGGCAGAAGGCAGGTGCTGAAGCCTGGAGGCTACGGCTTCATTCCGCCGGGAAGCAGATGGGCCATACGCAACGAGGCCGGCGAACCGGTCCGTTTCCACTGGATTCGCAAGGCCTATGAAGAGGTGGAAGGCATCGCTTTTCCGGAACCGATCTTCGCGCACGAAGCGGAGATCGAGCCCTTCCCGATGCCGGGCACTGAAGGAAGATGGGCGACCACGCGCTTCGTCGACCCCGCCGACATGCGCCACGACATGCATGTGACCATCGTCACCCTCGAGCCCGGTGCAGTGATCCCGTTCGCCGAGACCCATGTTATGGAGCACGGGCTCTATGTTCTCGAAGGCAAGGCGGTCTATCGCCTCAACCAGGATTGGGTCGAGGTCGAAGCCGGCGACTATATGTGGCTGCGCGCCTTCTGCCCGCAGGCCTGCTATGCGGGCGGCCCCGGCCGTTTTCGCTATCTGCTTTACAAGGACGTCAATCGGCACGCGAAGTTGGGATCGACATTCGGAAAGACAGCCCGGTGATGCTGGCGCTCTACGTTGCCCCCCTCTGTCCTGCCGGACATCTCCCCCACAAGGGGGGAGATTGGACGGCCGGTTTGATTTCGCCAATTGGCAACGTCGGCAATTAGCGAAACCGATAATGACAGCCGATCTCCCCCCTTGTGGGGGAGATGTCCGGCAGGACAGAGGGGGGCGCCGTAGGGCGCCTGCGCAAAACAGGACGCGAGTGCCATGACCCGCATCATCACCGCCCGCCCGCTCACCCGCGAAGCCTTCGCCCCATTCGGCGACGTCATCGATACCGGCACTGACAATCACTACCCGATCAACGGCGGCAAGGCAGAGCGCTTCCACGCCTTGGCCGCCGCCGAAGCGGAGGGCCCGAACGCGCGCGTGCTGATCTCGATCGTCAAAAGTAGGCCCTACCAGCTTCCGCTGGAACTCGCCATGGTCGAGCGGCACCCCCTCGGCAGTCAGGCCTTCGTGCCGCTTTCGCCGCGCCCGTTCCTGGTGGTCGTATGCCCCGACACCCAATCCGGTCCTGGCGAGCCGCATGCTTTCCTGACCCAACCCGGCCAGGGCGTGAACTACCGGCGCAATCTCTGGCACGGTGTGCTGACGCCGCTCGGCGGGCCTCAGGATTTCCTGGTCGTCGACCGCGGTGGTGACGGCTCGAACATCGAAGAACATTTCTTCGACCAGCCATACGAAATCCACCTGCCGGTCGAGGGCTGATATGGTGGACATCTCGCTGATCGATCGCCTGTTCGACGTGATCGAGAACGACGTGGTGCCGCTCACCGAGGTCGGCGTCGCCAAAGGCAACAAGCTGTTCGGCGCGGCGATCCTCAGGAAGTCCAACCGCTCGCTTGTCATCGCCGAGACCAACAACGAGCTGGAAAATCCGCTTTGGCACGGCGAGGTCCACTGCCTGAAGCGTTTCTACGAGATGCCGAAGGCCGACCGGCCGGACACCAAGGATTGCATCTTCCTCGCCACGCACGAGCCCTGCTCGCTTTGCCTCTCGGCGATCACCTGGGCCGGCTTCGACAATTTCTACTATCTCTTCAGCCACGAAGATTCGCGTGACAGCTTCGCTATCCCACACGACCTCAGGATCCTGAAGGAGGTCTTCAGGCTCGACCCCGGCGGTTACAGCGCCGAGAACGCCTACTGGAAGAGCTATTCGCTGAAGAAGCTCGTGCGCGAGTTACCTGAACCGGAACGCTCGCGTCTCCAGGACCGTATCGCAAGCATATCGGCCCGCTACGACCAGCTCTCGGAGCGCTATCAGGTGGGTAAAAGCGGGAACGACATTCCGCTGAGCTGAAGGCCGCAAACAGACAGCCGTGCGCCGCTTGCGGCCAGGAGTCCACCGTCCTCACCTCAGCCGGGCGCCGCTGGTCCAGGAACGGCATGCCAATTACGCCACGCAATGTCGCATTCGGCCTTGCGAGCAGCTTTCCCTTGCGTCCAATATCGACGCTCAACAGCCAACAAGAACGCTGCGGTCGTTACCAACAGAGTGAGGAACTAGCATGTCGAATGAACTCGAATTCCTGAGCCGATACGTCGCCAAGGGCAAGCTCAGCCGGCGCGATTTTCTGGGTCGCGCCGCTGCCCTCGGCGTATCCGCCACCTTCGCCAATTCGCTTCTCTCCAGCGCCGTCCGCGCCGCAGGGCCGGTCAAGGGCGGCCTCCTCAAAGCCGGCCTGCAGGGCGGCGAATCCTCGAATGTGCTCGATCCGGCGCTCAACCTCAGCCAAGTGAATTTTAACTTCGGCAAGTGCTGGGGCGAGTTGCTGGTGGAACTGGCGCCCGACGGCAGCCTCGATTACCGCATCGCCGAATCGATCGGCTCAAGCCCTGACGCCAAGACCTGGACCATGAAGATCCGCAAGGGCATCGAGTTCCACGACGGCAAGCCTGTGACGCCCGACGATGTGGTGGCGACGCTTGAACGCCATGCCGACGCCAAGTCGAAGTCGGCGGCGCTCGGCATCCTGCAGGGCATCGACAGCATGAAGGTGAACGGCGACGAGGCTATCGTCACGCTCAAGGACCCGAATGCGGACTTCCCCTATCTCATGGCGGACTACCATCTGGTCATCCAGCCGAACGGCGGCAAGGACAACCCGAACGCCGGCATCAGCGCAGGCCCCTACAAGGTCACCGTCAACGAGCCGGGCGTGCGCTACGGCGGCGAGAAGTTCGCCAACTATTGGCAGGGCGACAAGCTCGGCCATGCCGATCAAGTGGAGATTGTCGTCATCAACGATCCGACGGCGCGCATGTCCGCCCTCCAGGGCGGACAGGTCAACATGATCAATCGCGTCGAGCCGAAGATCGTCGACCTGATCAAGCGCGTTCCCGGCGTCACGATCCAGACGGTGTCAGGCCGCGGCTTTTATCCGTTCAACATGTTCTGCGACACCGCGCCTTTCGACAACAACGATCTCAGGATGGCGCTCAAGCTCGCCATGGATCGCGAGGAGTTGCTCTCCAAGATCCTGCGCGGCTACGGCTCGGTCGGCAACGACTTCCCGATCAACGAAGCCTATCCGCTGTTCTCCAACGACATCGAGCAGCGCAAGTTCGATCCCGACAAGGCGGCCGAATACTACAAGAAATCCGGCCACTCGGGCTCGATCCTGCTGCGCACGTCCGACGTGGCCTTCCCCGGCGCGGTGGACGCCGCCCAGCTCTACCAGCAGTCCTGCGCCAAGGCCGGCATCACCATCGAGATCAAGCGCGAGCCGGGCGACGGCTACTGGTCGGAAGTCTGGAACAAGCAGCCCTTCTCGCTCTCCTACTGGGGCGGCCGCCCGACACAGGACCAGATGTACTCCACCGCCTATATCTCCAACGCCGACTGGAACGACACGCGCTGGAAGCGGCCGCAGTTCGACAAGATGATCATCACCGCCCGCGGCGAGCTCGATGAGGGCAAGCGCAAGAAGATCTATCGCGACATGGCGGTGATGATGCGCGACGAGGGCGGCCTGATCGTGCCCTTCTTCAACCAGTATATCGACGCAAGCGGCAAGGGCGTGCAGGGCTGGACGGCCAACCCCGCGCAGGAGATGTGCAACGGCTACGCGCTGGCGCTCTGCTGGCTCGAAGCCTAATCATTGAAGGGCCGGCCGGTCGGCCGGCCCTTCCGCTGCCGCCCGCTCGTTCCAGAGGCTCCGTGCCAGGCTACAGATGTCCGCCACCATCCTGAAACTGGTCGCTCAGCGCGTCGCGCTGGGCATCGTGCTGTTGCTTGCAGTCTCCGTCCTGATCTTCGTCGGCACGCAGATCCTGCCCGGCGACGTCGCGGCGTCGATCCTCGGACAGTCGGCCACGCCGGAAGCGGTTGCCAATTTGCGCCAGGAGCTGGGTCTCAACGACCCGGCTTACGTCAGATATTTTCGCTGGCTGGGCGGCGTGCTCACCGGAGATCTCGGCAAGGCGCTGTCGAGCGGGCAGGACATCGCCTCCTCGCTCGGCGGGCGGCTCTGGAACACTCTGTTCCTTGCCTTCTGGGCAGCCGTCGTGTCGGTGCCGCTTGCGATCATCCTGGGGCTCATCGCGGTCCGCTATCGCAACGGCTTCGTGGACAAGCTGATCTCCGGCCTGGCGCTCGCCTCGACCTCCCTTCCGGAATTCTTCATCGGCTACCTGCTCGTCTATTTCTTCGCGGTGAAATGGCAGATATTCCCAGGCATCTCGACCGTTTACGAAGGGATGCCGTTCATCGAGCGCATGCAGGCGATCGCGCTGCCGGCCACAGCTCTGACGCTCGTGGTGCTCGCCCACATGATGCGCATGACACGCGCAGCGATCCTCAACGTCATGCAGTCGGCCTACATCGAGACAGCTGAGCTGAAAGGGCTGCGTCCGATAGAGATCATCCGCCGCCACGCCTTTCCCAACGCGATCGCGCCGATCATCAATGTCGTGATGCTGAACCTCGCCTATCTGATTGTCGGGGTCGTCGTGATCGAGGTGATCTTCGTCTATCCCGGCATGGGGCAATATCTTGTCGACCACGTCGCCAAGCGCGATGTGCCGGTGGTGCAAGCGGTCGGCTTGATCTTCGCCGCGGTCTATATCGGCTTGAATATCATTGCCGATATTGCCGCGATCGTCGCCAACCCGCGGCTGAGGCACCCGAAATGAGCGTGACGACGACGAGAAGGCCCGCCCTGCCGCGCATTCCGATCGGCGCCGCGATCGGCCTGTTCTTCACGACCCTGTTCGGGATCACGGCCGTTTTCGCGCCGCTGCTTGCGCCGCACGGGCTCGGCGAGATCGTCGGCGACGTCTGGCTGCCGATGTCGGCCGAACATTGGCTCGGCACCGACAATCTCGGTCGCGACCTGCTCTCGCGCATGATCTACGGCGCGCGCACCACCATCTTCATCGCCGCGGTCGCTACCGCGATCTCGTTCATGCTTGGCTCGCTCCTGGGCTTCACCGCCGCCGTGGTCGGCGGGTGGTTCGATCTTGTGATGTCGCGCCTAGTCGATCTTCTGATGTCGATCCCGACGCTGATCTTTGCGCTCGTGGTCCTGTCGGTCCTGCCCTCGAACCTGTTGACGCTCATCCTGGTCATGGGCATCCTTGATGCGACCCGCGTCTACCGTCTCTCGCGTGCGGTGGCCGTCGACATCAATGTGATGGACTTCGTCGAGGCGGCGAAGCTGCGTGGCGAGGGTCGCGCCTGGATCATCTTCCGCGAGATCCTGCCGAACGCTCTCTCGCCGCTCGTCTCCGAACTCGGGCTACGCTTCATCTACGCGGTGCTCTTCCTGTCGGCGCTATCCTTCCTCGGCCTCGGCGTCCAGCCGCCGGAGGCCGACTGGGGCGGAATGGTGAAGGAGAACAAGGACGGCATCGTGTTCGGCGTTCCGGCTGCCTTGATTCCGGCTGCGGCAATTGCCGCGCTGGCGATCTCCGTGAATCTCGTGGCCGACTGGATCCTGAACCGCACCACCAGCCTCAAGGGAGGGCGCGGCAATGTCTGAGGCGGGCAAGCGCAAGGAGGCAAGCGGGCCGCTGCTCGATATCCGCGGTCTGAAAATTGAGGCGACCGTATATCCGCCCGGCGAGGACCCGCATGCGGTCACCATCGTCGACGGCATCTCGCTTACGCTGCAGCGCGGCAAAGTGCTGGGCCTGATCGGCGAATCCGGCGCCGGCAAGTCGACAATTGGCCTTTCCTCGATGGGCTATGGCCGCGGCGGATGCAGGATCATCGGCGGCGAGGTGATCCTCAACGGCCGCGACATCTTGAACGGCGGTGTTCAGGGCTTGCGCAAGCTGCGCGGTCGCGAGGTCTGTTACGTCGCACAGTCGGCGGCCGCCGCCTTCAACCCGGCGCACCGGCTGATCGATCAGGTCGTCGAAGCCGCGTTGAAGCACGGCGTCATGAAGCGCCCCGAGGCGGAAAAGCGAGCCGTCGCGCTGTTCAGGAAGCTCGGCCTGCCGGACCCCGAGAACTTCGGCATGCGTTTCCCGCACCAGGTCTCCGGTGGCCAGTTGCAGCGCGCCATGACCGCGATGGCGCTCTGCCCCGAACCCGACCTCATCGTGTTCGACGAGCCGACCACCGCGCTGGATGTGACGACCCAGATCGACGTGCTGGCCGCCATCAAGGACGCGATCCGCGACACCCATGTCGCGGCGCTCTACATCACCCATGACCTCGCCGTCGTCGCGCAGGTCGCCGACGAGATCATGGTGCTGCGCCACGGCAAGCTGGTCGAATGGGGCGCGACGCGGCAGATCATCAAGGAGCCGGGCCAGCAATACACCAAGGCGCTGGTGTCGGTGCACCGTATCCCCCATGCGGAGAAAAATCCGGAAGGCTCGCCTCTCTTGTCGGTGCAGAACGTCACCGCAGGCTACGGCCAGGGCCGCGTGAAGGTTCTGAAAAATGTCTCGGTGGACATTCGCCCTGGCCAGACCCTTGCCGTCGTCGGGGAATCAGGTTCCGGCAAGTCGACGCTCGCGCGCGCGATCACCGGATTGCTGCCTCCGCAGGAGGGCTCCATCGGCTTTGCCGGCAAGGAGCTGCCGCGCCGGCTCGCCGACCGCACCAAGGACCAGCTGCGCGAATTGCAGATGATCTATCAGATGGCCGACGTGGCGATGAACCCGCGCCAGACGGTCGCCACCATCATCGGCCGGCCGCTTGAATTCTATTTCGGCATCAAAGGTGCCGAGCGCGACCGCAAGGTCGCCGAGCTGCTCGAGAAGATCGAGATGGGGAAAGGCTTCGCCCAGCGTTATCCGGCCGAGCTCTCCGGCGGGCAGAAGCAGCGCGTCTGCATCGCCCGCGCGCTCGCCGCCAGCCCGAAGTTGATCATCTGCGACGAAGTGACGAGCGCGCTCGACCCGCTGGTCGCAAACGGCATATTGAAGCTGCTGCTGGACCTGCAGGCGGAAGAGCACGTCGCTTATCTGTTCATCACCCATGACCTCGCGACGGTGAAGTCCATAGCCGATTCCATCGCCGTCATGTATCGCGGAGAGGTGGTGCGCTATGGGCCGAAGGGCCAGGTGCTCGCGCCTCCCTTCGACGCCTATACCGACCTCTTGTTGTCCTCGGTCCCGGAGATGGAGATCGGCTGGCTGGAGAAGGCGATCAAAGGCCGACGGATGGAGAGCGCGGGGAATTGACCTGCTAATGCATCGGGCCGAACCGAAGGACCGCGTCAGCGAAAAAGTACGCAGCGGTTTTCGGACAAATCCGATGCAAAAACAAAGAGACAGAGCGGCGCGGCGATCCAGCCGATTGATATCGCCAGCCGTTATTTGGCCAGCACCATCGCCCAATAATGCCTGCCCTTGTCGTCTGCCGCAGAGGCGACGCCGAAATGGCTGTAGGCCGGGTTGAGCATGTTGCGCCGGTGCCCCGGCGAAGCCATCCACATCTTCATGATGCGGCCGATGTCAGGGTTGCCGTAGTCGACCGCGACGTTCTCTGCAGCCGCTCCATCGATCCTGTTGGCGTTCTTGCGGGAGACGAAGTCGCGGCCCAAACGGGTGGTATGCGTCATCCTGCCCGCGGAAGCCATGTAGCGCGCCTGCTCGAGCGCAGCCTGCTCCAATCTCGCGTCCGGCGCGGCCGGAGCGACGCCATTTGCCTGGCGCGCCTGGTTCATGTAGCCCAGCGCCGACCGGGTCACGCCGCCGCTCTCGGTGACGACGCCCGGCCCCAAGGTTCCGCAGGCTGACAGCCCGATCAGCGAAACAAGCAGCGCAGCAATCGGCGCTGCCAGAGCAGGACGCGTTCGGGTGGCGCCCTGATTTTGCACAGTCTGCCCGGTCATGCCCTCTCCGCAGTCCTTCCCTTCGATGCCATCGGCGCTTCGCGTTGTCCGGAGATCGCGCATTCGCGGTCTCGTCCCCAGATGGACGGATACTGCGGATTGTGGCTTTTGCCGGGCGAGTGGGCCTCCCTGCCGCTCAAGAACCGCAGCTAGACGATCCAGTCGTTGTTCAGCTGATAGGCGTTGACATAGTCGACATGCATCTCGGCAGGCGAGCTGAGGTCCGGCGTTCCCGCCATGCCACCAAGTCCCAGGTTCACAAGCATGTACATCGGCTTGTGCATATCGGCAGGCGTGGCTGTGCGCACCACTTCAGTATCGTCGAAGTACCAGACGAGCTCTTTGTCGGTCCAAAGCAACCCGTAAGTGTGGTAGCCTTCGGTGTTTTCGACAGCGGGATTAGACCTGTCCTGCGTGTGCTGTCCGGTCGCGTTCGAATGCGCTGTCTGAATGAGCGTGTTGGGCTCCTGTCCTTTCATCTCGATGACGTCGAGCTCCGGCGGCCACGAGCCGTCTTCCGGCAGCAGCCAGAAGGCCGGCCAGGCACCGTGGTTTGACGGCATGTCGGCGCGCATCTCGAAATAGCCATAGAGCTGCGAAAAGGACTCGTGGGTCGTCAGCAGACCCGACGTGTATTTATAGTTGTTGATATAAGGCTGGATGTCAGTCGACGCCTTGGCCGCCGTGATTGTGAGATGGCCGTCCTCGACGCTGAATGGATTGGCGGACTTGGTTGGTCCGTAGTCGGTGTCAATGAACCATTGTTGCTGGCTTTCCAACGTGCTGCCGTTCGCCTTGCCCCACCAGAAGTTCGAATCCCAGGTGCCGTCCGAGCCATTCCAAAGGCTGAGCGTGTCGAAATCGTCCGAGAATGAGAGGTGCATGTGCGATTTGTCGATCGCCAGCTGGAACTGACTGGCGGAAAACTGGCCAATGGTCTTGTTGGCAAAAACCAGAGATTCACTGCTCGAAAGATTGAGCCGTACATTCGCTCCGGCCTGGACCATATTGGCCTTCACCTGATCGAAGGAGGTGAAGCCGTAGCTGCCGATGCGAACCAGATCGTCCGACCCGAAGTCCAGGATCAGGTCGCTGCCATTGCCTTTCGTCACAATGAAGGTGTCCGCACCGGCGCCGCCTTTGAGAATGTCGTCGCCCTCGAAACCGTCGAGTGTCTGCGAGCCAGAGCCGCCGCTGATGATGTTGTTCAGCGAGTTTCCGAAGGCGAAGCGCTTGTCGCCGGTGACGATCAGGTTCTCGAAATTGTCCGGCAGCTTGTAATCCATCCAGGTGTTGATCGTGTCGATCCCCTGGCCGGCATATTCAAACGCCTTGTTCTTACCGGAGTAGAGATAATAGATGTCATCGCCGTCGCCGCCAAACATCGTGACTGCAATGCTACTGTCGCCATATAGCGAGTCGTTGGAACTGCTGCCGTAAAGCGATCCTGCACTGGTTGCAGAATACCAGTGGGTGGAAGACCCGCTATAGTAAAGCGGAACGCCGTTGGCGTTCAGTTCATAAGCCATTCTGTCCTGCTCTTCCTCTTTGACGCCGACCGATCGGAGCCGCGCCATAACTCTCCTGGTTCTGCAAGCGAAGTTGGCTCGAAAGCTTCCGGTGCGCCTGCCTCCGGTCCAAGGCCTAACATCGAAAGCGAGATCAGGTTGCCCGCTTCTCGGGGCGATTGATTGACAAAGTTATCAGTTGGTAAAATTCACTGCAGACATTCGCCGCTCCGGGAGCGGCGAGCGCCTCGACCAAAAGGGTCGAGGCCTTCCTGCGCGGCAAGCGCGATGCTGTTCGCCTGCCGCGCGTGGCTCATTAGGCTGGTCCTTAGCATCGGACCGAAGCGGCGCACCAGCGGGTGCGCAGTGTGGCTTTTTGCCAGGCGGCTGGGCCTCCCTACCGCCCAACAACCGGAATCAGCTGACCCAGTCGTTGTTCAGCTGATAGGCCTTGACATAGTCGACATGCATTTGGGCCGGTGTGCTGAGGTCCGGCGTGTCCGTCATGCCCACTCCCAGGTCCACTTGCATGTACATCGGCTTGTGCATATCGGCAGGCGTGGCTGCGCGCGCCACCTCGGTATTGTCGAAATACCAGACCAGCTCTTTGTCCGTCCAGAGCACCCCGTAGGTATGGTAGCCTTCGGTGCTTTCGACAGTGGGATTCGACCTGACCTGCGTGTGGCTTCCAGTCGCGTTCGAATGCGCGGTCTGAATGAGCGTGTTCGGCTCCTGCCCTTTCATCTCGACGACGTCGAGCTCCGGCGGCCACGAGCCGTCCTCCGGCAGCAGCCAGAAAGCCGGCCAGGCACCTTCGTTTGTCGGCATTTCCGCGCGCATCTCGAAATAGCCATAGAGCTGCGAAAACGACTCGTGGGTCGTCAGCCGCCCCGACGTGTATTTGTAGTCATCGATATAATGCTGGATGTCGGCAGGGGCCTTGGCCGCGGTGATTGTGAGATGGCCGTCCTCGACGCTGAAGGGATTGACCGATTTGGTCGGTCCGTAGTCCGTGTCGATAAACCAATTCTGCTGGCCGTCCAGCGTGTGACCGTTCTCCTTGCCCCACCAGTAGTTCGAATCCCAGGTACCTTTCGAGCCATTCCAAAGGCTGAGCGTGTTGAAATCGTCCGAAAAGGTCTGGTGCATGTGTGCTTTGTCGACCGCCAGCTTGAACTGATTGGCGGAAAACTGGCCGATGGTCTTGTTGGCAAACACCAGAGATTCGGTGCTCGAAAGATTGAGCCGGACATTCGCACCGACCTGGACCATATTGGACTTCACCTGATCGAAGGACGTGAAGCCATAGCTGCCGATGCGAACGGAGTCGTCCGCCCCGAAGTCCAGGATCAGATCGCTGCCATTTCCTTTGGTCACAATGAATGTGTCCGCCCCGGGGCCGCCTTTGAGAACGTCGTCGCCCTGGAAGCCGTCGAGTGTCTGCTGGCCGGGGCCACCGCTGATGATGTTGTTCAGCGAGTTTCCGAAGGCGAAGCGCTTGTCGCCGGTGACGGTAAGATTCTCGAAATTGTCCGGCAGCTTGTAATCCATCCAGGTGTTGATCGTGTCGATCCCCTGTCCGGCATATTCGACCGCTTTGTTCTTGGCGGAGTAGATGCCATAGATGTCGTCGCCGGCGCCGCCATACATGGTGATGTCGAGAGGGCTGTCCCCGTAGAGCGAGTCGTGGGAGCCGCTACCGTTAAGTGATCCTGACGTCGTTCTCGAATACCAATGTGTTGATGGCGAACTATAGTAAAGTGGAACGCCTTTGGCGTTCAGTACATAGGTCATTCTGAGGTCCTGCTCTTTTTCTTTTTGCGCACCGATAATTTCGGAGCTGCACCCTATGTCACTGTTTACGCAACGGAATTATTCAAAGTCCGGTGCGCTCGCCCCCGCCGGAGCCCTAACACCAATGACGTGACAAGGCCCGCCTGTTTTTGCAGGCGCGCAATCAAGAATTTTAACATGTATTAAAATTCGAGGGATCATTCGCCGCTTGCGAGAGGCCTCGACCGGTGTAGCTCGCTTGACACGCGCCCGATCGTATGGTGGCCAAGGTCACTATAATTCGCGTCGATAGGCGGCGCGCCCAAATTGGATCTCCACGCCGATCGATCGCTTTGGTTACGCGTCGAACTTTTCGGCCGATGCGCTAGGCGCCGATTAGCTCGGTATACGCTGCGACTATCTTCCCTTCCATACGGGATCGCGTTTTTCGGCGAATGCGCGAAAGCCTTCAAGATTGTCTTCCGACCCGTAGAGCGTGTCCACGGTGCGGAATTTGCGCTTGGTGACCCAGTTCATCGCTTCCTGGAAGCTCATCGCTTCAGCCTCGCGCGCGACTTCCTTGATCGCCGCGAAAACCAGTGGCGGGCCCGAGGCCAGCAGCCGGGCGACTTCCCAGACGCGCTCTTCCAGCCTTTCCTTGGGCAGCACCTCGTTGACCAGTCCCCAGCGATGCGCCTCTTGGACATTCATCCAGCGGCCGGTGAGCAGCAGATCCATGGCGACATGATAGGGGATGCGCTTCGGCAGCTTGATCGTCGCGGCGTCGGCAAGCGTGCCTGCCCTGATCTCCGGCAGCGCGAAGCTCGACTGATCGGAGGCGTAAATGAGATCGCAAGAGAGCACCAGCTCGAAGCCGCCGCCCACCGCCATGCCGTTGACGCAGGCGATCACCGGCTTGTTCATGTCGATCAGCTCCTGCAGCCCGGCGAAGCCGCCGACGCCGTAATCGCCGTCGACCGCGTCGCCTGCCGCGGCAGCCTTCAAGTCCCAGCCGGCGGAGAAGAACTTGTCGCCAGCGGTCTTGACGATCGCCACGCGCAGTTCGGGGTCGTCGCGGAATGCCTTGAAGGTCTCGCCCATCAGCCGCGACGTGGCGAGGTCGATGGCGTTCGCCTTCGGCCTGTCCAGTATCACTTCGAGAATTGTGCCCTCGCGGCGGGTCTTGATCACATCGGACATGGAACATCACCTTTGCGGTTGGCGCGGAGGTCGTGAGGCGAAGCGGCCGATGGTCTTCTCGCCGCTTGCGGCAGGGCGATCGCATATGGAAGGCGCGACGCTGACGACCCCCTCCCCCTTGTGGGCAGGGCTGTCGCATTTGAGTCATGAGCTGGAACAGGTAGGAGTCGTTCCAGCCTGCGCGCATCATTTTGCCGCGCATGGTGTCCTTTTTGCTGTCGGCTCGGAAAGTATTGACGCAGAAGCGCCGCAGCAGAGCGAGATTTTCGGGGCCGTTGTCCTTGCGGGAGCGGCACTCGTCCTCGCGAAAGATCACATCGAGCTGCCAGTGCAGGCCATTCTCGACGTCCCAATGACCTCGCACGACGGCGAGCAGATCCTCGGCGGACATCGGCCGCGAAAGCACATAAAGGCAACGCTCTTCCTCCCGTTTGCCGTTGATCTCACGCGTGCGATGGACCTCGCCGATCGCCGCCAGGCCGGGAAAGCCATGCTTGCGGCCAAGCCCCGGCGCGCGCACGACACGCGCCGCCCGCCGCTCTTGGCGTCCGTGGCCCTGCTCCTCGGTGACGGCAATCGCCGCCTTGGGCGATGGGCGGCCGGCGACGAGCTGTTCGGCATCCGCACACAGCGGCCCCTGATTGCCCTTCAGGGCCAGCACGTAGTTGCCGCCGCGTCGTGTGATTTCCTCGGCCATGCGCGCCGAGCAATGCAGCGCATCGGCCGTAACTGTGGCGCCGCGCAGGTCGATCAGGCGCAACAACTCGACGGCCGCTCTGGCTTCGTTGCCGCCGCGCACCGGCAGCGCCGCCAGCGTTATGCGAAGCTCCGTTCCCCAGGCCGACACCATCATGCGCGGCGCGAACTGGCGGCCTCTCTCGAAAGCACCGCGCATGGCCTTGCCGTCGAGCGCGATCTGCCGCGTGCCGCCGGCGGCGGCTGCGACATGGCCCATGAAGCTGGCAAACGCCTCGGCGAAGGCCGTTGGGACAAGCTTGCGAAACACCGTCGAGAAGGTGTCGTGCGACGGGATGCCGTGGGCCAGGCTGAGCACCTGACGCAGCATTTCTTCCTTCTCCTGGGCAAAGCGCCAGATGTCGGAGCAGTTCTTGGCGCCGCACAGCATGGCGGCGAAGGCCATGAACAGTATCTCGCCGAAATCGTGCCGGGCGTTCTGGCGGCGCGGATCGAGATGACCAAATACAGCCTGGATCATTTCCATCGAGGGCTCCCCTATAGTGGAGCCCTCCCAAGAATCCACAATCCGACAATTGGCAACCCGTTTCCGATCTACTCAAATGCGATTCCCCTGCCCTTGTGGGGAGGGATTCAGGGTGGGGGTCCGCCGCGCGCCAAGCCAAGCCGGAGGTGCCGTCTGCTTCAGCTAACATCAAGGGGTAATCGCGTGGGAACCCCCACCCTGAATCCCTCCCCACAAGGGGGAGGGGGGCACCGGCGCCGCGCCACATGCGAGTTCCCTGCCGTCGACGGGGAGATGCCGGCAGGCAGCTCAGGGGCAGCACCAACGTTTCCATGCTCAGCGCTACCCCTCATCCGACCCTTCGGGCCACCTTCTCCCCGTAAACAGGGAGAAGACAAGGCTGCACCAGCAGCGCATCCGCGATCCACGCGCCTTGGCCTTCCGCGCAGGCGATGAGCGGGTTGATGTCGAGTTCCTCGATGGCGGCTGCATTCGCGACGGCAAAGTCGGCAATCCCGAGGATCGCCTCGACAGCGGCCTCAATATCGGCCTTCAACCGTCCGCGATAACCATCGAGCAACGGGAACAGCTTCAGCCCGCGGAGTGCCGCTTCGATCTCGCCGCGTGATGCGGGCAAAAGCAGCGTCGCGCTATCCTTTAACAGCTCGACAAGCACGCCGCCGGAACCGATCGTCATCACCGGCCCAAAGATCGGGTCGCGCGTGATGCCGACGATCAGTTCGGCCACTCCACCCGCGACCATGCGCTCGACATAGAGCCCATTGCCCAGGCCGCTCAGCGTGTCCGCCGCGGCTCTCACCGCCATTTCGTCGGTCAGGTTGAGCTTGAGTGCGGCCTGCTCGGATTTATGCGCGATCCCGAGTGCCTTGAGCGCAACAGGGAAGCCGATCGCCTTTGCGGCGGCCACAGCCTCCTCGATATCGGTCGCGCGCCGGCCTCCCGGCACCGGCAATCCGGCTTTGGCCAGCAGCGCTTTGGCTTCTGCCTCGTCGAGCTGAGCGCGATCATCCCCCTCCCACTTGTGGGGAGGGGTTAGGGGTGGGGGTGCCTTGTCGCCTTTGCCCTCCGCCAGTTCGCCATGCAAGCCGAATACGGCAGACGTGGCAGGTCTCGCCCACGCCTCGCCGATGAACGCCGCTGCCTCGGCTGCGTCGAACGCCTCGGCAATGCCGTGTATCGGCACAATGCCGCGCTTGAGCAGCTCGGCCGAATGCTCTTCCGGCAGGTTCTCACCCATCGAGGAGACGATCGCGCCCTTCGCTGCATTCGACATCAGCGCGGCATCGAAAGCATTGACCGTCGGCCACCAGTCGGCATCCGAGCAGCGGTCGCCGCGCGGGAAATCGAGCACCAGCATGTTGAGGTCGAAGCCGCCCGACACCATCGCCGTGAAGGTCGAGGTCATCGCCTGCTCGTTGTTCCAGATGAAGGTGTGATAATCGAGCGGATTGGCAACTGCGACCAGCGGCCCCAGCGTTTCCTTGACCTCTGCGCGATGCGCTTCGGTCAGCTTCGGGAAGTGGACACCGCGTCCCTCGGCGCTATCGGCCATCACCGAGGCTTCGCCGCCCGAGCAGCTCATCGAGGAGAGCCGTCTGCCTGCTATTGGTCCGACCGCATGGAGAAGCTTCAGCGCTTCGAGGAGCGACGGGATCGTATGGACACGAGCGATGCCGAGCCGCTTGAGGAAAGCCTCCGATGCCGCGTCCGAACCGGCGAGCGAAGCAGTGTGCGAGATGGTCGCGGCGCGCGCATGCTCCGAGCGACCGACCTTCATGGCGACGACGGGCTTCTTCAGTTCACGCGCCCGCGCCGCGAAATGCTCGAAGCCGGCGACCGAATCGAAGCCTTCGATGTGGAGCCCGAGCGCCGAGACCCGCTCGTCCTCAATCAGACCCAGCGCCATCTCGGAAAGCCCGGTCTGGGCCTGGTTGCCCGCCGTCATCAGGAAGGCGATGGGCAGGCCACGCTTCTGCATGGTGATGTTGCAGGCGATGTTGGACGACTGGGTGATGATGCCGACGCCGCGCATGCCTGGCGCGAGCCGGGCACCGCCATGCTGATCCGGCCACAGCAGCGCGCCATCCGCATAGTTGATGAGCCCGTAGCAGTTCGGCCCGATGATCGGCATATCGCCCGCGGCCGCGACAAGCTGCTGCTGCAGGCGCGCGCCGTCCGCATCGTAATCGCCGGTCTCGAGGAAGCCGGCCGCGAAGCAGATCGCGCCGCCCGCGCCGCGCTCCCCGAGCTGCTCGACGATTTCGATCGTCAGGTTGCGGTTGACGCCGATGAATGTGGCATCGGGCGCGCCAGGCAGTTCCGCAACGGTCCGATATGCCCTGACGCCTTCCACTTCGCTCTTGCTTGGGTGAACAGGCCAGATGTCGCCGGTAAAGCCCATTCTCAGTGACTGTTTGACGACATTCGTGCCGAATGCCCCACCGCCGACGACGGCGATGGAACGCGGGCGAAGGAGGCGTTCGAGGCGGTTCATGGATGAGCCTCCCCACACGGGAAGGCAGGCGCTCTACGGCGCCCCCCTCTGTCCTGCCGGACACCTCCCCCACAAGGGGGGAGATCAGCCTTCATTTTTGACGGCGCTTGTTCTGCCACGCTGCCGGTTGGCGAAACCAAAGCGGCCGTCCAATCTCCCCCCTTGTGGGGGGGATGTCCGGCAGGACAGAGGGGGGCGCGAAAGGGCGCCCTGCCCGCGCGAGTAGCAAATCCCGACAAGTTCATCCCCCCACCGCCCGAAGCAGCGCGCGAGAAATGATATGCCGCTGTATCTCGCTCGTTCCCTCCCAGATCCGCTCCACCCTCGCGTCGCGCCAGATGCGCTCCAGCGGCAGGTCGTCCATCAGGCCCATGCCGCCATGGATCTGGATCGCCTCGTCGGCGACGAAGGCAAGCATTTCGGTCGCCTTGAGCTTGGCCATCGCCATGTCCTGATCGGTGACCGTGCCCTGGTCGTATTTCCAGCCGGCCTCCAGCACCATCAGCTCGGCCGCCTTCAGCTCCGTCGCCATGTCCGCGAGCTTGAACGAGACGCCCTGGAACTTGCCGATCTGCTGCCCGAACTGCTCGCGTTGCGCCGCATAGGCAATCGCATGGCCGAGCGCCCGTTCTGCACGACCGAGGCAGGTGGCGGCCACTTGCAGGCGCGTCGCGCCGAGCCAGCTATTGGCCACCTCGAAGCCCTTGTGCACCTCGCCGAGGACCTGCTCCTTGGGCAGCCGGCAGTCGTCGAATTCCAGGATCGAGTTCGTGTAGCCGCGATGCGAGACGTTGCGGTAACCCTCGCGCACGGTGAAGCCTTTGGTCCCCTTGTCGACGAAGAACGCAGTGATCTTCTTCCTTTTGCCGCGAGGTGAGTCCTCCTCGCCCGAGGCCATGAAGACGATTGCGAACTCGGCGATGTCGGCATGGCTGATGAAATGCTTTGTGCCGTTGAGAACCCAGTCGTCGCCGTCCTGAACTGCCGTCGCCTTCATGCCGCGCAGGTCCGAGCCGGCGCCGGGCTCGGTCATGGCAAGGCAATCCCATTTCTCGCCCCGGATGCAGGGATAGAGATATTTCTCCTTCTGCTCTTCGGTGCCGGCGAGCAGGATATTTGAAGGTCGCGCCACGCAGGTCCAGTGCAGCGCATAATTCGCCCGACCGAGTTCCTTCTCGTAGAGCAGCCAGGTCAGCGTATCGAGCCCCGCCCCGCCGACCTCGGCCGGCATGTTGGCGGCATATAGCCCGGCTGCGATCGCCTTCGCCTGCAGGTCCTTGATCAGGTCGATCCGCAAATGGCCGCTGCGCTCTACCTCCTGTTCATGCGGATAGAGCTCGTTCTCGACGAAGGCGCGCGTCGTATCGACGATCAGCTTCTGCTCTTCGGACAGGCCGAAATTCATCGCGTCAGACTTTCTGCTTTTTCTTCGGCTTGCCAGGCGTGGCCGTCTTCGTCGGCTCTGCCTTCGCGTTGCTGCCCTTCGCCGCGAGCCTGGAGAGCTGCTTCACATAGTCCTTGTGCAGCGCGCCGGCGCCCCAGCCCTTGCCCTTGTTGGTCCTGGACAGCACGTCCATGATGGCGACCAGATTGTCGTCGCGGATCTTCTCCAGGTCGCGGATCGAGAGGTCGCCGGCCTGCTCGTCCGACTGCTTGGCGATCAGGTCTACCAGCTCGTCATTGAACTCCGGCACATCCATCAGCTTGGTCCATGGCCATTTCAGCGCCGGTCCGAACTGCGCCATGAAGTGGCGCATGCCTGCCTCGCCGCCAGCAATGCGGTAGACCTGAAACATGCCCATCTGTGCCCAGCGCAGGCCGAACGAATAACGCATGATATCGTCGAGTTCCTCGACGGTGGTGATGCCGTCCTTCACCAGCCACAGCGCCTCGCGCCATGCAGCCTCCAGCAGGCGGTCGCCGACGAAGGCCTCGATTTCCTTGCGGATCACAACGGGCTTCATGCCGATCGAGGCATATGCCTCACGCGCCCGCTCGATGAATTTCTTCGAGGTCTTTTCACCGCCGACGATCTCGACGAGCGGCAGGAGATAGACCGGATTGAAAGGGTGCCCGACCACCAGACGCTCCGGCCGCTTCATGGCCGGCTGCATGTCCGTTGGCTTGATGCCGGAGGTAGAGGAGCCGACCAGCGCATCCTTCGGCGCATGGGCATCGATCTCGGCAAGCACCTTGTGCTTGACGTCGAGCCGCTCCGGCACGCTCTCCTGGATGAAGTCGGCGCCGCCCACCGCCTCGGCGATGGTCTTGGCGTAGCTGATCCTGCCTTCCTTAGGCAGCCCGGTGGGCAGCATCTTCTTATAGGCGCGCCGGGCGCCCTTCATCACCTCGCCGACCTTCCGGGAGGCTTCCGGGTCAGGATCGTAGATCGAGACATCAATGCCGTTGAGCACCAGCCGAGCGACCCATCCCGCGCCTATCACCCCGCCGCCGATTGCGGCTGCCTTATGAATGGTCATTACTTCGCCCCCTCAAGCGCTCGCCGGCGCCCGCTTCGTCAAATTGAGCTTCTTGCGCACCTCGTCCGGCCCGATGACCCGCGCGCCCATGTTCTCGATGATGGTGGCCGCCCGCTCGACGAGCTGCGCGTTCGTCGCAAGCACGCCTTTGTCGAGCCAGAGATTGTCCTCGAGGCCTACTCGGACATTGCCGCCGGCGAGCACCGCCGCCGCCACATAGGCCATCTGGTTGCGGCCGAGCGAAAAGGCCGAGAAGGTCCATTCCGGCGGCACGTTGTTGACCATGGCCATGAAGGTGTAGAGGTCGTCCGGCGCGCCCCAGGGCACGCCCATGCAGAGCTGCACCAAGGCATCGGGCTTAAGCACGCCTTCCGAGACGAGCTGCCTGGCGAACCACAGGTGACCCGTGTCGAACGCCTCGATCTCCAGCTTCACGCCCATTTCGGTCATCATGCCGCCCATGGCGCGCAGCATGCCCGGCGTGTTGGTCATCACATAATCGGCTTCGGCGAAGTTCATGGTGCCGCAGTCGAGCGTGCAGATTTCCGGCAGGCACTGCCGAACATGCTCGACCCGGTTCGTCGCGCCGCCCATGTCCGTGCCTTTCGCGTTGAGCGGCAGCGGGCTTTCCACGGGGCCGAACACCATGTCGCCCCCCATGCCGGCGGTAAGGTTCAGCACCACGTCGACATCCGCGTCGCGGATGCGCTCCGTCACCTCGCGGTAGAGAGAGACGTCACGGCGCGGCTTGCCCGTCTCGGGGTCGCGCACATGACAGTGGACGATGGCGGCTCCCGCCTTCGCCGCTTCGATAGCCGAATCTGCGATCTGCTTGGGCGAGCGTGGCACATGGGGGCTGCGGTCCTGCGTGCCGCCGGAACCCGTCACGGCGCAGGTGATGAAGACCTCGCGGTTCATGGCGAGCGGCATGGCAGTGTCCTCCCTTGACAGCGCACAAGCATGCCCGACTTGTAGGGAACTGCTTTGCGATTTACGAAGTCTGATTGATGAAAAGCGAAAGACTGTCGATCTTCGTTCCGGAGCGAGTGCCGCTTCGCGTGACCTTCCTGGTTTTTGCCGGCTCATCGATCATGTGCGTCGCCTCGGCGATCGATCCTTTGCGCGCGGCAAATCGCGTCTCAGGCGAAGCGATGTTCGACTATTCGATCGTCTCGGCCGATGGCACCGCGCCTCTCACCACGTCGGGCATGCCTGTGGCGGTCGCCGGACGGTTCGACGCCATGCAGAACACCGATGTTCTCGTGATCGTCGGCGGCTTCGGCACCCGCTATGAGGGGACCCGCCAGCTCATTTCAGGAATCCGCAGGGCGGCGCGATCCGCCCGTGCCGTTGGCGGCGTCGAGGCCGGCACATGGCTGCTCGGCCATGCCGGCCTGCTCGAAGGCCGCGCGGCGACCACCCACTGGGAGGACATGGAGGATTTCAGCGCCGCCTTTCCCGGCGCCGACGTGCGCCCCGACCGTTACGTGATCGACGGCCCCGTCTTCACTGCCGGCGGCGCCTCGCCGACCTTCGATCTGATGCTGCATCTCGTGCGCTCGCGGCTCGGCATGGCCGTCGCGCTCGATGTGGCGAGCGTCTTCATCTACGATCAGGCGCGCGCCGCAACCGACGCGCAGCCGCTCGTCTCGCTCGGCCGCCTCGAAGGCTACGACCCGCGGCTCGCACAGGCGATCAGGCTGATGGAAGCGCATGTCGACCAGCCGCTCACTATTTCAGCGATTGCGCGCCGCACAGGTGTGACCGCGCGTGCGCTCGAGATCATCTTCAAAAGATCAATCGGCGAGACGCCCGGCGCATATTACCTGCGTCTCAGATTAAACGCCGCGCGCCGCCTCGTGCTCGACACGCAGGTACGCATGGCCGAGGTCGCCGCACGCACCGGCTTTACCTCAGCGGCGTCCTTTTCGCGGGCCTTCTCGCGCGCCTTCGGCGAAGCGCCGGTCAGGATGCGACGGAGTTGAGGCACTGGACATTGCAAGTTGGCACAGGTGATCTATATCATGATATATACCATGGCGGGAGGCGGACATGACCGCAACAGCAAAACTTTTCAAGAATGGGCGCAGCCAGGCCGTGCGTCTCCCAGCCGAATTTCGCTTCGAAGGGACCGAAGTGAACGTTCGCCGTGATCCAGTGACGGGCGGGGTCCTTCTTACAGAAAAGGAGCCGCGTCGGACGGGTTCGTGGGAGGACTTCTTTGCAGCCTTGGCTGCCGTCGATCCAAAGGAACTGGAAGGCTTTATGGAAGATCGCGATCAGGGCGTTCAAGAACGTGACGATCCGCTCGCATGACTTCCCGCTACATGCTCGATACGAACATAATCCGCAAAGCTGTCAGAGAACGTACGCCGGTTCTCCTGCACCAAATTGCCAGAAGAGCCCCCTCGGATATCTGCGTCTCGGCCATTTCGTACGGGGAATCTACATTCGGCCTGAGACGCAGGCCTGAAGCAACCGCTCTGGCCGCAGTCACCGAGAAGTTTTTCAGGGAGATCCAGGTCCTTCCGTTCACCCACGAGACCGCTCAGACTTACGGAGCCCTTCGTGCCCGAATGGAAAAGATCGGCAAGCCGCTCGGCCCGCTCGATATGCTGATCGCCGCCCATGCCGTTTCAGTTGGCGCGACACTCGTCAGCAAAGATGGTGCCTTCCGAATGGTGCCCGATCTTGATGTCGAGGACTGGACCCAGGCATGATGCTCAACGCGTGAGCGACGGCTTACTGACCGGCACTTTCTTTTTCGATTGCCGCGCGCATGCCTTTCGCCAGCATCATCTCGAGGCGGCCTTTCACGGCACCGCGCCATTTCTCCGAGCCCGTCAGCTCCTCTGGAAACAGCCCCGACAAGCCGAGTAGCCGATCGACAATCGAGCCTGCGTCGCTCACCCCATCGATCAGCTTTGCGATTTCCGCCTCGCGCGGGTCGCGCAGCGAATATTTCTCGCCGCTCTCCTTGGTGCCTAGAACGTAGCGCATCCAGGCTGCGACCGCGAAGGCGTAGGCATCCAAGGGCAAGCCACGCTTGAGCGCAATGATGGCGGGCTCAACCAGCCTCTGCGGCAGCTTTTGCGTGCCGTCCATGGCGATCTGATAAGTCTGATGCGCGATTGCCGGATTGGCGAATCGTTCAACGAGCTCGTCGGCGTAGCGGGCAAGATCGACGCCCGGAACCGGATCGAGCGTCCGGGAAGCCGCCTCGATATGCCGCCGCACGAGGCGAGCCAGGGCAATGTCGGTCATCACATCCCGGACATACTGATGGCCCGCGATGAAACCGGCATAGGCAAGCATCGAATGCGTGCCATTGAGCATCCGAAGCTTCATTTTCTCGTAAGGCGCTACGTCCTTCACGAACACCGCGCCACCTGCTTCCCAATCCGGCCGGCCGCCGACGAAATCGTCCTCGATGATCCATTGCGAGAACGGCTCGGTTTCGACCGCCGCTTTGTCCTTGCATCCGATCAGAGCCTCGGCGTCGGCGAAGGTCTTGTCCGTGCTCGCCGGCGTGATGCGGTCGACCATGGTCGAGGGAAAGCTTACCTCGTTCTCGATATGGGAAACGATCGCCCGGTCGCGCGCCGCCGCGAACTCCAGGACGAGCCGGCGCAGCACCTTGCCGTTCGAAGGGAGGTTGTCGCAGGAGAGCACAGTGAAAGGCGGCAGCCCGGCGGCTTTCCGCACGTGAAGCGCGGAGACGATGAAGCCCAGTGCGCTTTGGATGCTCTCCCGATCAGCAAGATCGGCCGCGATCGCCGGATGATTGCGGTCGAGTCCACCGGTTTTCGGATCGAGACCATAGCCCTTTTCGGTTATGGTCAGGCTGACAATCTTCGTTTCGGCTTTGACGAGCGCCGCCAGCGGCAAGTCCGGGTCATTCGGCGCCACAAGCACCCGCCTGATGCTCCCGACCACCCGCGCCGAAGTGCCTTCCGGCCCTCGCGTGAGCAGAGTGTAGAGGCCCTTCTGGGGGTTGAGCGCATCTGCCGCTTCCGGCGAGCGCAGACTGACGCCGGTAATCATCCAGCCGCCGCCGGATTTTTCCATCGCATCGTCCGTATAGACGGCCTGATGCGCCTTGTGGAACGCGCCGACGCCGATGTGCACGATGCCGCTCGCGCCATTACGGTCGTAGCGCGGCTGCCGAACGCTCTTTGCCACGGCTGAGAGATATTTGAGTCGCCGGCTGCTCACGATCCCCGGCTCGGATGATTGAGCGCAGCCATTACGCCACGCAGTTCGGCGAGGCCCTTCAGCCGACCGATTGCCGGATATCCGGGCTGCGCACCCCGCTTCAGATCGTCGAGAATATCCTGGCCATGGTCCGGCCGCATGGGAATTTCGGCATCGACCCGGCCTTCCTTGCGCCGGCGCTTTTCTTCGGCAAGCAACTCGGCGACCACTGCCACCATGTCGGTCTGCCCGGCGAGATGCTCATCCTCGAAGAAGGAGCACGGCACTTCCTCGCTGTCCCGCCGCACATTGCGCAGATGCACGAAATGGATGCGTGGCCCCAACGCCTTGACCATCGCCGGCAGGTCGTTGTCCGGCCTGGCGCCGAGCGAGCCCGAGCAGAAGGTGGCGCCGTTCGCCGGTACATCCACCGCGTCCAGCACGGCCTTGTAGTCGGCAAGTGTGGACATGATGCGTGGCAGGCCGAGCAAGGGGAATGGCGGATCATCGGGGTGGCAGCAGAGCCTCAGCCCGAGTTCCTCGGCATGCGGCGCGACTTCCGACAGGAAGTCGATGAAATGCTTGCGCAGCTTCTCCGTCCCGATCCCGTCATAGGTCGCAAGATGCGTCTTCACGGTATCCAGCGTCCAGTGCTCCTGGGTGCCAGGCAGTCCGGCGACAACGTTTGCCGCAAGCTTCTGTTGTTGCGCCTCGTTCAATCCGGCGAAGCGCTTCGCCGCTTCCGCCGCGACAGGCTCGGAATAGTCCTCGCTCGCGCCCTTGCGCTTGAGCACGTAGATGTCGAAAGCCGCGAAATCGGCGAGATCGAAGCGCATCGCCGTGCCGCCATGCGGCACGCGCCAGTAAAGGTCCGTGCGCGTCCAGTCGATCACCGGCATGAAGTTGTAGCAGATCACCCGAATGCCGGCGCGGGCCAGGTTCTCCAGGCTGCGGCGGTAGTGGGCGATATGCGTGCGCCACTCACCGGTCTGCGTCTTGATCGCCTCCGAGACCGGAAGGCTTTCGACCACTTCCCAGGCGAGATGCGTCATCGATCCGTCGGGATGGAAGGCTACCTCCCGCTGGCGTTTCTCTATCTCCTCCGGTGTCCATACCGCGCCGGTTGCGACGTGATGCAACGCCGTTACGATGCCCTCGACGCCCGCCTGCCGGGCATCGGCGAGCGTCACCTTGTCGACTGGTCCGAACCAGCGCCAGGTCTGTCTCATTTTATCTCAGTGCCTCACACGTACCGGTTGACGATATTCTCGAGCAGCTCCTGCCTGCCAGATCTCGGTTGCGGCTCGATATGCTCTTTCACCACCCGTTCGGCAATCTCCTCCAGGGTCCGCTTCCCGGCAAGCATCGCCTGGGCCTCGGAGCTGCTCCAGCCGGCATAACGCGCTTCCAGGGGACCCGATAGAGCCTTCTCCTCGATCATCTTCGCCGCCGCCTTCAGGCCGCGCGCGCAGCAGTCCATCGCGCCGATATGGGCAATCAGCAGATCCTCGGGATCGAGCGACTGGCGGCGCAGCTTGGCGTCGAAATTGGTGCCGCCGGTGGTGAAGCCGCCACCCTGCAGGATCTGGTAATAGGCGAGCGCCATCTCCGGCACGTTGTTGGGGAACTGGTCGGTATCCCAGCCTGACTGGTAGTCGTTGCGGTTCATGTCGATCGAGCCGAAGATGCCGAGCGCATTGGCCAGCGCCAGCTCATGCTCGAACGAGTGGCCAGCCAAAATGGCATGGCCCTGCTCAATGTTCACCTTCACTTCCTTCTCGAGCCCGAAGCGCTTGAGGAAGCCGTAGACCGTCGCGACATCATAGTCGTACTGGTGCTTGGTCGGCTCCTGCGGCTTCGGCTCGATCAGGATCGTGCCTTTGAAGCCAATTTTGTGCTTGTAGTCGACGACCAGCGACAGGAAACGCCCGGCCTGCTCCGATTCGCGCTTCAGGTCGGTATTGAGCAGCGTCTCATAGCCCTCGCGCCCACCCCAAAGCACGTAATTTTCGCCGTTCAGGCGCTTGGTGGCGTCGATGCACTTCTTCACCGTCGCCGCGGCATAGGCGAACACGTCCGGGTCCGGATTGGTGGCAGCACCCGCCATGAAGCGGCGATGCGAGAAGAGGTTCGCCGTGCCCCAGAGCAGCTTCACGCCGGTCTCTTTGATCTTCCGCTCGAATATGTCGACGATCTCGTCGAGCCGCGCGGCACTCTCGGCAAAGTTTTTGCCTTCGGGCCTGACGTCTGCATCGTGGAAGCAGAAGAAAGGGACCCCGAGCAGCGTGAACATCTCGAAGGCAACGTCCGCCTTGAGCTTTGCCTTCTCCATCGTGTCGCCGAACCACGGCCGCTCGAAGGTCTGGCCGCCGAACGGATCGCCGCCCGGCCAGGCGAAGGAGTGCCAGTAGGCAACGGCGAAGCGCAGGTGGTCCTCCATGCGCTTTCCGGCAACGATCTCGTCCTTGTTGTAGAAGCGATAGGCGAGCGGATTGGTCGAATCCGGTCCCTCATACTTGACCGGCTTGATATCGCCGAAAAAACCCGTGCTCATTGACGAACTCCTCCCGAGAGATGCTCAGATGCAAGGCTGATAGATGTCGGAGAACTATTACCTGCCCGGTAATTGGTTTGGTCTCCCCGCTGTCGGAAAACGGGCTTGTCCAACCCGAGACGACAAGGAGAACTCAGATGTCCGAACACGCCAATCTCGCTGCCGCCTATATCGCTGCCTGGAACGAGACCGACGCCACAAGGCGCAAGGCCATGATCGAAAAGCTCTTTGCGGCCGAGGTCGCGTATCGCGATCCCGTCATGCAGGGCGACGGCCATACCGGCATCGACCAGCTCATTGCGGGCGTCCACGAACGCTTCCCCGGCTTTCGCTTTGCGCTGAAGGGTGAAGCGAACGGCTTCGGCGACAATCTGCGCTTCTCGTGGACGCTTGGTCCCGATGGCATCGAAGCGCCGATCGAAGGCACCGACTTCGTGACCGTCACCGGCGGCCGCATGGCGCGTGTGACTGGTTTTCTCGACAAGGTACCGGCGCAGTGAGGGAGTGCCCAGCTGTGCGGCGAAGTAATCGCCTATGAGGTCGCCCCCCACTCCGGTTCGCTTCGCGAACCACCTCTCCCTGGATCGACGGGGGAGAGGAAGCGCCGGCCGCAATGCCAGGCGCCCTTCCTCTCCCCTTTTGAGGGGGAGAGGTGCCGAGCGAAGCGAGGCGGAGCGGGGTTCTGTCCCACCATACGCGATTGCCTCGCGTTTACGCGTAAGGAGAACCACGCGACCTGTCCGCCGAAGCCCGGAGGACGAAGGCGGAAGCGTGGTGGAGGGGGCCAGCTCGACGCTCACATCGTTCCCCGGATCGCCGGGTAGAGCGCCCGATAGCGCCCATACGCTTCCGCATAGGCATCGGCGAGCCCGCGATCCGGCTCGATCGTCTCGGCAGTCGCCGGCTCTGTGCAGATCGTCAGCGGATCGGCATTCTCGGCAGCAATGAGCCCGAGGCGCGCGGCTCCGAACGCAGCCCCGAAATCGCCCTCAGCCGGAATGTGAAGGGGAATGCCGAGCGCGGTCGCTATCGACTTCAGCCAATAGCGCGAGCGCGACCCGCCGCCGATTGCGGTGACCTTGCCGAGCTCGGTGCCCGCGGCTCTCAGCGCCTCCTGGCTATCTCGGAAGGCGAAGGCCACGCCTTCGAGCACGGCCTGGGTCAGTTGGGCCCGGCCGGACTCATGACCGAGCCCTGTGAACGAGCCGCGGATCGCCGCATCATTGTACGGCGTGCGTTCTCCGGAAAGGTAAGGCAGGAACGTCACGCTGCCGGGCGCCTTCAGCTCTTCGCCAAGCTCTCTTGTCAGGTCGCCCGCCGACTTTCCCGTGATCTGGGACAGCCAGTTGAGCGAGTCCGTTGCCGACAGGATCACGCCCATCTGATGCCAGGCATTCGGAAGCGCATGGCAAAAAGTATGCACCGCGCTCTTTGGATTGGGCAGGTAGGCGCCGTTGGCGGCAAACAGGACGCCCGACGTGCCGATCGACGCGAAGGCAGCACCCGGTCGCACCGTACCCATGCCGCAGGCGGAGGCAGCATTGTCGCCGGCTCCGCCGGCCACCACGCCCCCCTTGCTCATGCCCCAGGCTGCCGCGAGCTCGTCGCGCAGCCTGCCGCCGGGCTCGGTGCCCTCGACCAGCCTCGGCATGTGCCTCTCTTCGAGATCGGTAGCGGCGAGCAATTCGGCAGACCAGACGCGATGTGCGACGTCGAGCCAGGACGTACCGGCCGAGTCGGACATTTCCGAGATATGCTCGCCGGTGAGCCAGAGCCTCAGATAGTCCTTCGGCAGCAGCACCTTGGCGACCTGCTTGAAGACCTGCGGCTCGTTTTTCCTGACCCAGGCGAGCTTCGGGGCGGTGAACCCTGGAAATACGATATTGCCTGTAAGTTCCCGAAACCGCGGATCGCCGTCGAGCGCGGCAGCTTCTGCATGGCTGCGCGTGTCGTTCCACAGGATGCAGGGCCTCAGCACCGTGTTTTGGCTGTCGATCAGGGTGGCGCCATGCATCTGGCCGGAAAGGCCGATGCCCTTCACTGCGGAAAGCTCCGTGCCGTGCGAGCTCTTGAGCTTGCCAATCGCCTCTTCGGTAGCCCTTATCCAACTGGCCGGCGCCTGTTCCGACCAGCCGGGATGCGGCCGCGAGACCTCAAGCGCGCCGTTGGCAGAGGCGATTGTCTTTTGATCTGCGTCGATCAGCAGGGCCTTGACGCCCGACGTACCGAGATCGAGCCCGAGATACATTGACGTTCCTCCCGGCGCGGCCCTCACCGAAACCGCTTTTCACTGGACAATTACCAGCCCTGCTCGGCCGGTTCGACCGGGCCGGGCCCTCCAGGAACCGTGTCATAGCAAATATTGAGAGGCTGAAAACGGTGAAACGTCTTTCCCGACCATGTTTTTTCGAATCTCGAAAAAAACACATGCGCGATGCCTCGCTCCGCTTTGGTGCCGCTCGAGGCCGGCAGCGTCCTCGGCCCTAAAGCCGCCACATTGCTTAATGTGCAGCAATCCGGTTTCGACAGGCGCACCTTTTTTGGAAATTTCTTGCCGCGCGCTGAAACAATTCGAACCAAGCGCGCGTTTCTAATCTCTAGCAATTCAATAGACTAAGCCGCGTCATCAATGGAGAGGCACCAATGACCGGATCGCTCAAGACCAAGCTGCTTGCCACGCTCCTGGCCGGCGCGGTTCAATTCGGCGTCCTCGGCTTCGCATTCGCGGACACGACTCTGCTCAACGTTTCCTACGACCCCACACGAGAACTCTACAAGGATTTCAACGAGGCCTTCGCCGCCAAGTGGAAGGCCGATACCGGCGAGGCTGTCACCGTCCAGCAATCTCATGGCGGTTCCGGCAAACAGGCCCGCGCGGTCATCGACGGGCTAGACGCCGACGTCGTGACGCTAGCCCTCGAGAGCGACATTAATGCGATCGTCGACAATTCAAAGAAGATCAACCCGGATTGGCGCACGCGGCTGCCGCACAACGCTTCACCCTATACGTCAACGATCGTCTTCCTCGTGCGCAAAGGCAACCCGAAAGGCATCAAGGACTGGGGCGACCTCGTCAAGGAGGACGTGCAGGTCATCACGCCGAACCCCAAGACCTCCGGAGGCGCCCGCTGGAATTATTTGGCAGCCTGGGCCTGGGCTCACAGCCAGTTCGGCGGCGACGAAGCCAAGATCAAGCAATATGTCGGCAATCTTTACGGGCATGTTCCGGTCCTCGACACCGGTGCGCGCGGCTCTACCGTGACCTTCGCCGAGAAGGGTCTCGGTGACGTGCTGCTTGCCTGGGAGAACGAGGCTTATCTCGCCCTCGACGAATTCGGCGCCGACCAGTTCGACATCGTCGTTCCGCCGCAATCGATCCTCGCCGAGCCGCCGGTCGCTGTCGTCGATGCCAATGTCGACGCCAAGGGCACGCGCAAGATTGCCGAGGCCTATCTCAACTATCTCTATTCGGACGAAGGGCAGCAGCTCATCGCCAAGCACCATTACCGACCTGCGAAGCCTGACGTCGTGCCGGCCGAGCTACTTGCCTGGCAGCCGAAACTGAAGCTGGTCACCATCGACGACCCGATCTTCGGCGGATGGAAGAAAGCGCAGCCCTATCACTTCGGCGATGGCGGCACCTTCGACCAGATCTACAAGCCGGCGCAGTGACGAGGCGAGGGTAACAACCAGTCGACGGGAACATAAGTTAGGAACACCATGACGACCGCACCCGCTACGGCGGCGGGGTGGCAATTCAGAAAGCCGAGCGTCATTCCGGGCTTCGGATTGGCGCTCGGCTTCTCGCTTGCCTACCTGACGCTGATCATCCTGATCCCGCTGTCCGGCCTCGCCTGGCGCTCGGCGGCACTCGGCTGGTCCGATTTCTGGGCGATCGCCGCCGACCCGCGCGTTTTGAAGTCATTGCAGCTTTCCTTCGGCGCCTCGCTGGTCGCCGCTGCCGTCAATGTCGTGTTCGGCACCGTCGTCGCCTGGGTTCTGGTGCGTTATCGCTTCCCTGGCCGGCGGATCCTGGACGCCATGGTCGACCTGCCCTTCGCCTTGCCGACGGCGGTCGCCGGCATCGCGCTCACCACCCTTTATGCGCCGCGGGGATGGATCGGCGCGCTCTTGATGCCGCTCGGCATCAAGGTCGCCTACACGCCGCTTGGCGTCGTCATCGCGCTGATCTTCATCGGCCTGCCCTTCGTGGTCCGCACCGTCCAGCCGGTGATGGAAGAGATCGACAAGGAGGTTGAGGAGGCGGCCGCCACCTTGGGAGCCAGCCGCTTCCAGACGATCACCAGGATACTTTTGCCCGGCCTGGCGCCTGCGATCGTCACGGGCTTCGCGCTAGCCTTCGCGCGTGCAGTCGGCGAGTACGGATCCGTCATCTTCATCGCCGGCAACCTGCCATTCAAGACCGAGATCTCGCCGCTGCTGATCGTCATCAAGCTCGAGGAATACAACTATGCAGGCGCCACCGCCATTGCAGCGGTCATGCTGCTGATCTCCTTCGCCATGCTGCTCGTCATCAATCTCCTGCAATCCTGGAGCCGCAAGCGCTATGGCTGACGTCGCGATTGCACCCCTTTTGGCCTTCAAGTCGCAGGCGGCGTCGCCGATCAGCGAGAAGCCGGTTGCGCGCTTCGTCCTGATGGCAATTGCCTTCGTCTTCATGGCGGTGTTCCTGCTGCTGCCGCTGATCATCGTGTTCGATCAGGCGTTCAGCAAAGGCCTGGAGCATTTCGTAAAGACACTCGGCGAGCCCGACACGCTCTCTGCGGTCAGGCTCACGCTCACGGTCGCGGCGATTTCGGTGCCGCTCAACCTCGTCTTCGGTGTCGCAGCCGCCTGGGCGATCGCCAAGTTCGAATTCAAGGGCAAGGCCTTCCTGATCACGCTGATCGACCTGCCCTTCTCGGTGTCTCCGGTGATTTCCGGGCTTGTCTATGTGCTTTTGTTCGGTGCCGGCAGCGCGCTCGGCCCTTGGCTCAAGTCGCATGGTATCGAGATCCTCTTTGCCGTGCCTGGCATTGCGCTTGCCACCATCTTCGTGACCTTCCCTTTCGTCGCCCGCGAACTGATCCCACTGATGCAGGATCAGGGTACCGGCGACGAAGAAGCTGCACTTTCACTCGGTGCCAGTGGCTGGCAGACCTTCTGGTATGTGACGCTGCCCAATATCCGCTGGGGCCTGCTCTACGGCGTGTTGCTCTGCAACGCGCGCGCCATGGGCGAGTTCGGCGCGGTGTCGGTCGTCTCCGGCCATATACGGGGTCTCACCAACACCATGCCGCTGCATGTCGAAATACTCTACAACGAGTATAATGCTGCCGGAGCTTTTGCCGTCGCCTCGTTGCTCGCGGCACTTGCGCTCGTCACGCTGGTGCTGAAGACGCTGCTCGAAATGCGTTACGGCGACAACATAGCCGCAAGTCGCGGCCACTGATCACTGCCCGAGGTAAAGCTGTATGGAAGTACGCGTCGTCAACGTGCGCAAGGAGTTCGACCGCTTTCCGGCGCTCCATGACGTATCGCTGGATATCCGCTCCGGTGAGCTGATCGCGTTGCTCGGGCCCTCCGGCTCCGGCAAGACCACGCTGCTCAGGCTCATCGCCGGCCTGGAGCGGCCGACAGACGGCACGATCTACTTCGGCGAGGAGGACGCCTCGCAGAAGACTGTACAGGAGCGCAATGTCGGTTTCGTGTTCCAGCACTACGCGCTGTTCCGCCATATGACGGTCGCCGAGAATATCGGATTCGGCCTGAAGGTGCGCGACCGCGACAAGCGGCCGAGCGATGCCGAGATCAAACGCCGCGCCTCCGAGCTGCTCGACCTCGTCCAGCTCTCCGGGCTGGAGAAGAGATATCCGGCGCAGCTTTCGGGCGGCCAGCGCCAGCGTGTCGCGCTCGCCCGCGCGCTCGCCATCGAGCCTCGCGTTCTGCTTCTCGACGAGCCGTTCGGCGCACTCGACGCGCAGGTGCGCCGCGAGTTGCGCCGGTGGCTGCGCGAAATCCATGACCGCACCGGCCACACCACCGTCTTCGTCACCCACGACCAGGAAGAGGCTCTGGAGCTTGCCGATCGGGTGGTCGTGATGAGCCAGGGCACGATCGAGCAAGTCGGCACCGCCGACGACGTCTACGACCGGCCGAATTCGCCCTTCGTCTACGGCTTCATCGGCGATTCCTCCTCGCTGCCGGTCAATGTCGAGGACGGCCAGGTGTGGATCGCAGACCGGGCGGTCGGACTGCAGGCCGACGACATCCCGTCCGGCCCGGCGCTGCTCTATTTCCGGCCGCACGACATCGATCTTCTCGACGGCTGCGGCGGCTGCATCGCCGGCACGGTCGCCAACAGTCGTCGTGTTGCCGGCACGCGCCGCGTCGAGCTCGAGATCGGCGGCGAGCGCCAGAAGGTCGAGATCGAGCTGCCGGTCGACCACCCGGCCGCGCAGAAGGGCCGCGTCGCGTTCCGGCCACGGAAGTGGAAGCTGTTTCCGGCGAGCTAGCGCATCGGCCGAAAAGTGCGAAGCGGTTTTCGGACGAATCCGATGCGCAAACAAAGAGTAGGGCGGCGTGGTGGATTTGAACGCACCGCCGCTCTGGACCAGTGGTGAAAATCTGAGGCCGGTGCCCAAGCCGGAATGCCGCCTTGGGCACGTTCGTGGCGCTATCCCGGAGCTACCTGCCCGATTGGGAAATGTTGCCCTGGACGATGCGGTCGATCACCATAGCGCAAAGCAGGATCGCGAAACCCGCCAGAAGCCCCTGTCCCACGGCGGCGTACTGCAGTGCGTTCAGCACGTCCTCGCCGAGCCCCTTGGCTCCGATCAGCGAAGCAATGACGACCATGGAGAGGCACATCAGGATCGTCTGGTTGATGCCGGCCATGATCGAAGGCCGTGCCAGCGGCAGGTCGACGCGTGTGAGCAGAAACCACCGCGTCGCGCCATATGCCTGTGCGGCTTCGCGGATGCTCTCCGGAACACCCTGCAGGCCAAGCGCTGTCAAACGCACCACCGGCGGGGTACCGAAGATCAGAGTGGCGATGATGCCCGGCGGCTTGCCGATGCCGAAGAGTGCGATCACCGGAATGAGGTAGACAAAGGCCGGCATGGTCTGCATGAAATCCAGCACGGGGCGTATGGCTGCATAGACGCGGGGCCGGCGTCCGCACCATATGCCTAGCGGAATCCCAATCACGAGACACAGGATCGCCGCCGTGCCGAGCAGCGCTATCGTGTCGAGGCTCTTTTCCCAGAAGCCGAGCAGCGAAAGATAGGCGAGCGCTGCGCCGGTAAAGATGGCGACGCGGGGCCCGGCGAGTTGCCAGGCGAGCAGGAGGATCATCGCCATCGTGACGGGCCATGGCATGGCAGTCAGGGCATAGGCCAGAGCATCGAGGAAGCCGGACAAGCCGCGGGTGATCAGGCTGAAGAACCCGTCTCCAGACTGTGCGATTTGCTTCATCACCTCATCCAGCCCGGATGACAGCGCCGCTTGCCAATCCCTGTTTGACGGAGCCGTGGCAAGCCAGGCTACGGAAGAAGCCGAGGCAAACCGGTACGCGGTCAGGACAAACGCCGCGGCGCAGAAGAGCGCTGCGCATGACGCAAGCCGATAGTTCCGCCCTTTGTGAAGGGTTCGATCCGAACGCCATCGGGTGAAACGACGCTCGAGCATGCTATTGGCAAGCAGCCCGGCGAGGGCTGCGCTGAACAGCAGCGTGGCAAGGCCGGTTGCGAGGAAGCGCGATCCCTGGGCCCGCGCCGCAGTTGCGGTGGCCACCGCCTGAGTAGCGGCACGCTCGAGAGCCTTGGCCGATTTGTCGAGGCCATCGGCGTTGGCCGCGCCGGAATCCTTGGCCGCCTGCGCCTGCTTGGCGCGTTCGCCGGCCTGCTGTGTCAAGCGCTCGGCACGGCTTTGCTCCGCGGCCCCAAGATTGCCCGAGGCGCCGATGCTGATCTGGCCGACGGCCGCCAAATGGAGCAGCAGCGTGATCCAGAACAGAAGCAGCAGGTTTCGCGAGGCGGCCCATACAGGCCCGAACAGCGCGGCGGCCGAATTGAACGACCAAGCCCTTCCGGTCGCGGTTCTGATCCTTGCGAAGGCTCGGACATAATACCCGGAATTCTGAACCGCGAATGCGCGGGCGAGCGCGTCCTCGGACCCGGCTTCCTCCCGACCGCCAGAGTCGGGCCTCAAGGACATATGCGTATTCACGTCACATGCCCTTTTCTCAAACCATTGAGGATCGACTGCCGGTCGACGATGCCGACAATATTGCCCTCCGCGTCCTCGACCGCCAGCGGATCAGGCGTTGTCGCCGCGATCTCGACAAGGGTGGACAGGCGATCCTGTTCGGCGACCCTGCGCAGTTTCTGCTGTTGCGGACCCGTGTCGGCTACAGGCTGCATGACACGGCTGGCTGTAATGACGTCGAGTCGCGAAATATCGGCGACGAACCGAGCGACGTAGTCGTGCTTCGGCGATGTGACGATGGCTTCCGGCGTATCGATCTGGATCATCACGCCGTCTTTCATGATGGCGATCCGGTCACCGATCCGGATCGCTTCATCGAGGTCGTGGGTGATGAAGATCACCGTCTTGCCCATCGACTTGGAAAGGGCGACGAACTCGTCCTGAAGTTGCCGCCTGATCAGCGGATCGAGCGCGCTGAACGGTTCGTCCATCAAAAGGATCGCGGGGTCGGCTGCAAGCGCGCGCGCCAATCCAACGCGCTGCTGCATGCCTCCCGAGAGTTCCTGGCAATAGCGGTCCCCCCAGCCCGACAGATTGACCTTCGCGAGCGCGGCCTCGGCGACATCGAAGCGGCGTTGCTTGGTTGCACCCTGGATCTCCAGCGGCAAGGCAACGTTGTCGCGCACGGTGCGATGCGGCAAAAGCCCGAAGCTCTGAAACACCATGCCGATCTTGTGCGATCGCAGCGCACGAAGCTCCGTCGGCGTCTTCGCCATGATGTTCTCGCCATCAATGAAGATTTCGCCGGCCGAGGGTTCCAGCAGCCGATTGATGTGGCGGATCAGTGTCGACTTTCCACTGCCCGAAAGACCCATCACGCAAAAGATTTCGCCGCGGGCGACCGAAATGTCGATCCCCGCGACTCCGACCACACAACCGAAGCGCTCCGCGACCTGCTGCTTGTCGAGGCCTTGGTCACGGATCGCTTCGAGGGCCTCGCGCTCGCGGCCACCGAAGACCTTCCACACCGCCTTCATCACGATTGCGTGATCGGCTGCTGGGATCGTCGCAGCAAGCGCGGTCATCGCACCCGACCCTTGCGTGAGATGACCTCGTCCGTCTTTGCAGTCAACCCTTTGCGATGAAGAAGCGAAGCCTTGCCGTTCAGTGGCCGAACCACTTGGAAACCGTTTCGGGATTGGCCCCGATCCAATCCTTCGCGACCTCGTCCGCCGGCTTCTTGTCCACGATGATGGAATAGGCCCATTTGCTTACGTCGTCAGGGTTGAACTGCATGCGTTCCAACGCGGCGACGAGGTCTGGCTGCCTGTCCGCCAGCGACGCGGCATAAGCGATATGAACCGTCGTCTTGGCGTATGCCGATTCGATCTTGGATTTCTCGAACCATTGCGGGTCCTCGTTGGGTTGGACGACGACAAACTTGGCCGGATCATATGCCGGCTCTTCCAGGAATCGCAGCTTGTAGCGCGCGAAATTCTGGTGCGGGCCGTAGCAATAGCCAACCCAAGGTTTGTCCTGCTTCGCCGCGCTGTCGAGCGTGGCGTTCGAGATCGCCTCATCCGTCGCCTCGAGATTGAAGAAATCGGCAAAGCCGTAGTCACGGGCGCGCACCTTCTCGATATTGGTCGACTGCCAGCCCGGCGCTCCGATCCAGATATTGCCCTTCCCATCGCCGTCGCGGTCGAAGAGTTTGGCGTTTTCGGGATTGGCCAGATCCGAAACATCCTTGATGCCGAATTTGTCGTAAGTCACCTCCGTGACGCAATAGCCCTGCTTCGCCTCGTAGCCGTTCTCGGCCAGCTTAACCGACTTCTTGTCTTTGACGTATTTGTCGACCAGGCCCTGCTGGTTGGGGACCCAGGTATCCGGCCAAATGTCGACCTCGCCCTTGTTCCTGTCCATGGCTTCCCAGATCACCGGCACGGCGGTCGTCGTGACCGTCGAGACCGACAATCCGAGTTCCTGCTCAGCCGCCGCCTTGATGATGTTCATGACCGCCGTGGCGGTTGCGTAGTTTGGGTCCGGCATGGTGACATCGGCGGGCAGGGCTGATGTCATTGTACCGAAAAGCGCAGTGGCGAGCGACAAACCGAGAAGCGTATGTTTCATGAGGTTCCCCAATCCTGCTGTCAGATTTTTTGTTTGATCTTGCCGTCAGGTTAGCGGAACGGGCAGGCAATCCATCCCATTTTCCTTCGCATTAGCAAAAACGATGACCCGCATAAGGCCTTGAGTGGCAAAGCGCTTTTAATGTTCAGAAATAATCCTGATCCGGCATGCTCGCTTTACGTTTGGCGATGAAGGCCTGCAACTCTTCATCGATCGCGGGGTCCAGGCCCGGGTCAATATAGTCGCTCAGCAGCTTCTTCCACTGCCGGTTGGCGCGCTGGGCGGCATCAAGGCCGCCCTCGGAATTCCATTGCTCGAACGAATTGTTGTCGCTGATCGTCGAGCGATAGAAGGCCGACAGGAAGTTCGACTGCGTGTGAGCGCTGCCAAGGAAATGAGACCCCGGCCCGACTTCCGCGATGGCTTCCATAGCCTGCGCGTTCGGTGAGAGGTCGATGCCCTCGAACAGGCTCGTCACTTTGCCGCAAAGGTCGGCATCGATGATGGTCTTCTCGAAGCCGGTCACCAGCCCTCCCTCCAGCCACCCCGTGGCGTGGTTGATGACGTTGGCGCCGGCGAAAAGGGACATCAAAAGACCCCATGTCCCCTCTTGTTCCGCCTGTGCGTCGGGCAGCTTGGATGCCGAAAGCGAGCCGACCGTATGGAAAGGGACGCCAAGCCTTCGCGCGAGCTGGCCGGCCGCCAGCACCATCTTGGCTGCTTCCGGCGTGCCGAATGTCGGTGCGCCGCTCTGCATCGATATGGTGCTGGCGAAGCTTCCCATCAGGCACGGAGCGCCCGGATTGATGAGCTGCACGAGCGACAGACAGGCAAGCGCCTCGGCGAGCACCTGCGCCAATGTGCCGGCGACGGTGCATGGGCTCATGGCGCCGGCCAGCGTCCACGGCGTGCACGCGACCGGCTGGTTGTTGCGCGCATAGACCTTCAGCGAACCGGACATGTTGGAATCGAGCACAAGCGGCGCGTTGGTGTTGCTGACGTTATAGAGAACGGCGTTGTTCGCGACGAAGTCCTCGCCGAAGAGGATCTTGGCGATGTCGACCGCGTCCTGTGCGCGCTCCGAGCCGATGAAGGCGCCCATGAAGGGGCGGTCCGAGTAGCGTATGTGCGTGTAGAGCATGTCGAGATGGCGCTTGTTGGCCGGCAGGTCTACCGGCTCGCAAACGACGCCCCCCGAATGGTGCAGGTGGGGGATCATCTGATGGATCCGCACCAGATCGCGGAAATCGCCCAGCGTGGCATAGCGGCGGCCGCGGTCGAGATCGTGGACGAAAGGCGGGCCCCAGGAGGGGCAGAGCACGGTGTTGTCGCCGCCGATGACAACGGTGTTCGCCGGATTGCGGGCATGTTGCTTGAATTGCTGCGGAGCTGTGGCACGAACGATCTTGCGGCACATGCCGGGCTCGAACCGGACGCGCGTACCCTTTACGTCGGCGCCGGCGTCCCGGAAAAGATCGAGGATTTCCGGATCGTCATGGAACTCCATGCCGATCTCCTTGAGCAGGCGATCGGCATTGGCTTCGATCAGGCTCAAGCCTTCCTCGTCGAGGATGTTGAATGTCGAGATTCTTCGGCTGATATAGGGGCGGCGCGGCTCTTGCGCGCCTCGTTGTATGAGACGCGCCGCGCGGCCACGGGAGCGCGCCGGAGATGATCCTGCTTCGCCAGGCGTAACGACATCTTGCATGGTATCTCTCCAGACGTTCAAACCGGTGCGGCGGGCTGCAGATGGTGCATCCCGCGCAGCCGCAGATTTCGCGGATCGTAGGGAGCTTCCTCCAGTTCACGGGCCGCGAGCTCCTTGCCTAGGATCGAGATGCCGAAGTCCCGTTCCGGGACCCCTGGCCTCAGATATGCGAGCGCCAGCACCTTGTTCGTGCGGAAGCCGTAGCCCGCGCTCGTGATGACACCGACTGGCCGGCCCTCGCGCAGCACCGCGTGGCTGTAGAAGGGTAGCCGCTCGCCATCATCCTCGATTTCCAGAAGCGCCATCCGCCAGGGTTGCCCGTTCTGGCGCTCGAGCATGGCGTCGCGCCCTACGAAGGAGCGTCCGTCTGCTTTGACCAAAGCGCCCAGCCCCGCTTCGAGCGGCGTACGCTCGGTCGTCAGGTCGGCGCCCCATCCCCGATAGCCCTTCTCCAGACGCATGAAGTTCAGAGCATACACACCGAAGGGCCGCTGGCCGTGCCGCGCGCCCGCCTTGCCTATCACGTCGTACAACCGGCGGAACTGTCCGAGTTGGACATGCAGCTCCCATCCCGATTCGCCGGCATAGGACACGCGAAGCGCCGTCACTTTGATGCCCGCAATCCTGATCGTCTGCGCCGACAGCCATGGGAAGGCCTCATTCGAGAAGTCGACCTCGCTGACCGCTTGCAGGACGTCAGCCGCGTTCGGTCCCATGACGCCCAGGACACCCCGCCTTTCGGTGATGTTTTCGACAACGACACCCGGAAACGAGGCCGACCGGACGCGAAGCAGGTCGTCGTCGTGTCGTTCCGCCAGCGCCGCGCTGGTCAGATAGAAGCGGCGCTGCTCGAGCCGTGTGACGGTGAATTCGGAAGCGACGCCTCCTTTTTCGGTCAGAACGTGAATCAAGCCGATACGGCCAAAACGGGACGGCGGCGTGTTGGCGCCGAGCGAGGCCATGAAGGCTTCGGCATTCGGTCCGCTCACCTCGAACTTCGAAAAGGCCGAGAGATCGACCACCCCGACGCTGTCCCGCACCGCGAGACATTCCCCTCTTACGGCATCCAGCCAGCCCGGGCGCTTGAAGGTAAGCGGTGGGTTGCGGCCATTATTCCCTTTAGCGAACCAGTTGGGGCGCTCCCACCCATAGGCAGCGCCCAGCACCGCGCCTTGCGAGATTTGGACGTCGAGCGCGGGCGTGGTGCGGCGCGGGCGCCCCGCTTCGCGTTCCTCATAGGGATAGTGCACGCCGAATTGCAGGCCGAAGCATTCCACCGCTTTGTCGACGCGGTAGTCGCGATCGGCGTAATTGCCGAAGCGCCGGGGATCGATGGCCAGCGCATCCCGTGGCGGCTCACCGTCGACGATCCAGTCGGCCAGGAAGGCACCGGCGCCGCCGCCCTCCATCACGCCCATGCTGGAACCGGTCAGAAGCCAGCAATTTCTGAGGCCGAAAGCAGGGCCGACCAGCGGATTGGCGTCCGGCGTGAAGGTGATCGGGCCATTGACGACGGTCCTGATGCCGGCGCTGGCAAGCGCGGGAACCCGCTCCATCGCCAGTGCGATGATATGCTCGACACGGTCGAGGTCCGGCGGCAGCAATTCCATGCCGAACTCCGGTGGAACGCCGTCGATCGCCCAGGGATGAGCCGACTTCTCGTAGGGCCCGACGATATAGCCGTCCCTCTCCTGGCGCAGATACCAGCTCTCCTCCGGGTCGCGGATGATCGGGAGTTCCTTCTGGCCGGCCGCTATGCGCTCGGCGATTTCTGGCACGGTGTCGGTGACGACATATTGGTGGAGCATCGGAACGACCGGCAAATCGATGCCCATCATCTCGCCCACCTCGCGGCACCAGGTGCCGGCCGCGTTCACCACATGCTGAGCCCTGATATCCCCTTCCGCGGTTCGAACCAGCCACTCGCCCGAAGCCGTGCGGTCGATCGACAGGACCGGATTGCGGCGCACGATCTCGGCGCCGCGCGAACGCGCGCCTGCTGCCATTGCGTTGGTAGCCAGCGTCGGATCGACATGCCCGTCATTCGGCTCATGGATGGCGCCGAGGATGCCGTCGGTCTGGCAGAGTGGGTATATTTTCTTCAGCTCGGCGGGGGTCAGAATGTTGAACTCGTAGCCGACGAAGCGGCCAAGGCCTTGCACGTGACGGAATTCGTCCATGCGGTCCGCTGAACGCGTGACGCGGAGCGCGCCGCTCGGATGGAAGCCGGTCGGCAGGCCGGTTTCAGCCGTCAGCACCTCCCGGTAAAGCCGCACGGAATGGGCCCGCATCTCCATGATCGTGGCGTTGTGGGCGAAATGCGTGCACAGCCCTGCGGCGTGCCAGGTCGAGCCTGCAGTCAGTTCCTGCCTCTCGACAAGGACCACGTCGCTCCAGCCGCGCTTGGCAAGATGATAGAGAAGGGAAACCCCCATGGCGCCGCCGCCGATGACGACGACGCGGGCATGTTGTCTCATAGTGTCTCCTGTTGGCTGCGCATCCTGCAGCCGGATGGATCGTAAGGCGGCCTTTCGAGAAGCCTGAGACCGAAGCGCTGCCCCGCGACGGCGATCTCATATCTCGATGCGGCAAGTTGCTGTTTCGTTTCGCCCGTCTCGCAGGCGACATAGCCGAGGCAAAGACTTAGTCCCGTGCGGAAGCCGAAGCCGCCCGAGGTCGTCAGTCCGGCGAACTTGCCGTCCCGGTAAATGGGCTCATCGTGCAGCAGAAGCGGATTGGCTCCCTCGACCGCGAAATGCAGGAGGCGGCGGGTTAACCCTCGGGCTCTTTGCGCCTCGAGCGCGGCGCGCCCGATGAACTCGCCCTTCGTCCAGGAGACGGCAAAGCCTAGCCCCGCTTCGAGCGGCGTTTCCTTCGGGCCGACGTCATGTCCCCAGTGCCGATAACCTTTTTCCAGCCGGCAGCCGTCGAGCGCATAGTGACCGCAAAGGACCGCGCCATGCGCCCTGCCGGCTTCCCTTATGGTCGACAGCAGGCTTTCGGCGCATTCGACGGGAACGTAGAGTTCGTATCCAAGCTCGCCGACGAAGCTGACACGCGTTGCCCGCACGTTGACCATGCCGACATCGATCCGCCGGGAAGTCGAGAAGGGAAACGCCGCGTCGGACAGATCCGCATCGGTCAATTCCTCGAGCAGGTCGCGAGAGCGCGGCCCCATGACGCCGAGGACCGCCTCGGCCGATGTGGCGTCGAACACTGAGGCGTCTAGTCCGAAATCGTTGGCGTGCCTGGCGATCCAGGCGAAATCCTTTTGCCGAGTGGCAGCGCCGGAAACGACGCGGAAAGCGGCATCTCCGCTGCGTGTGACGGTGACGTCGGCCTCGATCCCGCCATGGCGGTTGAGCATTTGCGTGTAGACCGACCTGCCTTCGGCAACATCGATGTTGTTGGCCGACAGCTGCTGCAGCAATCTTGCCGCATCGCGTCCGGTAACGTCGAGCTTGGTGAACGGGGAAAGCTCGAACAGTCCGACGCCGCCGGCCATGGCGACCGCCTCGCGTTCGGCGGCCTGCCACCAGTGCTGCCTGCCGAAGGTATAGTGCGGCTCGCGATCCGCCTCGCTGCGGGCGTACCACAGCGGCCGCTCCCAGCCGGTCGGAGCCCCGAACACCGCCCCCGCTTCGCCGAGCATGTCATGCCAAGCCGAACGGCGCTGGCCGCGGCCGGCCTTGGACTGCTTGTAGGGCCAGTGCATCCGGAAGAGATCGGCGACCGATTCCTCCATTCGCGCCCGCACGAAAGCCCGGGATGCGGAGTTGCGATCGAAACGCGAGATATCGAGCGGCCACAGATCGAGTCCGGGTTCGCCGTCGACGATCCATTCGGCCATCGCCTTGCCGGCGCCGGCGGATGACATCATGCCCGTCGAGTTGAACCCGGCGGCGACGAAGAAGCCGCGCAGATAAGGCGATTCGCCCATCAAGGGCAGGGTGTCCGGAGTGAAGCTTTCCGGCCCGTTCATGAAGTGACGAATGCCTGTCTCGGCGAGAGCGGGAAAGAGCCGCAATCCGGCTGACATGAAAGGCTCGAACTGGTCCCAGTCCTCGGGCAATTCGACAAAGGGCCTGTCGCCGGCCGCGCTGTTGACCTCGAAGATCTTGGCGTCAGGCTCGAAGCCGCCAAGGACGAGCTTGCCGGAATCCCCCTTGACATAGATGCCCTCGTCCAGGTCGCGCAGGATCGGGAACGGGTTGGGCAGCCCTGCAATGGGCTCTGTCACCACATACATGTGTTCGACAGCCTGCAGCGGAACCGGGACCCCAGCCATGCCGCCGATGTGCCTTGCCCAGGCGCCGGCGCAGTTTACCACCGCCTCGCATCGGATCGTCGCGCCGGACGCCAGCTTGACGCCCGCGACCCGGCCTTTCTCGATTACGAAGCCGCTGCAGGCGACACCTTCCAGGATTCGTATTCCGGCTTTGCGCGCCCGCCTCGCATAGGCCGCGCAGATATCTACGGGATTGGCTTGCCCGTCCTCTTCCACCCAAAGTGCGCCCGCCAGTCCGTCAAGAGCTATTCCGGGAACCCGCTCGCCAATGACGTTCGCGTCGATCAGTTCGACCCGAAGGCCGCAGACGTCGCCCATATGCGCGATGCGTTTGAGCTCGCTCATCCGCTCTTCCTGGCGCGCCAGCCAGAGGCCGCCCGTTTGTCGATAGCCGGCGGACTGGCCCGTCAGTTCATCGAGCCTCGGGAGGAGCTCGGTCGCGTATTGCGCGAGGCGGGTCAAATTGAGCGTGGCCCTGAGAGGGCCCACGATCCCGGCGGCGTGCCAGGAGGTCCCGCTCGTCAATTGATTCCGCTCGATGAGAACGACGTCGGTCACGCCGAGTTCGGCCAGATGATAAGCGACGCTCAGGCCGATTACACCGCCGCCTATGATCACGATCCGGGCGTCTTCATTCACCGGTGGGATCCCTTTGCCGCCGAAACGCGGCGATCTTTCCCGCCAAGCGGGCTTGTGCTCAATGGGATTTCTGCAACATTAGCAAAACTTATGCTGGGTGCTGCGAAGGGATATCCGGTGAAGAGCGGCAGCTTCGATTTCAATCTGTTACGGTCGATCGAGGTTTTCGCGGCCATCGTCGAGACACGGCATGTAACGCAGGCCGCGCAGATGCTCGGCATGACCCAGTCAGCCGCGTCCCAGCATTTGAAGAACCTGGAAACGGCGCTCGGCGTAAGCCTGATCGACCGCAATCTGAGACCCATCGAGTTGACGAAGGCCGGCATAGCGCTGCATCGCCGGGCCGCCGCCATACTGGCGGAAGTGGAGGGACTGCGCACCGAGGCGCGCCGTGTCAATGCCGCGCCCCTGCCGCTGCTGAGGGTGGCGCTGCTGGCTTCGATCGCCACCACTTTGGCGCCCGCGCTCTCGGTTCTGGCGCGAAGAGATTTCGGCATTCCGGAACTCAGCCTTTTTGCCGGGCTTGCCACCGATCATGTCGCGCTGCTTCGGGCACGCCGCGCTGACCTGGCGGTAACTTCAGGCGAACTGTTCGAGATCGAAGGGCTGACGCGCTACCCCGTCATGACGGAGAAATTCCTGCTTGTGACACCGAAGGGTTTTTCTGGCGACGTCGGCGACATCAGAAAACTCTCAAGCAAGCTTGCTTTCGTGCGTTTTTCCAGGGAGACGCCGGTCGGTTTGCGGGTCGATCAGCATCTCAGCCGCCTGCGCATCGAGCTGCCGCGGGCGATGGAGGGCGATCGCTCCAGCGTGGTGATGGCGCCCGTGGCGGCGGGCATGGGCTTCGCCATCTTGACGCCGACGCTGCTCATCGACGGCCTTGCCGAGGGCATGCAAATCGACATTCATCCACTGCCGTTCACCAGCCTGTCGCGCAACATCCTGCTGGTCGCGCGGGAGCGGGAATTGGGAGAATTGCCCGAAGCATTTGCCGCGCGCACCGCGGAAGTGCTGAGAAAGGCGATAAACGAGCGCCTGCCCGATTTGCCTCCTGACCACTTTACCCTGGAGCGATCGGCGGCTCCGGCTTGACCTTAGCCGCCGCATTTTCGTCTTAGGGCATCCCGGCGCCCTAATTGGCTGCATCAGTTATCCTGATGGATCATTTTGCCGGTGCGTTCGCACACGCATCCATGTTCTATCCTTCCGTTGCTCAAATCTGAGAGGCAAGGACATGAACGCTCCTCATATCCATTCATCGCTTGCGGTCGACTGGTCGACGCAAAGCATTGTCGATCGCAGGGACCGCTTCTACTCCGCCTCCCAGCGCAAATTCGTCCCCTACAAGGATCCGCTGATCATCAAGCGTGGCCGGGGACAATATGTTTGGGATGAACAGGATAGAAAATACATCGACCTGCTTGGAATGAACCTTTGCATCTCAGTGGGTCACGCGCATCCGCAAGTCGTGAAGGCCGCGAGCGAACAGGTCGCGGAACTGACCCACTGCACCACCATGTTCTATCATCCGGTGCCGGCCCAGTACGCCGAAGAACTCGCGGCCACGATGCCGGCCGGCCACGAATGGGTCGTCCATTTCACCAATTCCGGTGCCGAAGCGATCGACCTCGCCCTGCTCATGGCGCGTTCCCATACCGGCAATATCGACATGCTGGCGCTTGCCTCCAGCTACCATGGAGCCACGTTTGGCGCGCAGTCGGTGACGGGCATAGCCGGCTTCCGCCACCCGGTCCCGCAGCTCGGGGGCGTAACCTTCGTGCCGGAGCCGAACCAGTATCGCGGCGTCCACGGCGAAGAATTGGAGCCTTATCTGCGGGAAGTCGACCGCGCGATCGCAACCTCCACGAGCGGCAAGCTGGCGGGCATGATCATCGAACCCGTCCAGGGCTACGGCGGCATCGTCCCCATGCCCGAAGGCTATATCGCTGGCGCATTGCAGCGAGTACGGGCCGCTGGCGGCCTCTGCATCATAGACGAGGTGCAGGCCGGCGTGGGACGCACGGGCGACGCCTTCTGGTCCTTCGAATCTCACGGCGTGGTGCCCGATATCGTTGTGGTGGCAAAAGGTGTGGGCAACGGAATCCCTCTCGGCGCAGTGATCGCCAAACGTGCGGTTGCCGAGTCGATGGCCGACAAGTTCCTGTTCCACACCTACGGTGCGAATCCGGTTGCGTGCGCGGCCGGCCGCGCCGTTCTCAAAGTGATCCGAGAGGAACAGCTTCAGGAGAACGCCCGGGCTGTCGGTGGTGCGCTCAAGGCTCGGCTCGAAGACTTGAAGGAGCGCTATCCGATTATCGGCGACGTCAGAGGCCGCGGCTTGATGCTTGCAATCGAGCTCGTCAAGAGCCGCGTCACGAAAGAGCCGGCGCCAGAAGAGACACTCGCGATCTTCGAGGAGACGCGCCGCAACGGGCTTGTCGCCAGCCGCTCTGGGCCTTACCGGAACGTCATTCGCATGTGCCCGCCACTCTGCCTGGCCATGTCCGATGTCGATGATGTCGTCGACCGTTTTGAAAGAAGCTTCGCCGCAACTGGCCGTTGATGACTTCAGTTGCGCCATGCACTCGTTGGCACGAAGCGTGATCCCCGGTCAGACATGACCGATACCCAGCCGGAGCTCCGATGATTTGCTGGACGAATTGGGCGCGCCCTTTCGTGCTCGCTACTTGCCGCAGGCCGGTTCGCCCTTCTGCCCGCAAGACGGCTTCTTCTTGACCTGTTGCTGCTGCGGCTTGGGCTGCTGGGGCTTGGGTTGCTGCGGCTTGGGTTGCTGCGGCACGCTTCGCGCCTGCACCTGAGGCTTGGGCTGCGCATGGAATTCCGGCTTTTGCGGCTTGGATAACGCCTGCACGCTCGGCTTCTGCTGCGGCTTGACCTGGGGCTGCGGGTTCCCCTTCGGCTTGCTGACCTTGATATTCCGCTGGACGTTGCCGTTCGCGACAGCGGGACCTGCATCGCCGCTCCGCGGCTTGCGGAGCTTCTTGTTCCCGGCAGCCGACCCCTGGTCGCTCGGCACGACAACGGACTGGCCAGCCGACAGATTCTTGCCTTTGCCGTTGCCCTGGCCGGACGTCGCGTTCGGATTGTTCTTGGGCTTCTGCGGGACGTTCAGGGCCTGCCCGGCAGGGGCACCATTGACGGTCGGCTGCTTGGGGAGCTTGCCATTCTTGTCAAGGCTGTTGCCGGCTCCGTTATGCTGGCCTTTGCCCTGTGCGGTAACGGCATTTCCTGTTTTCTGATTGCCGCCCAGGGTGGCTTGCTTGCCAGGCGGGTTCTTGGACTTGTCGGCGGGCAAATTCTGGCCGTTGAGCACAGGCGGTTTGCCGTCGACGAGCGGCAGCGTCTTGCCGTTCGCTCCAGGCAGGGCGTGATCGGTTGAGAGCGTCTTCGAGAGCGGGGTCGCGCCGCCGGGCTGCTTGCCCTGCGCCGCGGCCTGGTCGGGCTTGCCCGCAGCAACGGGGCGCTGGTTGGAGAGCGTGGCCTTCTTCTGCAACAGCGGCGGCAGCGCGACTTTGGTCGCGAGCGCGGCCGCGCCCATCCCGACAGCGGCCCCGGTCAGCTTCTGGCCGGTGGTGAGGCCACCTCGCTGCGCTGCCTGGTTGTTCTCGTTGTTGATCGTCGTGTTGTTGATGATGGTGGTGTTGTGGATGTTGTTGAAGATGACGTTGTCCGGCGGCGGCACGACATGAGGCGGCGGGTCGACCCAAGCCGGAATGGGCACAAAGGCCGGCGTCGGCAGGACGAAGATGCCGACGGGGGGCGGCGGGGGCGGCAGCATAACGAAATCGGGCGGCGGCGGGGGCAGGAATGTGACCGCGACCGGCGGTGGCGGCGGCAAGTCGAAATCGGGGTCGTCGAAATAGAGCACCGGCCGGTCGACATAGACGATTTCCTCCTCCGGAGGCGGCGGCACATCATAGGCGTAGACGGCAAAATCCTCCGGCGGCTCCAGGGCCGCCTCGAAATGCTCGAGCCGGCGGCGGGCGTCCCAGGCATGCGGGCCATGCGGGTAGCGCCGGAGATAGGACCAGTAGGCCTCCGGCGTATCCCGCAGCCAGGTTTCGCGCCAGGTGATCGCCTCTCGCCGCGCCGCGACGATGGCGCGCACACGCTTGGCCATGGGGTCGTGAGGATAGGCGACGAGGAAATCCTCGTAGCCACGCAACGTGTCGCGATCGAGGGCCGCGACATAGGCGTCGTGGGCATCGAAGTCGCGGATTTGCCTGGTTCTGTTGGCCTGGGATTCGGCCTCCGAAACTTTGGGCGCGGGCGCATCCGGAGCACGGTCGAAAAAGACGAAGGGCGCGCTGATCTTGGAGGCGTCCCACGGAACTTCCGCGCCCTGTGTTACCTCGTTGACACGCAGGCGCGTGCGATCGAACACATCGTCGAGCGACAAGCCACCCTCACGCATCATCTCGGCAAGGGCCTGGGCATAGGCGCCGTACGGCCCCCTGCCTTCCGGGGCGACGGTCCCCGGAGCGGCGTTGAAGGCAATCATCATGTTCGGGTCGGGATCGACCAGCGCGAGACCGCCGGCGAGCGGCTGGTTCATTTTCGGGAATGCATTGGGCCGCGCCGCATCGAGCACGACGATGTTGACCTTCGTCGGCAGTCCAGCCAGGGACTTGGTGATATCGGATAGCCGCATTCCCTGAAGCGGAACGTCGGTTGGATTGGCGATCTGGGCATCGACCGGCAAGAAGTAGTTCTCGCCTTCGAACTGCACACCGCGGCCGGCGAGATAGACGAAGACGACAGCTTCGGGACCGGCGGCGGAGACCTTGCCGAGGAAATCGCGCAATGAACCGCGCAGCGATTCCTGGTCAACGTCGCGGGCGCCGACCACATCGAAACCGGCCGCCTGCAGGGTCTGCGCGATCAGTCCGGCATCGTTGGCGGGTGTCGCCAGCGCGCCTGATGGATAGGCGGCATTGCCTATGACGAAAGCAAGGCGTTTTTGCTCTTGTGCAAGCGCGCCGGCAGCCGAAACGGCCACGAAAATGAAGGCAAGAAAGAAGCCGAGGAACTTCTGAAGCGTCCACATCGCAATCTGCTACGTGTTATCCGCTCTCTGTCAACAACGCCGGAGAGGTCGGAAGGTTTCCCGAAGCACGCAAATCCAACCTAGCAAGAAGGCGGCTTTGGGGCGGAATTTCGTCGAAAGAACAGTGCCTTCAGAATTACTTGCGAGGCTGTGACACCAAGCATATGCCGAACGAACGTCCTCGGTCCCAATCGGCAAAATATGTTTGCCGATATCGGACCATCGCTGGCAGCCGGCCTCTCCCCGAAGTGACAGAGGGGCCGCCCTCACCGAGCGGTCTGCTTTCAGCGAACGGCAAAGCTGGGCTCTACGAGGCTATGCCACCGGCGTCCAGATGACGTCCTCGATCTTGGCTGCGCCGGCCGCGAGCATCACCAGCCTGTCGAACCCCAGCGCAACCCCGCTTGCTTCCGGCATGATGGCGAGCGCGTTCAGGAACTCCTCGTCGAGGGGATATCGCTCGCCATATACCCTCTCCTTTTCGTCCATCTCGGCCTCGAAGCGGCGCCGCTGCTCCGCGGCATCCGTCAGTTCGCCGAAGCCATTGGCAAGCTCGACCCCGCAGCAATAGAGCTCGAAGCGCTCTGCGACGCGCGGATCGTTCGTGGTCTTTCGGGCAAGCGCCGCCTCGGCGACCGGATATTCATAAAGAATGGTCGCCTTCCCCTGCCCGAGCGCCGGCTCTACCCGTTCCACCAGGACCCTGCTGAACAGGTCTGCCCAATTGTCGTCCGGCGCGGTGCGCAAGCCGGCCTGCGTCAGGCCTTCGCGCAGCGCCTCCGCATCCGTCGAGCCGTCCCTGGCGACCGTGGCGAGCAGGTCAATGCCGGCATGGCGAAGGAACGCTTCCGCGACCGTGAGGCGCTCCGGCTCGGCAAAAGGATCGGTTTCGCGGCCTCGGAAGGCGAAGCGCTTCGAGCCGGCCCGCTCGGCCGCCAGCGCAACGAGCGCGGCGCAATCCGCCATCACGCTTTCGTAGGTCTCGCCGGCCCGGTACCATTCGAGCATCGTGAACTCGGGATGATGCAAGGCGCCGCGCTCCCGATTGCGATAGACCGCACCGAGACTGAAGATTCGCGTCTCGCCCGCAGCCAGAAGCTTCTTGCAGGCGAATTCCGGTGACGTGTGCAGATAGAAGGGCTGGCGCTTGCCGTCGGGCCCGATCGCCTCGGTGGAAAAGGCGGACAAGTGCGCCTCGTTGCCGGGCGAGATTTGCAGGGCGGCGGTCTCGACCTCTATGAAGTCATGATGAGTGAACCATTCCCGCGTGGCGGCGGTTATGGAGTTGCGTAGCATCAGTCGCGGGCGTCGGTCGGCATGAACGTGCGGCGTCCACCAGGGTGAGAAATAGGTCATCGGTGCTCGGTTGAGTTGCGGGGGTACTGGCGGCGGCGCTCAAGATGCGCTAGGCGCGACGAAAGGCTCCTCAGCCGGTTCCCATTGGTTTCCATTCATTCAGGGTTTAGCACGTGAAGGTAATCGCCAGTTCGCTCCGCAAGGGCAATGTCGTCGACAAGGACGGAAAGCTCTACGTCATTCTGTCCGCCGAAAACATCCACCCCGGCAAGGGCACGCCGGTGACTCAGCTCGACATGCGCCGCATCTCCGACGGCGTGAAGATTTCGGAGCGCTATCGCACGACCGAGCAGGTGGAGCGCGCCCATGTGGAGGAGCGCGAGCACACTTTCCTCTATCACGACGGCGAAGGCTTCCACTTCATGAATCCTGAGACCTATGACCAGGTCGCGGTGCCGGAGAGCGTTGTCGGCGACCAGGCGCCATATCTCCAGGAGGGGATGGCGGTCGAGCTGGCGCTGCACGAAGGCATAGCCATCTCGATCGTGCTGCCGCAGCGCGCAAGCTTCGAGGTCGTCGACACCGAACCCGTCACCAAGGGCCAGACTGCATCCTCGTCCTACAAGCCCGCGGTGCTTTCGAACGGTGTGCGCACTTCGGTTCCGCCGCATATCACGGTCGGCACCCGCGTCGTCGTCATGACGGTCGACGGCTCATATGTGGAGCGGGCGAAGGACTGAGGGTCAGCGATCGGTACAGCTAACCCTGTCCCGCTCTTTCCAGAAAAAGTCGTGACAAGGGACTCGCGGGCCGGGCGTCGAAACGCTCCTCGGCGAGGGCGCGCGACAGCGCCACGTCTCCTGACCGCAATGCTGCTTCGATCAGCGTCAGGTCGATGAAGTCGCGCTGCGCGTGGCTGCCGCCGAAGCGATGCGCCATTGCCCTGATCGGCCGCAACAGCCGGACCGTTTCCCGGTGATTCCCGTCGCCGAAAGCCTTGATCGCCAGCGCCACCGGGTGGCCGACGTCGCGCGTGAAGGCGGCATTGTCGTCCGCCGCCCCCATCGCCCGGCGCTGCGCTTCGATCAGGGTCTCGGCCGCCCCGGGCATATCGGCGCCGACAAACGCCATCATCGCATGGGCATCGTTGAAAGCATAATTGGCTGCGCCCGCCTTAGGCAGCCAGTTCGCGGCAAGCTCGCCCCAACGATCGCCGACATCGACCCCGCCGAGATGGAGCCGCCACAATATCGCCGAGGCGTCGACCATGTTCAGCGCAAGCGTCGAGCGGGAGCCGTAGATCGGCCCATCGAAGAGCGCGAGCACCTCGCCGGCCTCGCCGAGATCGTAATGGAACAGCGCGAGGTGCCACCAATTGTGCACCTGCAGGAAGCTCTCCCTGGTCCAGCCAACGGACTCCTGGCGCATCCAGCTTATGCCATCCCGCTGCCTGCTCTGCATCTCCATGACGTGGGCGACGGCGTGCTGCGCCCAGCCGTCACGCGGCTCGATCTCGACCGCGCGTTTCCCCGTCGCCTCGGCGCGGGCATAATCGCCGGTCTCCTCGAGCCCGAAGGCATGCATGCCGAGCAGGGCGTGGTGGCCAAGCATGCCCGAGGACCATGATGGCAGGGCACGCGCGATGCGATCGCGCAGCATGCGCGAATTGCCTGTGAAGAAATCGACCTGATGGCCGGCCTGCAAGGCGAGCGCATCGAGCGGATACTCGATCGAGATGTCTTCCAGCGTGGCGCCCGCCTCATGCCAGCGGCCGGCGGCAAGCTTGCCGAGCGCCGAGACATGCCCCTGTTCGCGCGCCGTACCGCCGAGCTTCTGCGCGGCGGCATGAGTGTCGGCCGCTACCGCCATTGCTTCGCGCTCGGTCGCGAGGCCATAGAGATAACCTTTCAGCACATGCGCCATGACGAAACCTGGCGCTGCAGCGATGGCCTCCTCCACCGACCCGACAGGATCGCCGATGAAGCACTGCAGCTCGTGGAGCGCGCGCTCGTAATGCTCGATCGCCGATTGCGTCGCGCCGGTGACTTGAAGACCGAGCGAATCGCGCATCGTGGAACCGAGCCGCAAACTCAATTCCCGGAGCGGATAGCGGCTGTGGCGACCCCCGCACCGACCAGCAGCGTGCCGCCGGCCCTGTTGAACATGCGGATCGTACGTGCATTGCCGACCATGCTGCGCGCCCGCGACGCCACAAGTGCGTAGCTGAAGGCGTTCAGGAAGGCGAGCGTCAGGAAGGTCGCCTCGAAGATCACCATCTGCGTCCAGAAATCGGCGTGCCGGTCGAGGAACTGCGGCAGGAAGGCGATGAAGAAGGTCAGGCTTTTCGGGTTGAGCGCCGTGACCAGCCAGGCATGCGCCATCATCTTGACGGCCGGGCTGCGTGTCGTGCGCGGTTCTGCCTTCATGGCGCCGCCCGCACGGAAGAGTTTTATGCCGAGATAAACGAGATAGGCCGCGCCCGTCCACTTCAGCGCCGTGAAGACCGTTGCCGAGGCCATCAGCAGCGCGCCGATGCCGAGCATGGAAAGGGTCATGGCCGTGAAATCACCGAGCGCGACGCCCACTGCCATCGGCAGTGCCGTTCGCCAGCCCTGCCCGAGCGCATAGGAAACGACGAGCAGGATGGTCGGTCCCGGAATGACGAGCAGCACCGCTGCCGCGGCAGTGAAGGCGAGCCAGGTTTCGAAGGCCATTTGTTCTCTCCTGTTGAAGGAGAGCATAAATCTCTCGGTCGCTCCCGATGTAAAGAAGAATCTAGTGGTGAAAACCTGATGCTTGCCACCTGACACGCCAGTCTCGTTTGGACTGGAAAGGGGCCATTGAGGCAAATCGGTCAGTTGACCGAATCGGCCGTATCTATTTGACTGCCACTGGCCCCGTGCAGCCAGCCGCTCGCTCCCTTAGGATGGTGAATGCACGAACATTTTGGTGGACCCCTTTGGGCGACCGTCAGCAACGCGAGCACTGACACAGTATGCGCCCTGCAAGGGATCGAACCATGGATAAGCTTTCTCGCTCGAAATCAATGGCAAAAGCGTTGCGTAAGGCGCTTGCGGAACGGCAGGTGGACCTGCCGCATAGCGCCTGTCTGGAGATCGTCGCACGTCAAAACGGTTTCAGAGACTGGAACGTCTGGAAAGCCGCCTCCGATGAGGAAGTAACTTTGAGTATGGCGATCATGGTCGAGCACAGCCGAGAGGAAGAAGCCACACGTTTCTATGAGGCTGCTTTTGATGCTGTGCGGATCGGAACCTACGTGCATGCTGACGAACTAGTAGCTGTAGATCTGAGAATTGGGGAAACGAAGATCACTGTTTCAGGCTCCAATCCCCGGCGCGAACTGGAGCCCGTCAGAGGCGGCCCGTTTTATCCGAAGGGCAAGGGCTCAGTCAGTTCGGTCCTTCGCCTCGAAGTGCGTGATCCAGAGGCTGTGCTGAGGAAAGCAGTGGAGGCCGGGGCTGTCATTCGTGACGAGCTTCAGGTGAGCACGGAGGGATACCGTGTTGCATCCGTGTTTGATCCATTCGGTCACATCTGGGGCTTGATGGAAAGGGGCTCGTCAATGCAGAGGGGCCAAGCATAGCGAGCAACCGGAGTTTTCTGGCCAGAGAACAGTCTGGCCAGCTTCCGCCTTCGGCAAGCTGCAGAGGTTGTGGATCGGACTGTGTTGGACCGGCGGAAGCGGCCCCGCTAGGCGCTTCTGGAGAGATACGCCCTCGCGATTTCGCACATTCGCTCGCCGTCCATCGCCTCGCCGTGACCGCCGCAGGCGATCCGCACCGGCAGCTCGAGGATGCGTGCCATCGTCTCGCGATACGCTCTCCGATCCGAATCCGGCAGATCGTCGATCAGCTGCTGGTCATGGATGGCGTCACCGCTGAAGAACAGGCCGTCGTGCTCGTCGAGCAGGCCGATCGAATCCGGCGAATGGCCTGGTAGGTGCAGCACACGGAACCGACGATCGCCGAGGTCGACGACATCGCCTTCGAAGAGCGGCATTGTCAGCTTCGCCGGGTGAAGCCTGTAACCGGCGAGCTGCCAGCCGGTTTCCGGCGGCTCCGCCAGCGGTTCGTCCAGATCGCGGAACTGGTCGGCATAGGTCTTCGCGTCATCCATGAGCTCGAACGATCGCGCCGAATATCCAGGTCCGGCGCGTTCGGCGAATTCGTGCAGCGAGCCGACATGATCGAGATGGATGTGAGTGGCAGACGCAACCAACGGCTTGCCGGCAGCAGGCTCGATCGCCTCGGACAGGCGAGCCAATCCCATGCCGGTATCGACGAGGAGGTCGCGGTCGCGGCCGGCCAGATGGAACATGTTCGCGCGAAAGAAGGAGTTTACGAACGGCTCCTCATACACCGCGAGCTCAGGCGTCAACTGCCGCCTGCGAAACCATTTCCTCGCTTCCACTAGCACTCCTGCTCCCTCGCGTTAGAGCCTTCTGGTTTTGGATCGGCGCCGCCCCTCACCCTTACCCTTACCCTCTCCCCGCACGCGGGAGAGGGGGACGCCGAGGTTGGCGCCTCGCCCCTTAGCCGGAGGAATCGCGACGCTGACGCCCCCTCTCCCCGTTTTTCACGGGGAGAGGGTAAGGGCGAGGGGCAGCACCTGCGCCTGGAGAATAACAGAACGCTCTAACAAGCCGGCAGCTCGTATTCACGCTTTTTCAACCATGTTGGCAGAAAGTCGTCTGCAATGCGTGCTTTGGTCTGGAGTCCACGTGTCCTCCCTCTCCCCGAAATCTTTCAACCGCCTGCTCGCCTCCTCGCTTACGCGCCGGACGGTGCTCACTGGCTTTGGCGCCGCAGCGCTCAGCGCCTGCTCGCAGACGGCCGACATGCCTGCGCTGGAGCTCGATAATTTCACAACGGGAACGGTCCCCACCCGTCCCCAAATCGGTATCGACAACCACGTCACCAGCCCTGACGTGATGTACGCCTCCTTGACCGACGAGGGTTTCGTCCTGCCGGCGATCCCCTATGACAAGGTGCCGCGCGAGTATCGCCGGCAGATCGTCGTCGATCCGACCGGCGAGCAGCCCGGCACCATCGTCGTCAATCTCGCCGAGCGTCATCTCTATTACGTGTTGCCCGGCGGCGAGGCGATCCGATACGGCGTCGGCATCGGCCGCGACGGCTTCCGCTGGTCGGGCCGCGCCAACATCCAGTACGGAAAGAAATGGCCGACCTGGAGGCCGCCGGCGGAGATGATCGCCCGCAAGCCGGAGCTGGAAAAGTGGCGCAACGGCCAGCCGGGCGGCCTCGACAACCCGCTCGGCGCGCGTGCGCTCTACATCTACAAGGACAATGTCGACACCGGCTACCGCGTGCACGGCTCCCCCGAATGGTGGAGCATCGGCCAGGCGATGTCGTCGGGTTGCGTGCGCATGATGAACCAGGACGTCATCGACCTCTACAACCGCGTCAACGGCCGGACGCCGGTCGTGGTCGGCTGAGCGAAGGGAAGTCCCCTTTCCCCAAAGCGTCTCGCAGGCGGAAATAGGCAAAACTGTCCCCGGTGTCTTGCCCTGCGCCGACGCGGAGATAAATAACTGCCCCGGTGCTCGCCCTCAACGGTTGCGCGTTCGCACCGGTCGGGCCATGCTTGCTCAGATCGTACAGCCTGAAATCGGAGAGAAATGACATGTCGGCGACCTTCGTCATCGCGCAAGGAGGCGGCCCGACCGCCGTCATCAACCAGACGCTCGTCGGCGCCGTGCTGGAAGCAAAGAAGCGCCATCCCGGCGCCAAGGTACTCGGCGCGCGCCATGGCGTGCGCGGCATCCGCGACGGCGACTATGTCGAGCTCTCGGCCGTGCCGGAGGCGCAACTGAAACTGGTTGCCGGCACGCCGAGCGCCGCCCTGGGCAGCACGCGCGACAAGCCGGATGCCGCCTATTGCGACGTGGTGCTCACCGGCCTCAGGAAGGCCGGCGCCGACGCCTTCATCTATATCGGCGGCAACGACACGGCCGGCACCCAGCAGATCCTCACCGATGCGGCCGGCGGCAGCATGGCTTTCGTGCACGCCCCGAAGACGATCGACAACGACCTCGTCGACAACGACCACACGCCGGGCTTCATCTCGGCCGGCGAATTCGTTGCAGCCGCTTTCCTGAGCGTCGATCTCGATTTCCGCGCCCTGCCCGGCGTCTATGTGGGCATCGTCATGGGCCGCCATGCCGGCTTCCTGACGGCCGCCTCCGCGGCTTGGCGCCTCGATGAGGAGAGCGGCCCGCATCTCGTCTATGTGCCCGAGCGCGGCTTCTCGCCGGCGCGCTTTATTGACGACGTGAAGAGCACGCTCGATCGACACAAGCGCTGCATCGTCGCAGTCTCGGAAGGCGTTTCAGCCGAAGATGGCCGTTCGCTGGTCGAGACCATCGTGCCTCCGGAGAAACTCGAGCGCGACGCGCATGGCAACCTCAAGCTCTCCGGCACTGCGCTCGGAGCAACCTTCGAGCAGATACTGGCCGAGGGCTTGCCCAAGGCACGCGCTCGCGTCGACACGCTCGGTTATCTGCCGCGCGGCGCGATCTCGATGATCAGCCCGACTGACGCGAAGGAGGCTTTCGAGGCCGGCGCCTTCGCAGTCGAGGCTGCCGATAAGGGGGGCGGCTCCGTCGCGTTGCAATTCGATGGCGAGAAAACCGTCACGAAACTGGTGCCGCTCGCCAATGTCGCCGGCAAGACGCGCCATATGCCCGACGACTTCCTGAAATCCGGCGAGAACCAGCTCTCAGAGGCCGGGCTCGCCTATTTCAGGCGCCTGCTGCCTAACAAGTTCGAGGTCGGCAAACCGTTCGTGTGAAAGGCTGGGCTTGGGCCCGCTTCAGGTTAACGCAGATTTCATCCCGCAAGCCATTTGGACACCGGCGGATGGGGTCACCAGCGGCTGAAAGTTTGACCGTTGGTGCTGCCCCTCACTGCCCTGCCGGGCATCTCTCCCCGCAAGCGGGGAGAGAGACACTGCCGCTTTGATTTCGCCAATCGCCGACGGTGCAGTACGAGCGCCTTCAAAAACGGCCGGCGTCCTTCTCCCCGTTTACGGGGAGAAGTGCCCGGCAGGGCGATGAGCGACTATCTGACGTGTCAAGTTGCATTAGCGAACTCGATGCGCGCATCGCGTGCTTTTGCATTGAGGATGACGAGCAGCTTGCGGGCGAGCGCGATGCGGATGACCATCTTCTCTTTGCCTGCCGCCTGCAACCGCTGAT